>CBDUCN010000303.1:0-6231 GCA_965365655.1 uncultured Gammaproteobacteria bacterium | reverse complement strand
CGGGATGGACGTGTCGTGTGCCGGGTGGGTCTCCGCGGCGACGAGCTCGACGGTGGTGAGACGGCGGCCGGTGGCGGGGTCGCGGCGATAGCGCACGCAGACCAGCCGGGCCCCGTAGATGCGTTGGTAGCGCTTGGTGCCATCGGCTCCCGGTCGCAGGGTCTTCGTGACCTTCATCGGCGGTCCCTCGCCGGATGGGCCCGTTCCATGGGCCGGAGTCAGGAATCATAGGAGTCGCGGCAGGGTGTTTCCACTGCGGGGCGATGGTGCGGTGCGGCAGGGCTTGCTGGCGGCGCCGGGCGGGCCGGTGGCGCACGGCGGACGTGCGTGCCGTGAGGCTGCAGTCGTGGCTCGATGCGGCGGGTCGGACACCGGCCGGCGGGGCTCGGGAACGCCTTCCCGGGAAGGCCCTGTCGGAAACGCCTTCTGTCGCCCGCGTGCGCGTCAGCCCGCGTCCTCGCCCAGCACCGCCTCCGGGGCGCCGCCCAGCGCGGCGAGCCCCTGGCGCACGATCTGGCGTGCGCGGAACAGCACCATCTCCTGCCAGTCGACGCTGCGCGGCGCGAAGTGCAGTCGGATGTCGGACTTGATTTGCCGCGTCTGCTCGTCGTTCCAGTCGACGTTGCGGTGCGCGTGCAGCCAGTGGTCCTGGCGCAGCACGCGCAGGCCGTTCGCGGGCGGGAACGTGCCGTACTCCACCGCGACGAAGGTCACGCGCTCGCCGAGCATCGCCTCCCAGCCGAACTCGGCGAGGCCGGTCTTCTCCACCGACGACGAGGTGCCTAGCGCCGGCTGGGTCACGGAGCGTCCGTACCACTTGTACGCGCGCGCGACGTTCGGGGTGTCGGGGGTGTGCGCGCAGATCGGCTCGCCGTAGCCGAACGGTCCGAGGCCGGTGTGGAAGTCGACGACGCCGACCAGCTCGCGGTCGGCGAGGCGGTGGTCGGCGGCGATGCGCTCGAGCGTGCGGCGCGACCAGGTCGGGCCGTCGCCGCCGTAGAACATGCCGGTCGGGTGGCTGTACTGGCCCGAACTCCGGGCCTCCATCAGGCGGCGCTCGCCGTGGCGAGCGCGATACGCGTCGATGCGCGCGTCGGCGTCGGCGAGCGTGCGCTCGTCGAGGGCCGGCGGCACGAGGGCGTCGGCGAGCTCGTCGTAGCCGGGGTTCTCGGGCAGCGCGGCCGAGAAGTCGACGAAGTTGCGGTTCAGGTCCACGCCTTCCTCGGTCACGCGGCGCTGCCACGCGAAGCCGTAGGGGTTGATCGCGTGCACGACCAGCGCCGCGACGCCTGCAGGAAGCGACGCCGCGCCGGCCGCTTCGAGCCAGTCGATCTGCGCGGCGGATCCCGGGAAGCCCTCGACGCCGTGGGTCGCGGACACGAGCACCATCACGCGCGCCGCGTCGTCCGGGCCGAGCCACGCGGCGTCGGTCGCGAGGGTCTCGCCGTGCGGCCCCTGCAGCGGGTTCTCGTAGGTGCGCGGCTCGACGCCGGCGCGCGCGCACGCGTCGAGGAAGCGCTCGCGCGCGTCGCGGTACTCGTGCGCGAAATGTCGCTGCGCCGCGTTCACCAGGTCGTGCATGTCCGTTCTCCCGCGTGATGCGCGTCCGGTGGGCACCGGCGGCGCGCGCTCGTGTGATGCTCGCACCGACGGTCATCGGCGCCGCTTGCCCGTGCAACGCTCGACCCGGTGGGCACCGGCGGCGCTTGCCCGTGCAACGCTCGACCCGGTGGGTACCGGCGGCGCTCGCCCGTGCGATGCTCGCGCCGAAGGACGCTGGCCGTGCGCCCGCTGGCGCGATGTGGCCGCGGGCCGGGACCCTGTGACCCCCGGCCCGCTCGGCGCCGCGCCGATTATGCCCGCGCAGGATCCGGATCGCGCGTGGGCCGGCGAGAGAGGTATGTGCGGCGGCTCGGATCAGCAACGGAACGGAATCCGGTCGACCGCGTGCCGGACGCGGTGGATCGGCGCGCGACGGCGCGGCGCCCCCCGCCGCGGCCCGCGGACGCCGGGCGCGGTGTGCATCGCAGCGCGGTGCCGCTCAGCAGCCGTTCCTGTCTCTGCTGCACCTGCATCTCGGCCCGACCCACCCGCTCCCTCTGTTGAGGGGGGAAGCTGGGGCAGCAGGCAGGTGCGCATGAACGAAACCGCGAACGTGGCGGAGTCCCGCACGGCTCTTTAGGCTAGGCCGTGCAGCCGGGCGTAGCAGCTTCCGTCCCGCGCTCGATCCCGAGGGCCAGGGCGGTCGCGCCCCGCGCTCACGACGCAAACGACGCACGCCGGCCGCCCGCGGCGTCCGGCACGACGCGAGGAGACGCTTCCGATGACCGCAGCCCCCACCGGCGACGCCCGCTACGAGCTGATCTACTGGCCGTTCCTGCAGGGCCGCGGCGAGTTCGTCCGCCTGGTGCTGGAGGAGGCGGGCGCGGACTACGTGGACCTCGCGCGCCTCCCGGAGGCCGACGGCGGCGGCGTGCAGGCGGTGCTCGCGCTGCGCGACGGCGCCGCCGCGCGCCACGCCGCGTTCGCGCCGCCGTACCTGCGCGCGGGCGACCTGGTGATCGGCCAGACGGCCGTGATCTGCGACTGGCTGGGCGAGCGGCACGGGCTCGCCGGCGACGGCGAGGCCGCGCGCCTCGCGTCGCGTCAGCTGCTGCTCACGGTGCTCGACGCGGTGGACGAGGCGCACGACACGCACCACCCGGTCGCCGCGGGCCTGTTCTACGAGGATCAGAAGGACGCGGCGCGCGACGCCGCGCGCGCGTTCACCGGCGAGCGGCTCGCGCAGTGGCTCGCGTACTTCGAGGAGTGCGCGTCCGCCGGCGCGTGGCTCGCCGGCGACGCGCTCACGGTCGCGGACCTCGCGCTGTTCCAGCTCGTCGAGGGGCTCGAGTACGCGTTCCCGCGCGCGATGGCGCGCGTCGCGCCGGACGCGCCCGCGGTGCTCGCGATCCGCGACCGGGTGCGCGAGCGCCCGCGCATCGCCGCGTACCTCGCGTCGGAGCGCCGCATCCCGTTCAACGAGGACGGCATCTTCCGCCACTACCCGGAGCTGGACGCTTGAGCGTGGACACGCGCGCCGCCGCCGCGGCCGACGCGTGCCTCGCGCGCATGCACGCGACGGCCGGCAGCGTGAACGCGATGATCACGATCGACGACGCGGGCGCGCGCGCGGCCGCCGCGGACCTCGACCGCGCCGCCGCCGCGGGCCGCGCGGCCGGCCTGCTGCACGGCATGCCGGTGGTCGTGAAGGACAACATCGACACCGCGGGCCTGCGCACCACCTGCGGCTCGCTGGACTTCGCGCAGCGGGTGCCGAACCACGACGCGCCGGTGGTGCGCCGCCTGCGCGCGGCGGGCGCGGTGATCCTCGGCAAGTCCACGCTGCACGAGTTCGCGTTCGGCGTGCGCTCGAACAACCCGGTGCAGGGCCAGTGCCGCAACCCGTGGGATCTGTCTCGCATCCCGGGCGGATCCAGCGGCGGCTCCGGCGCCGCGGTGGCCGCGGACCTGTGCGTCGCCGCGCTCGGCAGCGACACCGGCGGCTCGGTGCGCCTGCCGGCGTCGTTCAACGGCGTCAGCGGCCTGCGGCCCACGGTCGGGCGGGTGCCGAACGCGGGCTCGTTCCCGGTCTGCGCGAGCCAGGACACCATCGGCCCGATGGCGCGCAGCGTCGCCGACGTCGCGCGCGTGTTCGCGGTGATCGCGGGCCACGACGCGGACGACCCGTCGTCGGTGGACGCGCCGCTCGCGAACTTCCTGCCGCGCCTCGGCGACGGCGTCGCGGGCGTGCGCATCGGGCTGCCGCGCAACTTCTACCTCGAGGACGTGGAGCCGGCGATCGGCGACGCGGTGCTCGCCGCGGCGAAGGCGCTGGAGTCGCAGGGCGCGACGCTGGTCGACGTGGACGTGCCGGGCGCCGAGCGGATGCACGCGCACGCGACGGTGGTGATCTTCAGCGACGCGTGCGCGCTGCACGCGGAGCGGCTGCGCGAGGTCCCGCAGCGCATGGACCCGCAGACCTTCGAGCGCATGCGCACCGGGCTCGCGTACACCGGCGTCGACTACGCGAACGCGCTGCGCGCCCGCGAGCAGTGGAAGCACGGCCTCGCGCGGCTGTTCGACGGCGTCGACGTGCTGCTGTCGCCGACGTCGCACACGCGCGTGCCCGCGGTGGACGGCGGCGCGGATCTGATCGAGCTCACGCGCGCGTGCACCCGCAACACCTACGCCGGCGCGTTCGGGCAGCTGCCGGGCCTGTCGGTGCCGTGCGGCTTCACCGGCGACGGGCTGCCGATCGGCCTGCAGATCGAGGCGCGCTGGTGGCACGAGCCGCTGCTGCTGCGCGTCGGCCACGCGTACCAGCAGGTCACCGACTGGCACCTGCGCCGCCCGGCGTGAGCGCCCGCGCGCACCGGCACGCGCCCGCACCCGCGACCACGGAGTGTCCATCCGCATGAACGCCGAGCCCGCCGAGGGTCACGACGACGACCCGCCCGGGCGCGAGGCCGCCGCGTGGCTGTGCCGCCTCGAGGACGCGCTCGGCCGCGCGGACGCGGGCGCCGCCGCGGCGCTGTTCGGCGACGAGTGCTACTGGCGCGACCTCGTCGCGTTCACGTGGAACATCAAGACCTGCGAGGGCCGCGACGACGTCGCGGCGATGCTGGACGCGTGCGCGGCCGGCGTGCGCCCGCGCGCGTTCCGCGTCGACGGCGCGGCGACCCGCTCGGGCGGCGTCACCGAGGCCTGGTTCACGTTCGAGACCGCGGCCGGGCGCGGCGTCGGGCACCTGCGCCTGCGCGACGGGCGCGGCTGGACGCTGCTCACGGCGCTGCGCGAGCTTAAGGGCTTCGAGGAGAAGCGCGGCGCGACGCGCGAGCTGGGCACCGTGCACGGCGCGGTGCGCGGGCGCCTGAGCTGGCTGGAGCGGCGCGAGGCCGAGCGCCGCGAGCTCGGTCACACGCGCCAGCCGTACGTGCTGATCGTCGGCGGCGGGCAGGGCGGCCTCGCGCTCGCGGCGCGCCTTCGCCGCCTCGAGGTTCCGGCGCTCGTCGTCGAGAAGAACGCGCGCCCCGGCGACTCGTGGCGCAAGCGCTACCGCTCGCTGTGCCTGCACGACCCGGTGTGGTACGACCACATGCCGTACCTGCCGTTCCCCGATCACTGGCCGGTGTTCAGCCCGAAGGACAAGCTGGGCGACTGGCTGGAGATGTACGCGAAGGTCATGGAGATCGCGTTCTGGGGCGCGACCGAGTGCACCGGCGCGCGCTACCTGGACGACGCCGGCGCGTGGGAGGTGACGGTGCGCCGCGACGGCGCCGCGCACGTGCTGCGGCCCGCGCACCTGGTGATCGCGACCGGCCTGTCGGGGCGTCCCAACGTGCCGGACTTCCCCGGCGCCGAGAGCTTCCAGGGCACGCTGTGCCATTCCAGCGCGCACGCGGGCGGGCAGCCGTACGCGGGCAAGCGCTGCGTGATCATCGGCGCGAACAACTCGGCGCACGACATCTGCGCGGACCTGTGGGAGTGGGGCGCCGCGGAGATAACGATGGTGCAGCGCTCGCCGACCATCGTCGCGCGCTCGGAGCGCCTGTCGGAGCTCGCGTGGGGCAAGCTCTACTCCGAGCAGGCGGTGGCCGCCGGCATCACGACCGATCGCGCCGATCTCACGGTCGCGTCGGCGCCGATGCGGCTGATGCCGCAGTGGAACGTTCCGGTGTACGAGGAGATCCGGCGCCGCGACGCCGCGCTGTACGACGCGCTGGATCGCGCCGGCTTCCGCTGCTGGTTCGGCGAGGACGGCTCCGGGATCCACGCCGCGTACCTGCGCCGCGGCTCCGGCTACTACATCGACGTCGGCGCGTCGCAGCTCATCGCCGACGGCGCGATCCGCGTGAAGAGCGCGGGCGTCGAGCGCATCAACCCGCACTCCATCCGCTTCAGCGACGGCGACGAGATCGCCGCGGACCTGATCGTGCTGGCGACCGGCTATGGCCCGATGACCGACTGGGCCGAGCAGCTGATCTCGGCCGAGGTGGCCGACCGGGTCGGCAAGTGCTGGGGCGTCGGCTCCGGCACCGCGTACGACCCCGGGCCGTGGGAGGGGGAACTGCGCAACATGTGGAAGCCCACCCCGCAGCCCGGGCTGTGGTTCCAGGGTGGGAACCTGATGCAGGCCCGGCACTACTCGCTGTACCTGGCGCTGCAGCTCAAGGCGCGCCTGGAGGGGAT
>CBDUCN010000302.1:0-6231 GCA_965365655.1 uncultured Gammaproteobacteria bacterium | reverse complement strand
AGCGCGGGGTCCGGAGCGACGACCAGCTCGAACCCCAGCCCGAAGCGCTCGACGTGCGCCTCCACCGCCTGCGACACCTCGCCCAGGTCCGGGACACGGGTCACGAGGCCGTGCACCGCCTCGAGCTTCGCGACGAAGCGCTCCACCGGCGGCCCGTCGTAACGCGGCTGCACTGCCGCGCGGTGCGCCGCGATGCGCTGCTCGAGCGGCTCCGCGACGCTCGCGGCGACCGGGCCCGTGCGCCGCAGCGAGCGCCGGATGTTGGCGAGCACCCGCTCGCGCGCGCCGCTCAACCCGAAAGCCCCTGGCGGCGGCGCTTCCACGCGGCCTGGAAGGTCTCGCCGGGGGGCGCCGGCAGATCGCGCCCGGCGGTCCATGCGCCGGCGCCCGGCAGCCAGCGCAGGCGCCCCTGGCCGCGCGCCATCAGCGCGAGTGCGCGCATGCCGATGCGGGTCATCACCGAGTAGAGCTTCGGGCGGCGCGCGAGGAAGGCCCACGCCTTCAGCCCCGCGCGCGCCACCGGCGGCGTGAGCCCGTCGTCGAACTCCTGCTCGCGGAGCTGGCGCAGCATGCGCGGCAGCGGGATCTGCATCGGGCACACCTCCTGGCAGCGCCCGTTCAGCGTGCACGCGTTGGGCAGCGGCGTGGTCTTCTCGATGCCCACCATCAGCGGCGTGAGCACCGCCCCCATCGGGCCCGGATACACCCAGCCGTACGCGTGGCCGCCGACCGAGCCGTACACCGGGCAGTGGTTCATGCACGCGGAGCAGCGGATGCAGCGCAGCATCTCGTGGAACTCGTTGCCCAGCATCTCGCTGCGCCCGTTGTCCAGCAGCACGACGTGGAACTCCTGCGGACCGTCCAGGTCGCCGCCGCGGCGCGGGCCGCACGAGAAGGTGGTGTACGACGACATCTCCTGGCCGGTGGCGCTGCGCGCGAGCAGGCGCAGGATGGTGGACACGTCCTCCAGCGTCGGGATCACCTTCTCGATGCCGGCGGTCACGACGTGGACCCGCGGCAGGGTGTTGGTCAGGTCGCCGTTGCCCTCGTTGGTGACGATCACGGTCGAGCCGTTCTCGGCGATCAGGAAGTTCGCGCCGGTGATGCCGACGTCGGACGAGAGGAAGCCCTCGCGCAGCACCTCGCGGGCCTCGTTGACGATGTCCGCGACCTCGGTGACGCGCTCGGTGCGGCCGAGCTTCGAGTGGTGCTTGTGGAACAGCTCGGTGATCTGTGCCTTCGTCTTGTGTATGGCCGGCGCGATGATGTGGCTGGGCGGCTCGCCGGCGAGCTGGATGATGTACTCGCCCAGGTCCGTCTCCAGCACGTCGACGCCGGCGGCCTCCAGCGCCTCGTTGACGCCGATCTCCTCGCCCACCATCGACTTGCCCTTGGTGACGCGCTTCGCGCCGGCGTCGCGGCAGATGCCGACGATGATCTCGCGCGCCTCCTCCACCGTGGCCGCCCAGTGCACGTGGCCGCCGCTCGCGCGCACCTGCTCCTCGAAGCGCTCGAGGTAGAAGTCCAGGTGCGCCAGCGTGTGCTCGCGGATCTCGCGCCCGGCGGTGCGGATCGCCTCCCACTCGGGGAGCGCCGCGACCGCGTTCGCGCGCGCCGTCGCGAAGCCGCCCTTCAGGCGGCCCAGCGCCTTCTGCAGCTCCATGTCCTCCAGCGCCACCTCGGCGCGGCGCTTGAAGTCGTGAGCCTGGGACTGCATCGGTGCGATACCTCCTGCGCGCGTCAGAGCCGGTGAACCGATCGCCGGCCGTCAGTCGTCGGCGCCGTCGCCGATCCCCGGCACGTGCGTCAGCCCGGCCAGCACCTCCGCCGCGTGGTACACGCGCACCGGCGCACCGGCGCGCTTGAGCCGTCCGGCCATGTTCATCAGGCAGCCCATGTCACCGCCCAGCAGCACCGACGCGCCGCTGTCGGTGACGTTGCGCGTCTTGTCCGAGACCATGCGCTCGGAGATGCGCGGGAACTTCACGCAGAAGGTGCCGCCGAAGCCGCAGCACACGTTCGCGTCGCGCATCTCGGTGACGGTCAGGCCCTCGACGCTCGCGAGCAGCGCACGCGGCTGATCGCGCACCCCGAGCTCGCGCAGCCCCGAGCAGGAGTCGTGGTAGGTCGCGCTGGCCTCGAAGCGCGCGTGCACCGACTCCACGCCCATGACGTCGGTCAGGAAGCTCATCAGCTCGTGGGTCTTGCCGGCGAGCGCCTCGGCACGCCCGCGCCACGGCGCGCTGGCCGCGAACATCCGCGGGTACTGCTCGTGGATCATCCCGGCGCACGAGCCCGACGGCGCGACCAGGTAGTCGTAACCCTCGAAGGCCTCGATCACGCGGCACGCGATGGCGCGGGTGTCCGCGGCATCGCCGGAGTTCCAGGCCGGCTGCCCGCAGCACACCTGCAGCTCCGGCACCTCCACCGTGCAGCCGGCGTCCTCGAGCAGCTTCACCGCCGCGAAGCCGACGTTCGGACGGAACAGGTCCACCAGGCAGGTCACGAACAGGCCCACGCGGGGGCGGGCGGGGCGGGCATCGGCGTTCATGGCTGCGGAGTGTACCCGAGCGTGCGCGTCGAAACGGCATCGGCACGGACGCGTCCCGCGGCGCGCCGCCGCGAAGGCGCCGGGTCGGCGGCGCGGGCTGGCGCACGATTCGCAACGGCGATCCGCGCGGGCGTTCGCTACCGTGAGACACGGGTACGTCGCCCGTCCCTCCCCCGCGGTCCGCAGGGAGGGGCGCCCGGCCGACCGGCCCATGTTCTACATTCAGCAACGGCTGTCTGGATTCTCGGCAGCAGGAGCAGCGCAGGGGGCACGATGCAGGACAAGATCATCTCCGCCGACGAGGCGATGGCCATCGTCCGCGACGGCGACACCGTCGCGAACAGCGGCTTCGTGGGCATCGGCAATCCGGACCGGCTGCTGGCGGCGCTGGCGCAGCGCTTCGACGACACCGGCGAGCCGCGGGGCCTGACGCTGGTGTTCGCGGCCGGGCAGGGCGACGGCGAGGAGCGCGGACTGAACCGCATCGCGCGCGAGGGGCTCCTGAAGCGCGTCATCGGCGGTCACTGGGGCCTGGTGCCGAAGCTCGCGCGGCTCGCGGTCGAGGAGCGCATCGAGGCCTGGAACCTGCCGCAGGGCTGCATCTCGCACCTGTACCGCGACATCGCGGCGGGCCGGCCGGGCCTGCTGACCCGCGTGGGCCTGCACACCTTCGTCGACCCGCGCCACGGCGGCGGGCGCATCAACGCCGCGTCCACCGACGAGCTGGTGCGGCTGATGGAGATCGACGGCGAGGAGCATCTCTTCTACAAGGCGTTTCCGATCCAGGTCGCGCTGCTGCGCGCGACCACCGCCGATCCGGCGGGCAACCTCAGCATGGAACGCGAGGCGCTCACCCTGGACACGCTCGCGATGGCGATGGCGGCGAAGAACAGCGGCGGCTTCGTCATCGCCCAGGTGGAACGCGTCGCCGCGCGCGGCGCGCTGCCGTCGCGCCAGGTCGAGATCCCGGGCTCGCTGGTCGACTGCGTGGTGGTGTCCGACGCCGAGCACCACCGCCAGACCTACGCGACCGCCTACAGCCCGGCGTTCTCGGGCGAGCTCAGGGTCCCGCTGGATTCGCTGCCGCGCATGGCGTTCAGCCCGCGCAAGATCATCGCCCGCCGCGCCGCGTTCGAGCTGCCGCTGAACGGCGTCGTGAACCTCGGCATCGGCATGCCCGAGGGCGTGGCGTCGGTCGCCGCGGAGGAGAACATCCTGTCGCAGATCACCCTCACCGCGGAGCCCGGGCTGGTCGGCGGCATGCCCGCGGGCGGGCTGGACTTCGGCGCCGGCGTGAACGCCGACTGCATCGTGGATCAGAACCAGCAGTTCGACTTCTACGACGGCGGCGGCCTGGACATGGCCTGCCTCGGCATGGCGGAGTGCGACCGCGCGGGCAACGTCAACGTGAGCCGTTTCGGCCCGAGGCTCGCCGGCGCCGGCGGCTTCATCAACATCAGCCAGAACGCGCGGAGGCTGGTGTTCGCCGGCACCTTCACCGCGGGCGGGCTGCGCATCGCGGTCGAGGACGGACGCCTCGCGGTGGTGAGCGAGGGCCGCCAGCGCAAGCTCGTGGACGCGGTGCAGCAGATCACCTACAGCGGCGCCTACGGCGCCGAGCGCGGCCAGCCCGTGCTCTACGTGACCGAGCGCTGCGTGTTCCGCCTCGGCGCCGACGGCCTCGAGCTCACCGAGGTCGCGCCCGGCATCGACGTCGAGCGCGACGTCCTCGCGCACATGGACTTCGCGCCGCGCATCGGGACGCTGCGCGAGATGGACGCGCGGATCTTCGACCCGTCGCCGATGGACCTGGAACGCACCCTGATCGACCTCGCGATGGAGCAGCGCATCAGCTACGACGCCGGGCGCAACACCCTGTTCCTGAACTTCGAAGGGCTGCAGGTGAACACCCGCGACGACGTGGAGCGCGTGCGCGCGGCGGTGGAGCAGCGCTGCGAGGCCATCGGAAAGCGGGTCGCCGTCGTCGTGAACTACGACGGCTGCCGCATCGCCGAGCCGCTGCTGGACGCGTGGGCGGAGATGGTGCACGGCCTCGAGCAGACCCGCTACACGCACGTCACGCGCTACACGACGAGCGCGTTCATGCGCATGAAGCTCGGCGAGGCGCTGTCGGGGCGCGCGGTGGCGCCGCACATCTACGAGACGCGGGAGGAAGCGGAGGCGGGGAGGTCGTAGCGGGCGGGTCGGGAAACGGGGATCGTGAGGTATCCTGCGCCCCCATCCAGTCACGGCGAGCCCCCCATGTCCTCCCGCACAGCGACCGTCGAGCGCAACACCCGCGAGACCCGGATCACCGTCCGGGTGGACCTGGACGGCACGGGCGCGGCCCGGCTGCAGACGGGGATCCCGTTCTTCGAGCACATGCTCGACCAGGTGGCCCGCCACGGCGCGCTGGACCTCGAGATCACGGCCGACGGCGACCTGCAGATCGACGACCACCACACGGTGGAGGACACCGGGATCGTGCTGGGCCAGGCGGTGGCCGAGGCGCTCGGCGACAAGGTCGGCATCACGCGCTACGGGCACGCCTACGTGCCGCTGGACGAGGCGCTGTCTCGCGTGGTGATCGACTTCTCCGGGCGGCCGGGGCTGTTCTATCGCGTCGACTACACCCGCGCGCGGGTCGGTCAGTTCGACGTGGACCTGGTGCGAGAGTTCTTCCAGGGCTTCGCGAACGCCGCGGCGGCCACGATCCACGTGGACGCGCTGCACGGGGTGAACTCGCACCACATCGCGGAGACCGTGTTCAAGGCCTTCGGCCGGGCCCTGCGCATGGCCGCGGCACCGGACCCACGCATGGCGGGGCGGTTGCCGTCCACGAAGGAGAAGCTCTGATCGGCCGCAGCGCGGCCGGCTCGCGCTGAGCCCCCGATCCCGGCGCCCGGCGCGCCGGCACGAGACGTGACCTCATGCCTGCCCGACAGCACATCGCCGTCATCGACTACCACATGGGCAACCTGCGCTCGGTGTCCAAGGCCATCGAGCACGTGGCCGGCGACGCCGCGCGCATCGACGTGACCCACGCGCCGGAGGCGATCGCGCGCGCCGACCGGGTGGTGTTCCCGGGTCAGGGCGCGGCGCGCGACTGCATGGCGGAGATCCACCGCCTGGGCCTCGCGGACTGCATCCGCGAGGTCATCGGCGCGCGCCCGTTCCTCGGCATCTGCATGGGGCTGCAGGTGCTGCTGGAAGGCAGCGACGAGAGCCCCGACACGCCGTGCCTGGGCGTGCTCGCCGGACGGGTGCGCCGCCTCCCCGACGCGACCGGCCCCGACGGCGCGCGCCTCACGATCCCGCAGATGGGCTGGAACCAGGTGTTCCAGCGCCGCGCGCACCCGTTGTGGCGCGGCATCGACGACGGCGAGCGCTTCTACTTCGCGAACAGCTACCACGCCGCGCCGGACGACCCCGCAGTGGTGACGGCCACCACGCCCTACGGCATCGACTTCGTGTCGGGCGTGGCGCGCGGCCCGCTGTTCGCGGTGCAGTTCCACCCGGAGAAGAGCCAGCACGCGGGGCTCACGCTGCTCGCGAACTTCGTCGCGTGGGACGGCGGGGACTGAGTCTCGCGCGGCGCGGTCCCGTCGACCGCGCGCAGGCACGCACGGGACACCGGGAAGGCGGGAATACGGGCGGCCCCGTGCACGCAGGCGCGCCGC
>CBDUCN010000301.1:0-6266 GCA_965365655.1 uncultured Gammaproteobacteria bacterium | reverse complement strand
TACACCGCGCTGCAGACCGGCGTCGCCGACGGGCAGATGAACCCGATCCCGATCATCGCGTTCGCGAAGTTCGACGAGGTGCAGAAGTACCTGTCGATCACGAACCACCTGATCACGCCGTACATCTGGTTCATCAACGCCGACTTCTACGCGAGCCTCACCGCAGAGGAGAAAGCGATCGTGGACTGGGCGGCGGCGGTGGCCGTGGACGCCGGACGCGGCATCTCGCGCATCATCGAGGCCTCCGACAAGGGGCTTCCGCACCTCGCGAAGAAGATGGAGGTGAACGCGCTGCCGGCCTCGGAGCTCGCGAAGTTCCGCGAGGCGTCGCAGCCGGCGGTGCGCAAGCTGATCGAGGAGAAGTTCGGCGCCGACGGCATCGGCATGCTGGAGGCGATGCAGGCGGCCATCAAGGACGCCATGTGATCGGCGGGCCGCGGCCGGGGTGGGGAGCCCCGGCCGCGGCCGCACACCGGGGACTCACACGACATGACCGACGACCTGAAGGCGTACGCCACGCGCCTGTTCCACAATCCGCGCGTGCGCGCCGGCGCGCCGTACGGCGACGCCGAGCGCGCGGTGCTCAACGAGACCGAGGCGGAGATCGCGCGGCGCGAGATCGCCGGCTGGCCCGGCTTCGCCGAATCGCCGCTGGTGTTCCTGCCGGGGCTCGCGGCGCACGCGGGCGTCGCGTCCATCGCGTACCAGGACGAGTCGCGGCGCTTCGGCCTGCGCAGCTTCAAGGCGCTGGGCGGCGCGTACGCCGTCTACCGCTACCTCGCGCGGCAGGTGGCCGAGAAGACCGGCGAGGCCGGCGTCAGCGCCGAGCGCCTCGCGTCAGGCGAGTTCCGCGACATCACCGCCGCGACCACGGTGTGCTGCGCGACCGACGGCAACCACGGGCGCTCGGTCGCGTGGGGTGCGCGCACCTTCGGCTGCCCGTGCGTGATCTACGTGCACGCGACGGTCAGCGAGCAGCGCGCCGACGCGATCGCGGCCTACGGCGCGAAGGTGGTGCGCCACCCGGGCAACTACGACGAGTCGGTGCACCGCGCCGCCGAGGACGCCGCCGCGAACGGCTGGGTCGTGGTCTCCGACACCTCGTACGAGGGCTACACCGACATCCCGCGCGACGTGATGCACGGCTACACGGTGATGGCCGACGAGGCGCTGCGCGCGCACGCGGCTCACGGTGAGCCGCCCACCCACGTGTTCGTGCAGGGCGGCGTGGGCGGCCTCGCCGCCGCGGTGTGCGCCCGCTTCTGGTGGGAGTACGGCGCCGACCGGCCGCGCTTCGTCGTGGTCGAGCCCGAGCGCGCGGCGTGCCTGTACGAGAGCGCCCGCGCCGGCAGGCGCGTGCTGCTCAGCGGCGACATCGAGACGGTGATGGCGGGCCTGTCCTGCGGCGAGGCGTCGCTGCTCGCGTGGGACGTGCTGGTGCCCGGAACCGACGACTTCATGACGGTGCCGGACGACGCGGCCACCGACGTGATGCGCCTGCTCGCCGACGGCGTGCGCGGCGACCCGCCGGTGGTGTGCGGCGAGTCCGCGGGCGCCGGGCTCGCCGGGATGCTCGCGGCGATGGCCGACCCGGCGCTGGCGAAGGCGCTGGCGCTGGGCCCGGACTCGCGGGTGCTGGTGTTCGGCACCGAGGGCGACACCGATCCCGAGCTCTACCAGCGCATCGTCGGGCGCACCGCGGACGCCGTGCGCGCCGCGGCCTGACGCGCGGCGGCGGCGCGAGCAACGGCAGTGTCCACGTCGAACCTGCGCATCGACCGCGACCGCCTGCTGTCGCGCATCGACGCGCTCGCGCGGGTCGGCGCGATCGACGGCGGCGGCGTGTGCCGCCTCGCGTTCAGCGACGAGGACCGCGCCGGGCGCGACCGGGTCGTCGCGTGGATGCGCGACGCGGGCCTCGCGATCACCGTGGACCGCGTCGGCAACGTCGTGGGTGTGCGCGCGGGGCGCGTCGACGGGCCGCCGGTGATGACCGGCTCGCACATCGACACCGTGCGCACCGGCGGGCGCTACGACGGCAACCTCGGGGTGCTCGCCGGCCTGGAGGTGATCGAGACCCTGAACGACGCCGGCATCGTCACCGAGCACCCGCTCGCGGTGGCCTTCTTCAGCAACGAGGAGGGCGCGCGCTACGCGCCGGACATGATGGGCAGCCTCGGCTACGTCGGCGGCCTGGACGTGGACACCATCCTCGCGACCCGCGGCATCGACGGCACCGCGGTGGGCGAGCAGCTCGCGCGCATCGGCTACGCGGGCGACGCGCCCGTCGGCGACGCGGAGGTGCGTGCGTTCGTCGAGCTGCACGTCGAGCAGGGCCCGGTGCTCGAGGAGGAAGGCGTCACCATCGGCGTCGTCGAGAGCGTGCAGGGGATCTCGTGGACGGAGCTCACGATCACCGGGGTGTCGAACCACGCGGGCACGACGCCGATGCGGCTGCGCCACGACGCGGGCCACGCGGCCGCGGCCATCGCGTGCGAGGTGCGCGCGATCGCGCGCGACCTCGGCGGCGACCAGGTCGGCACGGTGGGCGCGCTCACGCTGAAGCCGAACCTCGTCAACGTGGTGGCCAACCACGCGCTGATGACGGTGGATCTGCGCAACACCGACGAGCAGCGGCTGCGCGACGCCGAGGCGCGCCTGCACGCGTTCGTCGACGACCTCGCCGCACGCGAGGGCGTGACCGTCTCGTCGCGCGTGCTGGCCCGCTTCGAGCCGGTGCGCTTCGACGCGGCGATGGTGGATCGCGTGGAGGCGCACGCGCAGGCGCTGGGCCTGAGCACGCGGCGCATGCCCAGCGGCGCCGGCCACGACGCGCAGATGCTCGCGCGGGTGTGTCCCACCGCGATGATCTTCACGCCCAGCGTGGGCGGCATCAGCCACAACGTGAAGGAGTACACGGCGCCGGACGACATCGAGGCCGGCGCCAACGTGCTGCTGGGCGTGCTGCTCGACCTGGCCGGGGCCTGAGGCGGCCGCGATGGCCTCACGCGACGCGCGCGGGCCACGGGCGGGCTTCGGCGCAGACCGCGCGCGGCGCGCCGTGAGCCGTTGCGCGGCGGCCCGCGGGCACCGCCCGGGGCGCCCGGCGCCGGGCCGGCCCGCGCCGGTTCCGCGCCCGCCGTCCGGCGGCGGCACCGCCCGACCGCGGCGCGCGCGGTAGCGGGGCGGGCGTGCGCACCCTCGTTCGCAACGCGCTGATCGTGAACGGCGACGGCATCACCGAGCCGTACGCGGGCGACGTGCTGATCGACGGCGAGCGCATCGCGCACCTGGGCGTGGTGCCGGACGGCGCGCGCCGCGACGTCGACCGCGACGTGGACGCGGCCGGCCGCGCGCTGGCTCCGGGCTTCGTGGACACCCACAACCACGGCGCGCTGGGGGGCACGCGGCGCGGGGAATCCGGGCTGCCGGTCGCGTGCGAGCTCGCGATACAGGGCGGCGTCACGCGCCGCATCTGCGGCGTGGACGGGCTGTCGCCGGCGCCGGTCGCGCCGGCGCAGTGCGCCGAGTACGCCGCGCAGCTGAAGCCGCTGGACGGCGCCATCGACGGCGAGTGGACGTGGTCCACCGTCGCGGAGTTCCAGGCGTGGCACGCGGGGCGCTCGGCCACCGACATGGGGCTGTACCTCGGGCACAGCGCGGTGCGCCGCGTGGTGATGGCGAACGCCGCGCGCCCGGCCGGCGACGACGAGCTGCGCCGGATGTGCGAGGTCGTGCGCCGGGAGGCGCCGTTCACGCTGGGCCTGTCCACCGGCCTCGTCTACAACCCGGCCGTGTACTGCGATCGCCGCGAGCTCGCGGCGCTGGTGCGCGCGTTCAACGCGGTGCGCCCGGCGGCGCTGTTCCCGCACCTGCGCTCGGAGAGCGATCGCATCGTCGAGTCGCTCGCGGAGGTGATCGAGGCCTGCATCGAGGGCGGCGGCGGCTACTGCAACGAGCACAGCAAGATCGCCGGGCGCGACAACTACGGCAAGTACGGCGCGCTGGAATCGATGCTCGCCGACGCCGCGGCCAGCGTGCCGACGATGGAGAACATGTACCCGTACACCGCCGGAAGCACGACGGGCGACGCGATCTTCCCGCCGGAGGTGCGCGCCGGCACCCGCGCGGAGTTCCTCGCGCGGCTCGGCGACCCGGCCCTGCGCGCGTCGCTGTACCAGCGCATGCGCGGCGACGGCGCGACGTGGGACAACTTCGTGCGCTTCTGCGGCGGCCTCGGCGGGATCCAGATCGCGGGCGTGAAGGGCGGCGTCGGCGACGCGTTCCTCGGGCGGCGCCTCGCCGACGTCGCCGCCGCCGCCGGCCACCCGGACCCGGAGTCGCGCGGCGCGTACGACGCGGTGCTCGACTTCTACGTCGCCAACGACGGCGAGATCGGCATCATCACCCACTACGGCAACGAGGCCACCGTGGAGCGCTTCTTCCGCCGCCCGACGATGGCCATCTGCACCGACGGGCTGATGCCGGGCCCCGGGCAGAAGCCGCACCCGCGCGCGCTGGGCGCGTTCCCGCGCGCGCTGCGCATGGCGCGCGAGATGGGCATCGGCCTGGCGTCCATCGTGCACCGCATGAGCACCCTGCCGTGCCGCTTCCTCGGCCTGCCGGACCCGGTGCTGGTTCCCGGCGCCGACGCGTCGCTGGTGCTGTTCGACGCCGACGCGGTGCGCGAGCGCAACGACTACCTGAACCCGCTCGTTCCGAACGAGGGCATCCACTCGGTGTGGGTGCACGGCGAGGCGCTGCTGGATGCCGGGCGCCTGCGGGTGCCCGAGCGGCTGCCCGGCCGTGCGCTGCTGCCGCCGGTGAACGCGAGCCGGACCGCCCCGGTGCGCGAGGAGTAGACTCGCGCGACACCGCCCCGACGCCCGGCCGCGACATCCGGCGTGCGGCGCTGCCGCCTTTCCGACACGGAGACTCACATGGCAAAGGGTTACTGGATCGCGCACGTCGACGTGACCGACGACGAGCAGTACAAGGCGTACGTCGCGGCCAACGCCGAGCCGCTCGCGAAGTACGGCGCGCGCTTCCTCGTGCGCGGCGGGCGCTTCGAGCGCGTGGAAGGCGCGGGCCGCGCGCGCAACGTCGTGATCGAGTTCCCGAGCTACGACGCCGCCGTCGAGTGCTACCGCTCGCCGGAGTACCGGCGCGCGCTGGCGCTGCGCCTGCCGGCGTCCACCGGCGACGTCGTGATCGTCGAGGGCTACGACGGGCCGCAGCCGTCCTGACCCGCCGCGCAGATCGCGGCGCCGTGCCCGCGGGTACCGCGCGCGCTGCGGGCATGCCTCCCGCGCATCGCTTCGGACGCGCGCGCCGGGGCACGGGCGTCACGCTCGCGCGTCAGCGTCGTCGCCGCACCGATCGCGGGCGGCACGCGCGCGGCCGGGCCACGCAGGCGAGCCGACGGTGAGCGGGCACCGCTACCGGGACGTGCTGCTGGTGCTGGTCATCGGCGCGTTCTGGGGGCTGAACTGGCCCGCGGTGAAGACCATCCTCGGCGAGATCCCGCCGTGGACGCTGCGCGCGCTGGGCTTCACGCTCGGCGCGGCGCTGCTCGCCGGGATCGCGCGCGTGTGCGGCCAGCCGCTGCTGCCGCCCCGTGGCGAGCGCTGGCCGCTCGCGGCGGCGGGGCTGCTGACGGTGTTCGGCTTCAACGTGCTGACCGCGTTCGGCCAGCTGCACACCGAGACGTCGCGCGCGGCGATCATCGCGTTCACGATGCCGATGTGGGCCGCGGCGCTGTCGGTGCCGTTCCTCGGCGAGCGCATGACGCCGAACCGGGTCGCGTCGCTGGCGCTCGGCATGCTCGGGCTCGCGGCGCTGCTGCAGGCCGACCTCGCCGGGCTGCTGGCCGATCCCGTCGGACCGCTGTGCATGCTCGCGGCCGCCGTGTCGTGGGCCGCGGGAACCGTCGCGCTGAAGCGCCGCGAGTGGAGCGTGCGCCCCGTCGCGCGCGCCGCGTGGATGGTCGGCTGCTCGGCGCCGCCCGCGATCGCCGCGGCCTTCATCGCGGAATCGCCGGCGGCGATCCCGTGGCCGTCGACCACGGTGCTGCTGGTGCTCGCGTACCACGTCGTGTTCCCGATGGTCGTGTGCCACGCCGCGTGGGTCAGCCTGGTGGGCGGGCTGCCGGCGTCGGTGGCCGCGATCGGCACCCTGCTGATCCCGGTGGTCGGCGTGTTCTCGGCCGTCGCGCTGCTGGGCGATCCGCTGACCGCGGCGAAGCTGACGGCGCTGGCGCTGGTGCT
>CBDUCN010000300.1:0-6287 GCA_965365655.1 uncultured Gammaproteobacteria bacterium | reverse complement strand
TGCCGACGAACTGTCCGTCCAGCACGTGGCGCTCGAGGATGTGGCAGTTGCACGGACTCTCCACTGTCGCGCTGCCACCGCCGATCAGCTCGACGTAGGCGATCGCGACCTGACGGTCGACCGTGGCGATCTCCGGCGGCAACGTCGCCGTGAAGAAGCTCGGCTGCGGCGCGCGCACGACCACCAGCGGCCCCGTGACCAGCGCAGCGGCGCTCTCGGCAACGTACAGGCGCCGGAAGCCGGCCCAGCTGCTCGCCACCACGAGCGTGACCAGCAGCAGCACCACCAGTGCGAGCCCCGCCCACCGGCGCGACAGCGCGACCGCCCCGGACCATCCCGCGAGCTGCTGCGCGCTCTCGCGCTCCGGCTCGCGCTCGACCGGCCGATCGCGGCGCACGACGTGGATGATGTCGTCCATCGACACGAATTCGCCGAGCAGGTAGCTGTCGATGACCGCGCGCAGCACCGCCGCCTTCTGGCGCGAGAGCGTCGCGAAGCGGCACACGATGCCGTCGTCCTCGGGATCGCGGCGCATCACCTCGGCCTCGACCGACACCGCCGTGGAGAAGCCGTCGAAGCGAAACACCAGCTGCGCCGGAAACGCCTCGCCCGGCGCCGGCGCCTCGTCCACCCCGGTCACCGCGAATCCCTCGACGGACCACTCCTGGACCGGATAGCGCCAGCCCTTGATCTCCACCGTGGCCGGGATCCGGTACCACGGATGGCCGCTCGGCTGGCCGTCCTCGCGAACTATCGATACCGACATGGTCCTTCGTTCTCCTGCATGAATCGGCTCCGGTCAGCCCCCGGTCAGCGCGTCGGCCAGCAACCGGAGATCCCCCCAGCCGTAGAGCCCCGTCAGCAACGCCACCACCACCAGCAGCGCGCCGACGGAGGACGCCAGCGTGAGGTTCGAGAACAGACGCTGGGTGGCAGCCGCGAGCGCCGTGCCCGAGGACGCGAAGGAGGTCTTCTGCCGCGTCCACTTCTGGCGGTTCAGGTGGCTCAGCATGTAGATCTTGATCAGCGAGCCGTAGATCTGGTTGAAGTACAACAGCACCGGCCACAGCCCCGAGACCCGCGGACGCGCGCTCGTCAGCGCGATCGTGAACACGAAGCGCGTGAGCATGATCCACACGGCGTACACCCAGAGGATCTCGACGCCGTACATCAGACTGCCCATCACCGCGGCCACCAGGCCCAGCAGCGAGGTCCACATGGACAGGCGCTGATCCAGCAGGCACCACCACACGAAGATTCCGATCCGCGAGCGCGGAACCGCGATGGCCCGCGCATTGGTGCGCAGCATGTTGCCGAACCAGCGCATCATCAGCATCGTCGCGCCGGTCAGGAAGTTCGGGTGCGGCGGGTGCTCCACGGTGAGCACGGTGACGTCCGGAACGTAGGGCATCTCCCAGCCGTCCTTGAGCAGGAAGTACCACGAGGACTTGTCGTCGCCGGTGAGAAAGCGGAATCGTCCGAGTCGCCAGTGGTCGATGTAGTCGTACTGCACCGTCGCGACGAATGCAGGATCGGTCACGATGCTCGCGCGGAACATCGACATACGCCCGGTCAGCGTGAGAACCCGCCCCGCGAGCCCCATCGACGACATCAGCACGTGACGCTGCGCGAAACGCATCTCGTACCAGATCCGGTACAGGTCCGCGACCCGCCCCGTGCCGCTCACCTCGCACTCCTCGTCTGTGGTGAGCGCGCCCACGCGAGGGTTGATCGCGAACAGCGGGGCGCAGCGGCGCACCAGGCCGGGCGGCAGCATCGAGTCGCCGTCGACCACGGCGACGACCGCGGAGGGCACCGGGTTCAGCCGCGCGATCGCGTTGAAGCCGCTCGCGAGCGCGTCGCGCTTGCCGGTGCCCGGGCGGCGCACGATCACGAGGCTCACCCGATCCGGCGGCGACAGCAGCCGGTACAGCCTGCGCACGAGCTGCTCGTCCGCGCGATCCACCAGCGATGCGACCACGGTCGTCGGCCGCCCGCAGGCGACCGCCTCCTCGATGACCGAGCGGTACACCCGCACGGTGGTGTCCGTCTCGATGCGGAAGCTGGTGACCAGCAGGTACACGTGCTCCGGGAGTGCAGCGTCGCCCAGCGCGTCCATCCGCCGCCGCAGTCGGGGGAACACCACCCGGCGGTAGACCAGGGAACGCGCGAAGTGGTTCACCGCCCAGCCGTACCGCCACACACCGACGAATCCGATGACGAAGATGAAACGCTGGGAGTCGTGGTCCAGCGCGTTCACCGGCAGCGTCGTCAGCGCGAGCACCAGCAGCGCGAAGTAGACCAGCACGCTCACCGGCGCGTCATCTCGTCACAGGGCGCCGTCGGATCGATGCGCTTCGCGTGCGTCCCGCGAGCCAGCCGCGCGTCGCCCGCCGCGACGTGGTTTCCGCACACCCGCCCCTGCGGTGCGGCCATGACCTTGAACGCCGCGTACGCGTTGTCGCGGAGCGTGTTTCCGTAGGCGTGGTTGTCGATCCCGTCCTGCGGCGTGTCCCCTCCGAAGCGGATTCCGGCGCCGCGATTGCCGTGAATGAGGTTGTGGCGGATGACGTTGTCGTTGCCGCGCGTGGAGATCCCGGCCGCCTTCTCGTCGAGCTGGCCGCTGCAGTCGTTGTGCTCGATCAGGTTGAAGCGCGCGCCTTCCTTGATGTCGACGCACTCGTTGCCCTGCGTGTGAATCCGGTTGTGGTGGATCCAGTTGCGGTCGGACCGGTCGAGGCTGGAGCTCGGATTGCGGTCGAGCTGCTCGGGCGCGGTGCCGACGTAGATCCCCTCGCCGTTCTTCGCACCGCCGTCGCCGTGGAAGTCGTCTACACCGCAGCCCGTGATCGTGCTGTTGGCGATCTCGTTGCGGTGCGCGAAGAACTTCAGACGCACGCACTCGCCGCCGGCGTTACGGAGCGAGAGGTTCAGCAGCCGCACGCCCGTGACGCCCCGATGCTCGCTGCGCCCCATGACGTAGACGAGCTTGTCGCGGAAGTGCGCGCGCCCGCGCTCGTCGCGCACCCTGCCGTCGATCGCGAGGTTCAGGAGGTGCAGGTGGCTGTGCCGGATTTCGAACACGCGCGAGTTCCCGGCGCCCTTGATCACGGCACCGGCCTCGCCCACCACGCTGATCGGCGCATCGGCGCGCCCGTCGCGCACGGAGCGCGGATCCTCGAAGTACTCGCCGGCGGCGACCCGGATCCGGTCGCCCGGGCGGGCCGCGTCCAACGCACGCTGGATCGTGCGAAACGGCCGTTCGCTGCGATCGCCGGGATTCGCGTCGTCGCCGCGGATGCTCACGAACAGGTCGAAGCGCTCCGACGGCGCCGGGTCGGCATGCGCGCCGGCGCCGACGCACAGCGCGACCGCCACTCCCGTGGCGGCGAGCGCCGGGCGAACGCGGTCGCGCAAGGGTCGCCGTATACCAAGCATGAGCAGGCGCCCTGGGGCTAGTGTCCCGTCCCGCAAACAGCTTGCGAATTCTCGGCGAGCCATCCGTGCCGTGTGGCAAGGCGCGGCGAGGAGTAATAGCCGTCGCTATTGCGACGAGTCGCAACGCCGCCACGCGGTGCGGGGGCCGGCGAGAAACGCAATGTGTTTGTGGGACGGGACACTAGATACCTGCTCTTGAATGCCGATCGGCACGCGCACCCGGGACGGTCCCCTCCCCCGATGTCCGGTGAGGGTCGGGGAGCGGGGCGCGACCAGACCACGTCGCTCGAAGGCACGAGGTGTGAAGCATGTTCGCGGTCAAATGTTCAGCAAGCGGTCGGACACGCATCGGGTCGGCGGCGGCTGTTCGTGAGACGCGCGCATCAGTACCACGACGGCGTGCGCGCAAACCGCCGACCGCTCCACATTCGTCGCGCGCGCACGATTCGTTCCTCTCGCGGGTCGGGTGGAACCGAACCGGCCCCGGCATAAGCGCACCGCCGATGGCGATGGAAGGCGCGAGCGCAGCTGCCGATACGACGACCCCCGGGGTTCGGGACGTACGGCGGGGGAGCACCGTGATACCGGCAAACGCGTCGGGCGAAGCTGCGCAAGGCGACCTCGCGGGCAGCAGATTCGACCGGCTCGAGCGGCGGGCGGGTCGCGCCACGACCTCGGCGCGGCCCGACCGGGGTTCGCCGGTCGAACCGCGCTGAGGCGGCCGGAACGACCCCGGACAACTCCAGGGCCGAATGGCAGCGGCACCGCGGGCCCGGATTACGGACGCGCCAACCGGTCGGCGGTTCTCACGGAACCGCACTCACGCTCGGGACCATCCAGTGACGCCAGCGCATCGCTCGCCGGCGCGGCCGGGTCGCCGGCCGCGAAGCTTGTTGGAATTCGACACGACGTCGAATTCCGACCGGCGGCTACTTTGCCGGCGTGAACGTCGCGTGCTCGACCAGGACCGGATAGCGATAGCCCATGCCGAAGTCCACGTCGAGATTCACGGTGCCGGTCGCGACGATCCTGTCGCCCACCCTGGCCGTCTGCGTGCTCGTGAAGATCACCCGGTCGGTGTCGCCGGAGCCCGTGCCGTCCTGCACGTGGATGAAGTTGCGGCGCATGATGCCGTTGTTCACCTTGATCACCGTTCCGGCGATGGAGACCTGCCCGCCGCCGAGCTGCGCGCTGCGCGCGTGCAGGTCGGCCACGGACATCGTGTCGGCGGCCGTGGCGCTGGTGAGCACCGCGGCGGCAAGCACGGCGGCAACGGACTGAAGGACTGGTTTCATCGGGTCTTCCTGGTGGGGGTAAAGCCGACACGGCGTGGCTGCATGGCGACCCGTCCGACCACGCGCCGGGGGGTGGCCTGCTCGGGCGCGACGACATCGACGTGGGATGAAAGGGCGCGCCGCGACGCCGTCGCGGGAAGTGTCTGGCGACGCGGCGAAGGATGGTACCCGAGTGGGTGCAGTCCCTCACGCGGCGCAGAGGCGCCCGCCGGGAAACGGCCCCCCGGGCAGTTCCGGATCGGGGTCGAGTGACAGGCCGACGCGCCGGAGCGGAGCCGACGGCTCCGTCGCCGCGTGGATCTCGCGACGGCCCGGGCAAGCGCATCGGGGCGGCCGCGGACATGCCCGACCGCAGGCACTGCGAGCCGGATGGCGCCCGCGGATCTTCAAGAATGCAATTCGTGACGGCCTCATCCGTGCTGTCGGAATTCTTGACACGGCCGCGGGCCACGCTCCTGGCGATCGGTGAATTCAGCCGGCGGGCTCAGCGGCTTCCGGGCCGTGGCATGTCGCTTGCTTCTTCACATCTCCAACCGCGGCGCGGGCTGCGACCAAGAATAAAAGGGGTACCCGATGCAACACCTGCCCATCCGCCGGGCGGCGTCCGCGCGCGCTGCGGCGCGAAACGCGCTCGCGCCGCTGCTCATGGCTCCGTTCACCCTCCCCGCGGCGGTGATCGACGCCACCTGGCAGGGCGGCGCCGGCAACTGGGATGGCACGCCGTGGACTTTCAGCGCACCGCCCGCAGCAGCCACGTACCCGGACAATGACGGAACCGACTTCTTCAACGTACTGATCGACGGCGGCAACCCGGCCGTCTCGCCGGTGACCCTCGGCCTCGGGGTCACGGTCGACAGCCTGCGCGTCGACGCCGGCGACAGCCTGCTGGTCGACAACACCACGCTGGGCATCGTCCAGGACGGCACGCGGCCGGCGAGCGGCCTTGTCGAGAACGCCGGGGTCATCGAGGTGCGAGCCCCGGGAGGCGGCTTCGCGCGGCTGACGGCGACCGGCGCGATCTCGCTGCAGGGCGGCGGCGTGCTGCGCCTCGGCGGCGATGCGGACCGGGTGGTGTTCGCGCCCGACGACGACCCGGACACGCTGCGCGCGAACGCGTTCCTCAGCGGGGCCACCACCGGCGCCGTGGTCGTCAACCAGGACCACACCATCGCCGGCAGCGGCTTCCTCGGCATCGCCAGCGGCGGCGCGTTCCGCAACCTCGCCGGCGGCGTGGTGGACGCCGACCAGGCCGGCGCGGCGCTGGTCCTCGGCGTGGGCCTCGCTGGGAGCGAGCGCACCAACCTCGGCACGATGCAGGCCAGCGACGGCGGCATCCTGCGCCTGTTCGCGGGCGACATCGCGCAGGACCTCGGCGGTCCCGACACCGGCGTCATCCAGGCGCTCGCCGGCTCCACCGTGCAGATCGAGAACTCCGACGTCGCCATCACCGGCGGCCGCCTCGAGAGCGCCGCCGCCGACAGCCTCCTGCTGGTGCGCCGGGCGCAGCTCGACCTCGCCGGCACGGACGTCGCCAACGCGGGCACCTTCGACATC
>CBDUCN010000299.1:0-6300 GCA_965365655.1 uncultured Gammaproteobacteria bacterium | reverse complement strand
GGGCGCCGCCTGCCGCGACACGCCGTGAATCCGTCCCTGGAGGCTCGCGCGCCGCATCCCTGCGGCGCACGGTCGCTGCAGATGGCGCCGGGGCGGAAGGGGTGGGCGCCACCTGCCGCGACACGCCGTGAATCCGTCCCTGGAGGCTCGCGCGCCGCATCCTTGCGGCGCACGGTCGCGGCAGGCGGCGCCCACCCCTTCCGGACGGTCCGCAGCGGCTTGCCTCGCGCCGCGGGAGGCCTCTTCCGTGCGGTTCTCCCGCTAGCCGTGGTCCGCGCGGGCTTCCGCGAGGATCGCTGGGACGTCGTCCAGCGTCGCGCCGCGGAAGAAGCGCCCGCCGCGGACGCGCACGTTGGGTCCCTCGGCGCAGCGGCCGAAGCACTTCAGGCGGGTCACCCGCACGCCGGTACCGGCGGCCGCGGCCTCCAGCGCGTCGGCGATGGCCTCGCTGCCGCGCCCGGCGCACGACGGCTTGTCGTGGCCCAGGCGCCGGTTCACGCACACGATGACGGTAGGGACGGGCTGATCTGGCACGATTGGCATGCTCGGCGTGGGGTCGGGACGGCCTCGGGCCGCCGGTCCCGGGGGACCGGCGTTGCCTGCCCGGGACACGCGCCCTAGAATACCTGACCAAATCAGTCAGGTTTTCCACGCGAAAGGTAGGGTTATTCGATGACCACCGCGCAGTCCGACGTCGAGAAGCTGGTCCACCGTGAGTACGAGGCCGGCTTCTACACCGACATCGAGCAGGACACCGTCCCGCCGGGGCTCGACGAGGAGGTGATCCGCTTCATCTCGAAGAAGAAGGACGAGCCCGAGTTCATGCTCGAGTGGCGCCTCGAGGCCTACCGCCAGTGGCTGAAGATGCCCGAGCCGGACTGGGCGAAGATCGACCGCCCGCCCATCGACTACCAGTCGATCTCGTACTTCTCGGCGCCGAAGTCGAAGGACGACGCGCCGAAGAGCCTCGACGAGGTGGATCCGAAGCTGCTCGAGACCTACGAGAAGCTCGGGATCCCGCTGCACGAGCGCGAGATCCTGGCCGGCGTCGCGGTCGACGCGGTGTTCGACAGCGTCTCGGTCGCGACCACGTTCAAGGAGGAGCTCGCGAAGCACGGCGTGATCTTCTGCTCGTTCTCCGAGGCCGCGAAGAATCACCCGGAGCTGGTGAAGAAGCACCTCGGCAGCGTGGTGCCGGTGGCCGACAACTTCTTCGCCGCGCTGAACTCCGCGGTGTTCACCGACGGCTCCTTCGTCTACATCCCGAAGGGCGTGCGCTGCCCGATGGAGCTGTCCACCTACTTCCGGATCAACGCGCTCAACACCGGCCAGTTCGAACGCACCCTGATCGTCGCCGAGGAAGGCGCCTACGTCAGCTATCTCGAGGGCTGCACCGCACCGATGCGCGACGAGAACCAGCTCCACGCCGCGGTCGTCGAGCTGATCGCGGACAAGGACGCCGAGATCAAGTACTCCACGGTACAGAACTGGTACCCGGGCGACGAGCAGGGCAAGGGCGGCATCTACAACTTCGTGACCAAGCGCGGCGAGTGCCGCGGCGACAACGCCAAGATCTCGTGGACCCAGGTCGAGACCGGCTCGGCGATCACCTGGAAGTATCCGAGCTGCGTGCTCAAGGGCGACAACTCGGTCGGCGAGTTCTACTCGGTGGCGCTGTCGAACCTGCGCCAGCAGGCGGACACCGGCACGAAGATGATCCACCTCGGCAAGAACACGCGCAGCACGGTCATCTCCAAGGGGATCTCGGCCGGCCAGGGCCAGAACGCGTATCGCGGCCTGATCAGCGTCGGCCGAGACGCCGACGGGGCGCGCAACTACACCCAGTGCGATTCACTGCTGCTCGGCGATCGCTGCGGTGCCCACACCTTCCCGTACATGGAGGTGAAGAACCCCACCGCGACCGTGGAGCACGAGGCGACCACCTCGAAGATCAGCGACGACCAGCTCTTCTACTGCCTGCAGCGCGGGCTGTCGGAGGAGGACGCGGTGTCCATGATCGTCAACGGCTTCTGCAAGGAGGTCTTCCGCCAGCTCCCGATGGAGTTCGCGGTGGAGGCGCAGAAGCTGCTGGCCGTGAGCATGGAAGGCTCGGTCGGCTGACCGCCCGACTGCACCGACGGACACGGGCAATGGCGGTGATGCTGCGCGACCGGCTGCAGTCTTCATCCTCCGCGTTCGCTGCGCCTGCGCGGTAGTCGTCGAGCGCTGAACGAAGCACAAACACGAACGGCAGACCAATGACCACACCGATACTGGAAATCAAGGGACTCCACGCGAACGTGGACGGCAAGCAGATCCTGAACGGGGTCGACCTCGTGCTGAACCCCGGCGAGGTGCACGCGATCATGGGGCCCAACGGCTCCGGCAAGAGCACCCTGGCGCACGTGCTCGCGGGACGTGACGGCTACGAGGTCACGTCGGGCGAGGTGCGGTTCAAGGGCGGCGATCTGCTCGCGCTGGCGCCCGAGGAGCGCGCCTGCGAGGGCGTGTTCCTCGCGTTCCAGTACCCCGTGGAGATCCCCGGGGTCAACAACACCTACTTCCTCCGCGCGGCGGTGAACGCGGTGCGCACGCATCGCGGCGAGGAGGAGCTGGACTCCATGACGTTCATGAAGCTGGTGCGAGAGAAGCTGGCCGTGCTGGACATGGACCAGGGTCTGATGAAGCGCGCCGTCAACGAGGGCTTCTCCGGCGGCGAGAAGAAGCGCAACGAGATCTTCCAGATGGCGATGCTGGAGCCCGCCCTCGCGATTCTCGACGAGACGGATTCCGGCCTCGACATCGACGCGCTGAAGGACGTGGCGGCCGGCGTCAACACGCTGCGCGACCCGGCGCGCGCGATGCTGCTCATCACCCACTACCAGCGCCTGCTCGACTACATCGTGCCGGACCGCGTGCACGTGCTGTCGAAGGGACGCATCGTGCGCTCGGGCGGCAGCGAGCTCGCGGCCGAGCTCGAGCAGCAGGGTTACTCCTGGCTCGGCGGCGAGCCGGAGGCGGCATGAGCGACGCCGTCGCCCGCGTCCTCGAGCGCTTCGAGGCGGCCGCACCGGCGCTGCCGGGGCGCGACGTCGACTGGCTGGCCCTCGCCCGCCGCGAGGCCATCGGCACCTTCGGCGCGCTGGGCTTTCCGAAGCCGCGCGAGGAGGACTGGAAGTACACCCGGGTCGCGCCCATCGAGCGTCACGCGTTCGCGCCGGCGCCCGACGCACGGGCCCCGGCCGCCGCGCTGGACGGTCTGCGCCTGCCCGCGGAGGCCGCGGTGCACGAGATCGTGTTCGTCGACGGGCACCACCGCCCCGATCTCTCGCGCGCCGGCACGCTGCCGCCCGGCGTGACGGTGCACGCCCTCGCCGACGCGCTGGCGGCCGGGGACGAGACGCTGAAGCCGTACCTGGCTCCCGACGCGCGCCCCGCTCACGGCTTCCTCGCGCTGAACACCGCGTTCGCAGCCGACGGCGTGCTGCTTCGGGTCGGCGAGGGCGTGTCGCTGGACGCGCCGCTGCACCTGCTGTTCGTGGCCTCCGGCGCCGCCGACCACGTGGCGCACCCGCTGGTGGTCGTGGAGTGCGCGCCCGGCAGCGCGGCGACGGTGGTCGAGCACTACGCCGCGACCGGCGACAGCGCGTACTTCAACAACGTCGTGACCCGGGCACGCGTCGGCGAGCGGGCTTCGCTCACGCACTACAAGCTGCAGCGCGAGTCCACCCGCGCGTTCCACGTCTCCACCCTGTCGGTGCAGCAGGCGGCGCAGTCGCGCTTCCTCTCGTACTCGGTGAGCCTGGGCGCCGCGCTCGCGCGCCACGACATCAACGTGCTGCTCGACGCCCCCGGCGCGCACTGCACGCTGAACGGCCTCTACATGGGCGCCGGGCGCCAGCACGTCGACTACCACACCCGGGTGGACCACGCGAAGCCCGGCTGCACCAGCCAGGAGGACTACCGGGGCATCCTGGACGGACGCTCGCGCGGCGTGTTCAACGGCCGCGTGTGGGTGCACCCGGGCGCGCAGCAGACCGACGCGAGCCAGTCGAACCGCAATCTGCTGCTGTCCCGCAACGCGGAGGTGGACACCAAGCCGCAGCTCGAGATCTACGCCGACGACGTGAAGTGCGCGCACGGCGCCACCGTGGGCCAGCTCGACGAGCGCATGGTCTTCTACCTGCGCGCGCGCGGCCTCGACGAGGCGCGGGCGCGCGCGCTGCTCACGTACGGCTTCGCGCGCGACCTGGTCGACCGCATGGAGCACGCGCCGGTGCGCGAGATGATGGCCGCGGCGGTGCTGGATCGCCTGCCCGGCAGCGACGACCTGAGGAGCATGCTGTCATGAGCGAAGCCGCGGTGCGGGGCGACGGCTCCGCCGGGACCACCGGCGCGGGCCACAACCGCTTCAACGTGCAGGCGGTGCGCGCCGACTTCCCCGCGCTGCACCAGGAGGTGCACGGTCGGCCCCTGGTCTACCTGGACAACGGCGCCACCAGCCAGAAGCCGCAGGCGGTCATCGATGCCGTCGCGCACTACTACGAGCGCGACAATGCGAACGTTCACCGCGGCGTGCACACCCTGAGCGAGCGCGCGACGGACGCGTACGAGGGGGCGCGCACGCGCACGGCGCGCTTCCTGAACGCCTCCGAGCGCGAGGAGATCGTGTTCACGCGCGGCACCACGGAGGCGATCAACCTGGTGGCGTGGTCCTGGGGCCGGGCGAACCTGGGTGCCGGCGACGAGGTGGTGATCAGCACGATGGAGCACCACTCCAACATCGTCCCGTGGCAGCTGCTGGGCGAGCAGACCGGGGCACGGCTGCGCGTGATCCCCGTCACCGATGCAGGCGAGCTGGACATGCCCGCGTTCCACGCGCTGCTCGGGCCGCGCACGAAGCTGGTCTCGGTGGTGCACCTGTCCAACGCGCTGGGCACCGTGAACCCGGTGCGCGACATCGTCGAGGCCGCGCGCGCGGTGGGCGCCCGCGTGCTGCTGGACGGCGCGCAGGCCGTGCAGCACTTCCCGGTGGACGTGCAGGCGCTCGGCTGCGACTTCTACGCGTTCTCGGGCCACAAGATCTTCGGCCCCACGGGCATCGGCGCGCTGTGGGGGCGCCGCGAGCTGCTCGACGCGATGCCCCCCTGGCAGGGGGGCGGCGAGATGATCCGGACGGTGCGCTTCGACGGCAGCACCTTCGCCGACGTGCCGCACAAGTTCGAGGCCGGCACGCCGAACATCGCGGGTGCGGTGGGCATGGGCGCCGCGATGGACTACCTGGGCGCCCTCGACTCCGACGCGGTGGCGGCCCACGAGGCCGACGTGCTGCGCTACGCGACCGACGCGCTCACCGCGCTCGGGGGCGTGCGCATCCTCGGCACGGCGCCGGGCAAGGGATCCGTCGTGTCCTTCGTGATGGATGACATCCACGCCCACGACATTGGTACCATCGTGGACAGCCAGGGCGTCGCGATCCGCGTGGGGCACCACTGCACCATGCCGCTGCACGAGCGCTACGGCGTCGCGGCCAGCGCCCGCGCCTCCTTCGCGATGTACAACACCCGCGAGGAAGTGGACGCACTGGTCAGGGCGTTGGAGAAGACCCGCGAGATGTTCGCGTGAGCCCGGCCGCCGGAGAGCACACGCCGATGACCCCGTTGAAGGAATGGCTGGACAAGCTGCAGAACGCCGAGCCCCAGGACGCGGCAGCGCTGGAGACGCGGGTGATCGAGGTGCTGCGCCAGATCTACGACCCGGAGATCCCGGTGAACATCTACGACCTCGGGCTCATCTACGGGATCGACTGCGGCACCGACGGCGTGGTGGACATCCAGATGACGCTGACCAGCCCCGGGTGCCCGGTCGCGCAGACCTTTCCCGGCCTGGTCGAGTCGCGGGTGGAGGACGAGGTCGAGGGCGTGACCGCGGCGCAGGTCGAGCTGGTGTGGGACCCGCCGTGGTCGCCCGATCGTCTCACCGACGAGGTGAAGCTCGAGCTGGGTCTGCTGTGAAGGACGCCGCCTGACCCATGCCCTGGTATGCCGTGTGCGCGGAGGCCGACGTGCCGCCCGGGACCTGCCAGCATGGCGAGGCGGGCGGCGAGGACGTGCTGCTCGTGAACCTGGACGGCGAGATCTACGCGATGTCGAACATCTGCACCCACGACTACGCCGAGCTCAGCGACGGCGAGCTCGAGGGCGCGGAGGTCGTGTGCCCGCTGCACCAGGCCCGCTTCGACGTGCGCAGCGGCGAGGCGCTCTCGCCGCCCGCGTACGAGGCGCTGCCCACCTTCCCGGT
>CBDUCN010000298.1:0-6321 GCA_965365655.1 uncultured Gammaproteobacteria bacterium | reverse complement strand
GCGGGCCTGGACGCGGCGCGCGCGCTCGACGCGCTGGCCGGCATCCGGGACGGCGCGCTGGACCCGATGCTCGCGCGCGCCGCGAACGCGGTGCGCAAGGGCGGCGCGCTCACGGCCACCCTCGACCGCAACGGCCTGATCGCCGGCGCCGACCGCGTGCTGCTGGCGGCGGCGGAGGACACCGGCAACCTCGATCGGGTGTGCCTGAGGCTCGCCGATCGCTATGCGCGCGCCTGGGTGCGCTGGCGACAGATGCGCGGGCGCATGCTGCTGCCCGGCGCGGTGCTGGTGATCGCCGTCCTCGTGCTGCCGCTGCCCGCGCTCGCGAGCGGAGCGCTGTCCGCTGCCGGCTACGTGGCACGCACCGCCGCGCTGCTCGCGCTCGTCGCGGCCTCGGCGATGCTCGCCTCCGGGATGCTTCGCCGGTGGCGCGCCGGCGGGACGCCGGGCTGGCTGACACATCTCGCGCGCGCGCTGCCGGTGACCGCGACGATGTCGCGCCTGCACCAGCGCGCCGACGCGTGCGAGCGCCTCGCGCTGGCACTGGCGTGCGGCCTGCCGGCCCGCGAGGCGCTGGACGGGCTGCGCCGCGCGGAACGCAATCCCGTGCGCCGCCGGGCGCTGGTGCGCGCGGCCGGCGAGCTGGGCGGCGGCGCCGGCGTGGCCGGCGCGCTGCAGGCGGCGGGGCTGCTGGACGCGCCGGGATACGCGATCGTCTCCGCCGGCGAAGGCGCGGGACGCCTCGAGGACTGCCTGCAGCGCGTCGCCGAGAGCGCCCACGACGCGCTGGACGACCGCTACGACCTGCTCGCACGCTGGATCCCGGTGCTCGTCTACGCGCTGGTCGCGGCTGGGGTTACGGTGGGGATTCTCGGCTAGACAGCCGCTCGTCTTCGCCGGCCACGGGGACTGCGACGAAGCCGTCCCCGTCACACGATTCGCAACGGCTGTCCGGCTCTGTCTGGCCGGCCGCCGCGCAAACGCACGCGAGGGCCCGACGACGGCCCGTGCACTACACCCACCCGAGGATCCGCAATGAACATCACCCGTCACAATCCCGCGTCCAGCGTCCGGCCCGCGTCCAGCTACGTCCAGGGCGTGGCGGTGGAGGGCGCGGCGCGCTGGCTGACCATCTCCGGCCAGGTCGGGCTCGACCCCGACGGCGGCCTCGCCGGCGACACCGCCGCGCAGATGCGGCGCTGCTTCGCGAACCTGCGCGCGGTGCTCGCCGACGCCGGCATGGACCTCACGAACCTGGTGAAGATCACGGCCTTCATCACCGAGCCGCACGCCGTGGCGACGTTCCGGGAGGTGCGCGACGAGGCGCTGGACGGGCACCTGTGCGCGTCCACCCTGCTCGTGGTGCAGGCGCTCGCACACCCGGACTGGACGGTGGAGGTCGAGGCCGTGGCCGCCGCCTGAGCCCCGCGCCTGCCCGCGCCGCGCCCGCGCGGCGCGCCGCCGGCCGCGCGCCACGGCGCGGCGGCCGCAGCCCCCTGTTTTGCGGCGACTTTCCCGTTTTTTGGCGAGCGCGCCAAAAAATGTTTATAATCAACGGTTTACATTTTTCCGGTCAACACTCTATAAAGCCCGACGCGGCTTGAAGGACGGATCGCCAGCATGTGTGGAATCGCGGGAGAGCTCCGCTTCGACGACGACAGCCCCGACCTGGGGCGCCTCCAGGCCATGGCCCGCGCGATGGAGTCCCGGGGGCCCGACGCGTTCGGCAGCTTCGCCCAGAACGCGCTCGCCGTGGCCCATCGCCGGCTGATGGTGATGGACACCACCGAGCACTCCCAGCAGCCGATGGTGGACCCGGAGCTCGGGCTGGGCATCGTGTTCAACGGCGCCATCTACAACCACCCGGAGCTGCGCCGCACCCTGGAGGACGAGGGCTACCGCTTCCAGTCCCACGGCGACACCGAGGTGGTGCTCAAGGCGTACCACCGCTGGGGACCCGATTTCCTGCAACGGCTGAACGGCATGTTCGCGTTCGCGATCTGGGAGCGCGACAGCGGCCGGCTGTTCCTCGCGCGCGACCGCCTCGGCATCAAGCCCCTGTACCTGGCCGAGGATCGCAACGCCATCCGCTTCGCGTCGTCGCTTCCGGCGCTGCTCGCCGGCGGCGGCGTGGACACCCGGATCGACCCGGTCGCGCTGCACCACTACATGAGCTTCCACGCGGTGGTGCCGGCCCCGTACACGCTGCTGCGCGGGGTGCGCAAGCTGGAGCCCGGCACGTGGCTGCAGGTCGAGCCGGACGGCCGCACCCGCCGCGAGCGCTGGTGGGAGGTGCGCTTCGAGCGCGACGCGGCGGACGCCGGCATGCACGAGAAGGACTGGCAGGACGCGGTGCTCGCGGCGCTGCGGCGCGCGGTGGAACGCCGGCTCGTCGCCGACGTGCCGGTCGGCGTGCTGCTGTCCGGCGGGCTCGACTCCAGCCTGATCGTCGGGCTGCTGGCCGAGGCCGGCCAGCGCGGTCTGAACACCTACTCGATCGGCTTCGAGACCATCGGAGACGAGCAGGGCGACGAGTTCCACTACTCCGACATCGTCGCGAAGCACTTCGACACGCGGCATCACCAGATCCGCGTCGACTCCAGCGCCGAGCGCCTGATCCCGGCCCTGCGTGCCGCGCTGCACGCGATGTCCGAGCCGATGGTCAGCCACGACGCGGTGGGCTTCTTCATGCTCTCGGAACGCGTGTCGCGCGACATCCGCGTGGTGCAGAGCGGCCAGGGCGCGGACGAGGTCTTCGCGGGCTACCACTGGTACCCGCCGATGCTGGAGAGCAACGCGCCGCTGGACGACTACGCGAAGGTGTTCTTCGACCGCGACCACGACGAGTTCGCGCGCGCGGTGCACCCCGACCTCGTCGGCGACGACCACAGCCGCGCCTTCGTGGGCGGGCATTTCGAGCGCCCCGGCGCGGACACGCCGGCCGACCGTGCGCTTCGCCTCGACACCACCATCATGCTGGTGGACGACCCCGTGAAGCGCGTGGACAACATGACCATGGCGTTCGGGCTCGAGGCACGGGTGCCGTTCCTGGACCACGAGCTCGTCGAGCTCGCGGCGCGCATCCCGCCGGAGCTCAAGGTGCGCGACGGCGGCAAGCACGTGCTCAAGGAAGCCGCGCGGGCGGTGATCCCGAACGAGGTGATCGACCGGCCCAAGGGCTACTTCCCCGTGCCCGCGCTCAAGTACATCCGCGGCTCCGTGCTGGAGTTCGTGCACGAGGTGCTCGACAGCGACGCGGCACGGCAACGCACGCTCTTCAACCGGGACTACGTGGACACGCTGCTGGCCGAACCGGAAGGCCACATCACGCCGCTGCGCGGCTCCAAGCTGTGGCAGGTCGCGGCGCTGGAGGCGTGGCTGCAGAGCCACGGCGTGAATGCATGACGACGGAACGCACGACACCGCACAAGGACAACGCAGGGGAATGAACATGGCGCGCGACGATCATCCACGGCGCGATCAGCTGCGCTTCGAGCGCTTCAACGCGCCTTCGCTGCGCAACTGGGGCGAGCGCCCGGGCCACCCGGACGAGCAGGGGGGAAAGCGCGACGCCGTCCTGTACTGCGGCTGGGGGCGGCTGATCTTCGCCCACACCTTCGACGACCCGAAGAAGGTGGCCGCGGAGCTGTGCAACGAGCGCGCCGGCGAGCGTGACATCGCGCTCTACCTGCGCGAGCCGCACGTCGTGCTCGCGCACGCGCCGCAGGACCTGTTCCTCGACCCGTCGCACACCTTCCGGCTGTGGCTGAACGAGTTTCGAATGCCGCGCAGCCACGCGAGCGGGTTCAGCATCCGGCGCCTGCGCACGAAGGCGCACGCGAAGGCCGTCAACCGCATCTACGCGCAGCGCAACATGGTTCCGCTGGACCCGGACTTCGTCTGGCGCTCACGCGCCAGTGCGGAGATGACGTACCTGGTTGCCGAGGATCGCAAGACCGGCGAAGTCATCGGCACCGCCACCGGCGTCGACCACAGGCACGCCTTCGACGACCCGGAGAACGGCTCCAGCCTGTGGTGCCTGGCGGTGGACGCGCGCACGCCGCATTCGGGCGTGGGCCTCGCGCTGGTGAACCACCTGGCCGGCCACTTCCAGGCGCGCGGGCGCTCGTTCCTGGATCTCTCGGTGATGCACGACAACGAGGCGGCCATCAGCCTCTACGAGAGCCTCGGCTTCCGCCGCGTGCCGGTGTTCTGCGTGAAGCGCAAGAACCCGGTGAACGAGCCGCTGTTCATGGGTCCCGGCCCGACCGAGGACCTCAATCCGTACGCGACCATCATCGTCGACGAGGCGCGCCGGCGCGGCATCTCGGTCAACGTGCTAGACGCGCAGGGCGGCTTCTTCGCGCTGACCCACGGCGGGCGCACGGTCGAGTGCCGCGAGTCGCTGAGCGAGCTGACCAGCGCCGTCGCGATGAGCCGCTGCGACGACAAGGCCGTCACCCGGCGCACCCTGGCGCGCGCCGGCCTCGAGGTGCCCGAGCAGCAGGCCGCCACCGGGGGCGAGGAGGATGCCGCGTTCCTCGACAGGCACGGCGCGCTGGTGGTCAAGCCCGCACGCGGCGAGCAGGGACGCGGGATCAGCGTGCACGTGACCCGCGAGGACACGCTGCGCGACGCCGTGCAGATCGCGCACCGGGAGTGCCCCGAGGTGCTGCTCGAGCGCTGGCACGAGGGCGACGATCTGCGCGTGATCGTGATCGGCGACGAGGTCGTCGCGGCGGCGGTGCGCCGGCCCGCGAGCATCACCGGCAACGGCCGGCACACGGTGCGCGAGCTGATCGAGAAGCAGAGCCGGCGGCGCAGCGAGGCCACGGGCGGCGAGAGCCGGATCCCGATGGACGCCGAGACCGAGCGCTGCGTGCGCGAGGCGGGCTTCGGCATGGACGAGACCCCGCCGGAGGGCACGCACATCGAGGTGCGCAAGACGGCCAACCTGCATACCGGCGGCACGATCCACGACGTCACCGACGAGCTGTCGCCGACGCTGCGCGATGCGAGCCTGCGCGCGGCGCGGGCGCTGAACATCCCGGTGGTGGGGCTGGACCTGATGGTGCCCGACGTCGCCGGAGACGAGTACGTGATCATCGAGGCCAACGAGCGCCCGGGGCTCGCCAACCACGAGCCGCAGCCCACCGCGGAGCGATTCCTGGACCTGCTGTTCCCGCTCACCGCGGCGCGCCGGCGCCGGGACGCGCAGCGCACGCCGGCGTGAGGCACGGACCTGCGCAGCACGCCGGCCGCCACCGCAAACCCGATGCAGACACCCGCACGACAAAGCACGACGCAAGAAGGACGCACGCCATGAAGCCGTTGCCCGTCGACATGAACTACCTCTCGAAGACCCTGCAGGGCCTGCTGGAGATCCCCAGCCCGAGCGGCTTCACCGATGAGATCGTGCGCTGGACCTGCAAGGAGCTCGAGGCGCTGGGCATCGAGCACGAGGTCACCCGCCGCGGCGCAATCCGCGCGAACCTGAAGGGCGAGCGGGCGAGCCCCGACCGCGCCGTGGTCGGCCACCTGGACACCCTCGGCGCGATGGTCAAGGCGCTGAAGGACAACGGCCGGCTCGCGCTGGTGCCCATCGGAACCTGGTCGTCGCGCTTCGCCGAAGGTGCGCGCTGCACGGTGTTCACCGACGAGCACGCGTTTCGCGGCAGCATCCTGCCGCTGAAGGCGTCCGGCCACACCTACAACAAGGAGATCGACACCCAGCCCGTGGACTGGGAGCACGTGGAGCTGCGCGTCGACGAGCTGGTGCACAACCGCGGCGACCTCGAGAACATGGGCTTCAACGTCGGCGACTTCGTCGCGATCGACACCGACACGGAGTTCACGCCGAGCGGCTTCGTCGTCTCGCGCCACCTCGACAACAAGGCCGGCGTGGCCGCGATGATGGCCGCCGCCAAGGCGCTGGTCGACACCGGGGCGACCCTGCCGGTGGACTGCCACCTGCTGCTGACCATCACCGAGGAGGTCGGCAGCGGCGCGTCGTCGATCCTGCACGGCGACGTCGCCGAGCTGCTCAGCATCGACAACGGCACCGCTGCGCCGGGGCAGAACACCAGCGAGCGCGGCGTGACCATCGCGATGAAGGATTCCAGTGGCCCCTTCGACTACCACCTGACCCACAAGATCCTCGAGATCTGCAGGACCTTCGGCATCCCGCACACGCGCGACGTGTTCCGCTACTACTACTGCGACGCGACCTCCGCGCTCGAGGCGGGCAACGACATCCGCACCGCGCTCGCGTGCTTCGGCCTCGACGCGTCGCACGGCTGGGAGCGCGTGCACCTGTCCTCG
>CBDUCN010000297.1:0-6339 GCA_965365655.1 uncultured Gammaproteobacteria bacterium | reverse complement strand
AAGACCCGCTCCGGCAAGATCATGCGCCGCATCCTGCGCAAGGTCGCCGCCAACGAGCTCGAGAACCTCGGCGACACCTCCACGCTCGCCGAGCCGGCGGTGGTGGACGATCTGATCGACAACCGGATGAACAAGTAGCCGCGAACGGAGCGCCCGGCCCGTGCGGGCCGGGCGCCGTGCACGTGGACGACCACGACCCGGACGCGCCCGGCTTTCCGGATGACTGGCTCGAGCGGCAGCGCCGGTTCTGGTCCGGCTGGGCCGACGGTGCCGGCGACGCCGACCTCGGCGCCGCGCAGGCGGCGTGGGCCGCCGCCTGCGGCGAGTGGTGGCGCCAGGTCGCCGGCAGCGTGCCGGAGCCGCTGGGCGCGCCGCTGCAGGCGGCGCTGGAGCAGACGCGGCTGTGCCTGACGCTGATGGGCGGCGCGCCTAACGGCGGCCGCCCGGACCCCGCGCGCGTCTTCGCCGCGGCGCTCGACGCCCTCGGCGACACGCCCGGCGGCGAGCCGCCGGAGGGCGCCGACGCGGATTACCTGCGCGCGTACGGCGCGTGGGTGGACACCCTGGCCGGCATCGCGCACGCAGGCCTCGAGCGGGTGCGCGCGCGGCTCGACGCGCAGTGTCCGGACTCGCCGGCCGCGATCTACGCCGTCTACGCGGAGGAGCTCGAGGCGCAGTACCGCGAGGCGGCGGCGAGTGACGCGTTCGCGCGCACCGTGGGCGACCTCGTGAACGCGCGCATCGCGATGCTCGCCGCTCGCGGCCAGGGTGGACCGGTGAGCGGCGCGTGAGCGGCCCGCACGACGACGCGCTGCGCGCCGTCGCCCGCCAGATGCTCGCGTTCAGCGAGAAGCTGGCCGCCGGCGCCGGGGCGCTCGCCGGCCTGCCCGATCGCCCGCAGCGTGGCGCGACGCCGACGGAGACGATTCTCGAGATCGACGGCACGCGGCTGCAGCGCTTCGTCGCGCCGCCCGGCACGGCGGCGCCGGCCCCCCTGCCCCCGCTGCTCATCGTGTACGCGCTGGTCAACCGGCCGTACATGCTGGACCTGGAGCCCGGTCGCTCCTTCGTGCGCGGTCTGCTCGAGCGGGGGCGCGACGTGTATCTCGTGGACTGGGCCAGCCCCGGGCCGGGTGACGAGGACACCGGCCTCGACGACTACGTGTGCCGCCAGGTGCACGGCTTCGTCGAGCACCTGTGCGCGACGCACGGCGCCGCGGTGGACCTGCTGGGCGTGTGCCAGGGCGGATGCCTGTCGCTCGCCTACACAGCCCTCGAGCCCGAGCGCGTGCGACGCCTCGCGCTGCTGGTCACGCCGGTGGACTTCCACGCCGAAGGCTTCCTGCTCTCGCACTGGCTGCGGCACGTGGACGTCGACCGGATGGTCGACACCCTGGGCAACGTGCCGGGCTCGCTGCTCAACTGGGCCTTCCTGTCGCTCAAGCCGCTGAGCCTGTCGGGCGTCAAGGCGCTCGACCTCGTGAACCTGCTCGACCGGCCCGAGGAGCTCGCCACCTTCGCGCGCATGGAGCAGTGGCTGCAGGACAGCCCGGACCAGGCCGGCCGCGCGTTCCGGGAATTCGTCGCCGGCTTCTTCCGCGACAACGGCCTGGTCAGCGGCCGGCTGCGCATCGGCGATCGGCCGGTGGACCTCGCGGCGCTGCACCAGCCGGTGCTCAGCGTTCACGCCACCCGCGATCACATCGTGCCGCCGGCGGCGGCGCGCGCCCTCGGCGGCGTGCTCGGCCGCGGTCAGTGCGAGCAGCGGGCGGTGGACACGGGGCACATCGGGATCTTCGCGAGCCGGCGCGCTTCGGCGAGCGTCCCGGGCATGGTCAGCGACTGGTTCGCGGGTCGCGGCGGCGACTGAGCCTTCGCGCCGACTGGTACACTCGCGCCTTTACGCCTCCCGGGGGAGCGCATGTCGGACGAACCGCTGATTGCCGTCTTCGTGGACTACGAGAACCTCGCGCTCGGCGTGCGCGACATGAAGACGGGCGAGGATCTGCGCATGGAGCTCGTGCTCAAGCGCCTCCTCGAGAAGGGGCGCATCGTGTTCAAGCGTGCGTACTGCGACTGGAGCCAGTACCGCAACGCGGTCCGCGGGCTGCACCACGGCGGCATCGAGATGGTGGACATACCGCGCAGCCGCATGAGCGGCAAGAACAGCGCGGACATTCACATGGTCGTGGACGCGCTGGACCTCTGTTACTCGAAGACGCACATCGACTACTTCGCGCTGGTCTCCGGCGACAGCGACTTCTCGCCGCTGGTCTCCAAGCTCAAGGAGAACAACAAGTGGGTGATCGGCTGCGGGGTGAAGAGCTCCACCTCCGATCTGCTGATCTCGAGCTGCGACGAGTTCATCTACTACGACGACCTCGAGCGCGCGGCGCGCAAGCGCAAGCCGGTGCGGCGGCGCACCGACAAGAAGCCCGCCGGAGCCGAGGCGGCCAGGGGCGACAAGCCTGAGAAGGAAGACGGGGGCGAAAAGGCGGAGAAGGACGACAGGGACGACAAGGAGTACAGGGAAGACAAGGACGTCGAGTCCCGCAAGGAGGAGGTGGTCGATCAGCTCACGGAGATCATCCGCTCCCTGTCACGCGACTACGATCCCCTCTGGGGCTCGCTCGTGAAGCAGACCATGCGCCGGGTGCACCCGGGCTTCAACGAGAGCTACTACGGATTCAAGAGCTTCGCCGACGTGCTGAAGAGCGTGGCCGATGCCGGGCTCATCGAGCTCGAGCACGACCAGGAACGCGGCAACTACAAGATCACGCTGAAGGACGACTGACCCGGGCCGGCACGGTCAGGAGTCGTCGCGCTTCGGCCCCACCGCGGACTGGAAGGCCTGGAAGAAGGCCCGCTGCATGGCCTCGAAGGCCTGGGCGTTGGGGGCGAAGAACGGGCGCATCATGCTCATCGGATCCGTGCCCGAGACGCCGTCGCGCATCATCTGCGAGACCTGCTCCAGCATCTCGCGCTGCAGCGGCTCGACGTCCGGCCAGCCCAGGAACTCGCGCAGTTCCTTCGGCGTGCAGTCCACGGTCACGTTGATCTTCATCGGCTCCGCTCTCCTGTAACGCTCGCTCGCGGACTTCGGCGCCCGGCACGCCCAGCATAGCCCGTGCGGAGCGCAGACATAAAAAACCCCGCACCGGGGTTCGCCCGGTGCGGGGGTGCGACGTCCTTGCCGCGCGCCTCCGGCGGGGAGGCGTATCCTTGACCGTTCAGATGCCTCAGGCGGCCTTCTTGGAGGCGGCGGCGACGGTCTTGGCGAACGGGTTGTCGGACGCGGCCTTGACGCCGGCCTCGACCCACTCGGTCAGCTCGCCCTTGAGCTCGTTCATGATCTCGGCGGTCTTCTTCGCGTTCTCGACGACGCGCTCGTTGACCTCCGCGACGTACTTCGCCTGGCTGTCCACCGCGCCCTGCAGGTCCTTGCTGCCGGCGAGGGCCTGGAGCTGCTTCACGGAGCTGTTCAGGTACTCGGAGGTGGCCTCGATCTGCTGCTCGGTCAGACGCTCGATGGAGCGGATCTGGATCTCGCCGAGACGCTTCACGGCCTCCACGGTGGCCTTGTTCATCTTCTCGACGCTGGTGACGAATTCTTTCTGCATGGTCGTATCTCCACAGGTGTGATGCTTTCAGTCCCGATTTGCTGCGACGCAGCAAATGTTGCAGTGCAATATAGGCACACCCCGGGGTGCTGTCAATAGCCATTGCGAAAAATTTTTCACACGCCGTCACGGGACCCCCTGGCCGACCCGGAAGAAGGCATCCTTCTGATCGGAAACGTTTTTTTGAAAATCATCCGCCACGACCGGGCGGCGTGGCAGGGATCGCGCACCCCGGCGCGCGGACGCCGCCGGGGTGCGGAAGCCGACGGGGGTGGGCATCTGGGCTGCTGCGTTGCGTCAACAGCCCCGGCGCACCGCCTCAGTGCATGTGCAGGCCGCCGTTGACGTTGAAGTTGGCGCCGGTCACGAAGGCCGCGTCGTCGCTGGCCAGGAAGCCCACCATCGCGGCGATCTCGCGCGGCTCCCCGAGCCGGCCGACCGGGATCTGCCCGACGATGCTCTCGAGGACCTCGTCGGGGACCTGGCGCACCATCGAGGTGTTCATGTAGCCGGGGGAGACGCTGTTCACGGTGACGCCCTTGCGGGCCACCTCCTGCGCGAGCGCCATGGTGAAGCCGTGCATGCCGGCCTTCGCGCTGGAATAGTTGGTCTGGCCGAACTGGCCCTTCACGCCGTTCACCGACGCGATGTTCACGATGCGTCCGAAACCGCGGCCGATCATTCCCTCCACGACGTGCCGGGTCATGTGGAACACGCTGTGCAGATTGACGTTCAGCACCGCATCCCACTGATCCTTCGACATCTTTCGCAGCGTGCCGTCGCGGGTGATGCCGGCACAGTTGACCAGGATGTCGATGGGGCCGAAGCGCTCCTCGACCGCGCGCACGGCGGCGCCGCATGACTCGTAGTCGCCGACGTCCCCGGGCACCAGCAGCAATCGCTCGCCGGAGCCGTTCAGGGAGCGGCTCCACTTGGCCGCGAGATCCGAGTCCGCCGAGAGATCCATCGCGGCCACGCGGCATCCGTCCGCGAGCAGCCGCTCAACGATGGCGCGGCCGAGTTCGCCCACGCCACCCGTCACCAGGGCAACCTTTCCATTCATGCGTCTGTCCCCTTCGTATCGGCCTTGCAGGCGCCGCGGCGCCCGCTTGTAGTCCTGCGCCCGCCGCTTCGCCGCTGCTGCGATGCCCGGCCGGGCGGGTTGTGTTGCAACGCAACACCAGACGCGGATATTAGGGACTGGCAGGTTTCCCTGTCAACCGACGAGGAGAATGCAACTACTTGATTTGATTGAAGCCCTGAAACAGGCCTCGATTCCCGGTCACGGCGCCGCGCGACGGATGCGGCGCAACATCGGCGCCGCCGCCGCTACTTGCGCTCGGGCTTGTCGGCGTTCGTTTCGACACCGCCCTCGGCGCCGCCCCCGGCCCGGAAGAAGCTGTCCTGCATGTCCTTCCACAGCGCCATGTTCTTCTCGGCCATCTCGCGCATGAAGGACAGCGGATCGGCGGTCATCATGGTCTGCATCTGCTCGCGCAGCGCGTTCTGCTGCTCCACGAACAGGCCGAAGCTGCGCTCCAGGTAGCGGGTGAGGGTGCCCTGCAGGGCATCGCCGTAGAACCGGATGATCTGCGACAGCACCTGCTGGCTGAAGATGGGCTCGCCGTCCTCCTCCTGCTCGAGGATGATCTGGAGCAGGATGCTGCGCGTGATGTCCTCCTTCGAGCGCGCGTCCACCACGCAGAAGTTCTCCTGCTCCAGCACCAGCTTGCGCACGTCCTCCAGGGTGATGTAGCTGCTCACCGTGGTGTCGTACAGCCGCCGGTTCGGATACTTCTTGATGACTCGGGGTTCGCTCACGGAAGCACTCTCGGGGGCAGGTCCGGGGCGGAATATACCCCGTGGCGGGCGCCCGAAGATACCTGCGGCGGTGCAGCGAACCGGCCCCGGAACGGGCCGCGCGAAGGCCCGCGGATCAGCCGGGAGGGCCCAGGAACGCGCGGATCGTGTCCGCCGAGACGCCGATCAGCTCCTGCTTGTCGCTGCGCACCATCGCCGCCAGTCCCACCAGCTGCATGCGGTCGTCGAACAGCGGCGCACCCGCGAGGTCGGTGGACTCGGGCAGCGTCGCCCGGATCACGTCTCCGCGATGCAGCACCCGTTCCAGCGAGTACCACGAGGAGTTGGGCCGCAGCCGGTCCACCGCCACCACCACGTGCTGCCAGCGCGGGCTGGCGCCGTGACCGATGGCGTGCAGAGGCGCCCCGCTCTCGATCCGGACCTCGGCGACGATGGCCGGGATCGTCTCCGGCGGCGGAGCCGCCTCGGCGCGCAGGAGCGCGAGGTCGGAGAACTTGCTGTGCCCCAGGACCCGGGCACGGACCCGGGTGCCGCGCGCGGGACCGGTGCCGCCGCCGGCCTTGAAGTAGACCACCACCGTGTCGTAGCCGCGCACCGCGTGCCAGTTGGTCAGCAGATGGCCGTCGGCGTCGAGCACGACCCCGGAGTTCGCGCCCTCGGGCGTGACCACCAGCACCACCGCAGACGCCGGACCGGCGGGGGCCAGCAGGTCCACCTGCGCCAGGCGCTGCGCGCCCTGCGCCACTGCCCTCGGCGGGGCCGCGCTGAGCATCGCCAGGGTCGTGGCGTCGCCTGCGGTGGACGGCGGCGCACCCGCACCCGCCAGCGCCCGCTGCACGGGGTCCGGAGGCATCGACGCCGGCGCCTGCCGCCCGGCTGCCGCGGACGCCGGCGGCAC
>CBDUCN010000296.1:0-6435 GCA_965365655.1 uncultured Gammaproteobacteria bacterium | reverse complement strand
CGAGGTCGCGCTCGAGCGCGTGCAGGTCGATCCCGCCCTCGGGCAGCACGAAGCCGCCCTCGTCGCCCGGCTCGCGCCCGCCCGGCCCGCCCAGCGCGAGCTGCTCGGGCTCGATCACGTCACCGCCCGCGAGCAGCACGGTCTGCTCGACCACGTTGCGAAGCTCGCGCACGTTGCCGGGCCAGTCGTGGCGCCGCAGCGCGTTCACGGCCGCGTCGCCGAAGCGCAGGCGCGGCTTGCCGTAGCGCGGTGCGAACTCGGCGAGGAACGCGTCTGCGAGCCGCTGCACGTCGTCGCCGCGCTCGCGAAGCGGCGCGACCTCGAGCTGGACCACCCGCAGGCGATAGTAGAGGTCGGAGCGGAACGCGCCGTCGCGCACGGACTGCTGCAGATCGTGGTTGGTCGCCGAGATCACGCGCACGTCAACCGCGAGGTCGCGCAGCCCCCCGAGGCGCCGCACGCTGCGGTCCTCCAGCGCCTTGAGCAGCTTGGCCTGCGCCGCCAGCTCCATGTCGCCGACCTCGTCCAGGAACAGGGTGCCGCCGTGGGCCGTCTCCACCAGCCCGCGCTTTCGCTCCCGCGCATCGGTGAACGCGCCCTTCTCGTAGCCGAACAGCTCGGATTCGAGCAGGTGCGTCGGGATCGCCGCGCAGTTCACCTCGATGAAGGGCTGCTCGCGGCGCGGCCCCGCGAGGTGCAGCGCGCGCGCGACGAGCTGCTTGCCGGTGCCGGTCTCGCCGGTGATCAGCACCGGCGCGAGCGGGCCTTCGCGCGCGATCGTGTCGCTGTTCGCGAGCTGGAGGATCTTCGCCTTCAGCGCCTTGATCGGCGGCGACTCGCCGATCAGCGCCGCGAGCTCGCCGCCCTCGGCGGCCCTGCGCCGGTAGTAGCTCAGGACGCCCTCGATGCGCTCCTCGCCGGCGATGCGCTCGAGCAGCATCTTCAGCTCGCCGAGCACCAGCGGCTTCGCGAGGTAGTCGCGCACGCCCGCCTTCATCGCCCGCACGGCGACCTCGACCCCGCCCTCTCCGGTGATCATCACGGTCTTCACCGCCGGGTCGCGCTCCTGCAGCCGCGCGAGCAGTTCCAGCCCGTCGATGTCCGGCAGGTTGTAGTCGAGCACGACGACGTCGGGACGCACCCGTTCGAACTCCACCAGCGCGCCCGCGCCGTCGCGCGCAACGTTCACGTCGAACCCGGCGCGCGCGAGGTAGGTGCGGATGTTCTTCGCGATGGTGGCCTCGTCCTCGACGACGAGCACGCCCGGCAGCATCAGCGCCTCACCGCGCGGAAGCGCAATCGCGCCGTGGTTCCCCGGCCCGCCTCGCTCGACAGGTCGATGTCGCCGTCGTGGCGCTCGACGATGCGCTTGACCAGCGCGAGGCCGAGCCCGAGGCCGCTGCGCTTGCTGGTCACCAGCGGGCTGAATACCTGCGCCGCGATCTCACGCGGGATCCCGATCCCCGTGTCGCTGACGACCAGCTCCACCTTCCTGCCGTCGTCGACCGGCGCGGTGCGCACGGTCAGGGTGCCGCCGCCCGGCATCGCCTCCAGCGCGTTCGACAGCAGGCTGTCGAGCATCTGCCCCAGCAGCGGCGCGTCGCCGCGCATCGGCGCGACGGGCTGCAGGTCCAGCGCCAGCTCGACGCGGTTACGCTCCAGGCGCCGCGACAGCGACTCGAGGTGCTCGCGCGCGAGCACGTCGAGGCGCACGTGCTCGATGCTGGTGTCCTCCAGGCGCGAGCCGAGCAGCAGATCCTTGACCCACTTCTCGAGCCGATCGACCTCGGCGATGATGTCGCCGGCCGTGTCGCGCGTCAGGTCGAACGAGTCGGCCTCGACCGCGAGCTCGGCGCTCGAGCGGATGGACGCGAGCGGGTTGCGAATGCCGTGCGCGACGGCGGTGGCCATCTCGCCGACGGCCGCATAGCGCTCCGACTCGAGCAGCCGGCTCTGCTGCGCGCTGATCAGATCCGCGGCGCGGCGCACGATCCAGTACAGAACCAGCCACAGGAACAGCCCTCCAGCCGCCGCGGTCAGCCACACGAGACGGCGGCCTTCCGCAAGCGCGTCGAACAGCGCGCGCGGGACCTTGTAGATCTCGGCGACCGCGATGATCTCGCCGCGCCGCGCGTCGGCGATCGGAAGGTAGTTCTCGACGAACTCCACCGGGGCGGTGAAGATCTGCGCGTGCTCCTCCTTGCCGCCATCCGAGCGGTCGACGAACTCGTGCACCAGGTCGCCCTTCAGCGCCTGCGCCAGCTCGTCGTTCTCCTCGAAGCGCTGGCCGATCAGGCTGCTGTCGCTGGACCAGATCACCTGCCGATCGGGCGAGTACACGACCGCGGCGACGACGTCCGGCATGTTGCCGACGTGGCGGAAGAACTCGCCGAAGCCTTCCTCCGTCTGCAGCGCGCGCGGGCGCTTCAGCTCCAGCCCGAGTCGCTCGATGTCAGCAATGCTCTGGATGAACTGCCGCGTGACCGCCGCATCGCGCTCGATCAGGTGATCGGACAGGAAGCGCAGCAGCACGAAGGACGAGACCGCGGTGGTCGCGGTGATCGACAGGAAGCTCACGAGCGCGAACGAACGCAGCAGACCGAACGAGCGGGCGTGGGAAACAAGGTTTTCGAGGAGCGGCACGGCGGTGGCTTTGCGGTCTTGAAGGGCCTGTACTCGGGCAAAGCAGCGGCCCGCCAGAGCACGATTATCGCACCCGGGCGCGATGTTTTCGCGTGTCGCGCCCCCGTACGGCGTCACACAACGCGATACATCTTTAAGTCGCGGCCGATGGAATCCAGGGCATCGCGCGCGCGACGCGGCGGATCTTCTATCATCCGCGCCTGAGGTCTTCGCGCGCGTGCACAGGGCACGCGCACGCCGCCTGCACCGCTTTCCGGACCAGCCATCGCGTTGAGCGCACCCATCACCTTCTGCGCGACCGGCAAGACCGGGCTCGGGCACCTGCGACGCGTGACAAACATCGCGGCGGCGCTCGCCGCACGCGCACCGCACCGGCCCCTCGCGCTGCTGACGAACGCGGCGCTCGGCGGCCTCGACGACGACGAGGCGCGGCTGTACCGCGCCATCGCGTCCGAGCCGCGCGACGAGATGGCGCGTTCGCTTCGCACGCGCGGCTGCGCGCTCGCGGTGGTCGACACCGCCGTGCTCCCGGATCTGCACGAGCTCGACGCGCCGCTGTGCCTGGTGCTGCGTGAAACCGTTCCCGATCGCCTCGCGCGCTTCCGCCTCGAGCGCGGCCGGCCGTGGGACCTCGTGCTGATCCCGAACCCCGCCGCGCACTGGATGCCCGAGCCGGGCACGGTGCCGGCGCGCCGTGTCGAGGCCGCCGGCTGGATCTACCGTGACGGCGGCGCCGCGCCCGGCGCGCGCGGCGCGACGCGATCGGTGCTGGTCGCGTCCGGCGGCGGCGGCAGCGGCGACACGGCGGCGGCCTTTCGCGAGCGCGTCGGCGCGCTGCTCGCCGCGGTGCGCACCGGGGTCCGCGAGCCGGTCGAGATCGTGCAGGCGCTTGGGCCGCGCGCGGGCGAGGACGCGCGGGTGCCCGGCGTGGACACGGTGATCCGCCCCGGAGCGCGCCTGCACGAGTGCTTCGCGGCGCACGACGTGGTGATCAGCACCGCGGGCTACAACTCGGTGCTCGAGCTCGCGTGCACCGACGTTCCGACGCTGCTGCTGCCGGTGGACCGCACCTACGACGATCAGGACAAGAGGACCCGCGAGTGGGGGGCGGTGCTCGGGCTGGATCATCGCGACGACGATCCCGGCCGCACGGTGCGCTGGATGAGCCGCGTGCTGGCCGCCCGCGAGCGGCGTACGCCGGCGCCGCTGGGCCCGTCCGGCGCCGGGCGCTGCGCGGAGCTGATCGAGGATCTGCTCGCGTGACACGCGGCGTTCGCCGCGACGGTACATGGGCGCGCAAGGACGTCGCGGACCGCCGGGCGGCGGACGTGGACGCGCTGGTGCGACGCACCGAGCGCCTGCGCGCGAGCGGCCTGCACACGCCGCCCGCGCGCCACGACCGGGCGCGCCGGGAGCTGGTATTCGCGTGGTGCGAGGGCACGCCCGGGCGCGCCGCGCTGCGCGAGCGGGTCGCACGCGCCGGCGCCGGCTGGAGCCGCGTGCCGCGTGAAGCGCTGGCGCCCGTGCTCGAGCCGCTCGCACGGCTGCACGCGCTCGCCGCCGACGGGCTCGAGCTGGCCGCGCTCGACCCGTGGCGACGGATCGACGCCCGGCTGGACGCGCTGGACCCGCGGCGCGCGGCCCGCGCGGGCGTCGTGCGCCGCGCGCTGGGCGACGCGCTCGCCGCGGCGGCGCCCGCCGGCACGCGGCCGGTGCACGGTGACTTCCACGCCGGGCAGGTGGTGCTCGGGGACGCGCAGCCGTGGCTGCTCGACCTCGACGACCTCGCGCTGGGCCCGCCCGAGGCGGACCTCGGCAACTTCGTCGCCCACGTGGTCACCAGCGAGGACCTGTTCACCGGCGATGTACGCGACGGCGTGTCCGCGGTCGGCGCGATCGTCGCCGAGGTCTACCGGGACCTGTCGGGCCGGCGCTGCGAGACGTCGGCGATGTGCACGCACGCCGCGGTCGCGCTGCTGCGGCGCGCGCTGAAGCTGGGCGAGCGGGGCCTGGACGACGACGGCTTCGCGCGCATCGTCGACGCCGCCCGCGAGGTCGCACGGCGCACGCCGCACCGCGCCACGTCCTGACGGAGATCGCACGTACGGTCGCGTGCGTCCTTCCGCGTGCGCCGCACCGCGCGCGCGCTCCTTCACCGGCACCCACCCGCGACTCGCCGCAGCCGTGGGGCATCTCCCCCACGGCCTCGGGGCATTTCACCCGGCGTTGCGGCCGGTACCCGGACCCTTCCCACGAACCCCCTGCTTTGGTGTTCCGGATCAACGGCTTGGCAGACCTGGCAGGGATGTTGCAGCCAGCGGGTACACACTCAGTCAGAGGGCCAGCGCCGATGAGCGCCCGGATCCTGATCGTCGACGACCAGCAGACCTTCGCACGCAACCTGAGCAGTCACCTGCGCAGCGCGGGGTTCATCGCGCACGCCGCGCCCGATTCGGACACGGCGCGCGGGCTGCTGGACGGCGAGCACTTCGACGCGATGTGCCTGGACCTGAACCTGCCCGACGGCGACGGCCTGGACCTGCTCGCCGAGGTGCGGGGGTCGCTCCCCGAGCTCCCGGTGGTCGTGATGAGCGGCGAGGACTCGAAGGCCAACCGCAGGCGCGCCGCGACGCTGGGCGCGGCCGCGTTCCTGTGCAAGCCGTTCTCGCTGAGCGAGATTCGCGCACGCATCGTCGCGCTGCTGGGACAGCCGGAGGCGCGCGGATCGATGCCCGCGGCGCGCGGGACGGCGCGCGTCGACGGCAACACCGCGCCGACCGTGCTGATGTACTCGCACGACGGCTTCGGTCTAGGCCACATGCGGCGCAGCCTCAACATCGCGTCGCGCTTCGTGCGCGAGGTGCCCGGCGCCAGCGTGCTGATGCTGGTGGGCAGCCCGTCGGCCGACCTGATGACGATGCCGCCGGGCGTCGACTTCATGAAGCTGCCGTCGATCGTCAAGGTCGGCACGAACGACTGGCGGCCGCGGCGCCTGCAGGTCTCCGTGGACGCGGCGCGCGAGCTGCGCAGCCGGCTGATCATGCGCACCGCGGAGGCGCTGCGCCCGAAGCTGTTCCTCGCCGACCACGTTCCCGCCGGCGTGTGGGGTGAGCTGGTGCCGACGCTGCGCATGTTCCGCCACATGCGCAACGGGCCGCGGGTGGTGCTGGGGCTTCGCGACATCCTCGACGACCCGGAGACGGTGCGCGCGGCATGGCGGCGCGACGGGACCCACGACGTCGTCTCCGAGCTGTACGACGAGGTGTTCGTCTACGGACAGCGCGAGATCTTCGACGCCGGCGCTCACTACGGCCTCGACGACCTGCCGGTGCACTACTGCGGCTACGTGTGCGGGGACGACGAGCCGCGCGACGCCGCGCGGGTGCGCGACGCGCTGGGCGTCGGCGATCGGCGTCTCGTGGTCGTCACGGGCGGCGGCGGCCACGACGCGGAGCCGATGATGCAGGCGAGCCTGGACGCGCTGGAGCGCATCGCTCCCCACGCGAGGCCCCGCATGGCGCTGATCACCGGGCCGCTGATGGAGCCGGAGCACCGCGCCGCGCTCGCGCGCCGCGCCCGCGGACTGCCGGTGGAGCTGCTGGACGCGGTGTCACGGCCGCTGGACTACTTCGGCGCGGCCGATGCGATCGTCACGATGGCCGGCTACAACACCCTGCTCGAGGGGCTGCGCCTCGGCAAGCCGTTGGTCGTCGTGCCGCGCGCCGGCCCGAGCGCGGAGCAGCGCACCCGCGCCAGCACCTTCGACGCGCTGGGCCTGGTCACCGCGATCGA
>CBDUCN010000295.1:0-6453 GCA_965365655.1 uncultured Gammaproteobacteria bacterium | reverse complement strand
TAATAAGAAAATTCGCAGGGCATGGATTTTGCTGAATTTTGCTCGTGATCTGGATCACGCCCGGGCCTGGCCCCGGTAGCGAAGCTGACGAGAAACACCAACGAAACCGCTGCGGCTTGGCAGTTCGGCCTCGACCCCGGGCACCCCGACCCGATGCGGCAGCCAAGGAGATGACCGGCATGAACTTGAGAACCTCCATCCGCACACCGCTGCTCGGCGCGCTGCTGCTGCTCGCACCGGCGTCGCACGCGACCCTGGTGCTGAGCGTGGGCCAGGAGAACACGACGGGTGGCGGCTCCGGGACCAGCGTGACCGACCAGCCGACCCTCTCGGCGCCTCTGTCCAAGGGCTTCGGCAGCGCATCGCTGGGGGCCCTGAGCTCCTTCAACCGGACCACCGACGGCAACAGCTCCTTCATCAACCGCTCGCGCTGGGAGCTCAGCGACATCTTCTTCACCGCGGACACGCCTGGCACCGCGAGCGCCACGGTCGGCATCGGCGGTCAGCTGACCGCGGCGCTGAGCGCCTCCGTGACGACCGGCGGCTTCACCGGCGCGTTCGCCGAGGTGCGGGTCGATTACACATTCTTCTATTTCGACTCCTCCGGCCAGAGCCATCTCGGGGGTGGCGAGCTGTTCCGCGACCGCCAGACCGTGGGCGGTTTCTCCGGCCCGCTCGACGCGAGCGCGGACATCGACCAGTTCGTCGGCACCGTGCTGACCTTCCCGGTGGACGTTCCGATCACGGTCTCCATGACCCTGTCGACCCTTGCCAGCTTCTCGCCGGGTTCCGGCGGCACCGGCGAGGCGATCGCCAACGCGGCCAACACGCTGCAGTTCGACACCGCCCGGTTCTTCGACATCTCAACGGCGGGCGTGACGGCGAACGCCGGCACCTTCCTCGTCGACAACCGCGTGGCCGGGTTGCCGGCGGCCGCGGCGCCGGCGCCGGGCTCCGTCGCCCTGCTCGCCGGCGGTATCGTGCTGATGACGCTCAGGCGCCGCAGGGCGCGCCCGGCTGCGGTCTGACGCGAGCGCGCGAACCGACGGGTCGCCGAGTCGCGGCGGGCTCGCGCCGGCGGGTCGGCGGTCGCGGTCGTTACGGCCACGCCGGCCCATCCCCGTCCATACGAAGCACAGCACCGGGACTGCATCCGGCAACGCCAGGCGGTGCTCGACCGTGCCGCGTGGCACGAGTTGCCGGCACCCGACGGCGGCGGCCCGGTCATCGCGTCGCGGAGAAATGAGCGAGCCGTCCCCCGTCTACGTGCCCGCGACGTAACGCTGCAGCGTCAGCGTCAGCGCGAACCCGCCGACGCACAGCAGTGCGAGCCCGCCTGCGCCGGCCGCTGCGACCAGCAGCGCGTCCACCAGCGAGATGCCGGCGATCAGGCTGACCACGGCGCGCGGGATGTCGCCCGGCCCGCGGCGGCGCACGAAGTGCAGCGCGACCAGCACCCACGCGACGTGCAGCGCGAGGTACGGCCACGCCGCCGGCGCGTCCAGCGCCAGCGCCGCGCCGTAGATCGCGGGAGCGGCGAGGAACGCGAGCGGCCACAGGTTGCGCACCCGGCCCAGGTTCTCCTGCTTCGCGGTGTACGTGAGGCCGACCAGGTAGCCGAGCAGCACCGCGGCGCCGGCGAGCAGCGCCGGCGGCAGCGATGCGGCCACGCTGACGCCGGCGGTCACGTACACCAGCACGCGGCACGCCCCCATCACCAGCGGGCTGAGCGGGTTGCCCTTGTGGTGCCAGTCGTAGAGCACGATGCACGCCGCAAGCGCCGTGCCGGCGGCGGGCGGCCACGGTGTTCCCGCCTGGACGCCCACCCACCCGGTCAGCGCGATCCCGGCGCCCAGCATCGCGAAGCCGGCGGCGCCCACCGTGGCGCGGCGCACCCGGCCGGCCGGGATCGGCCGCTCGGGCCGCTCCAGCGCGTCGATCGCGGCGTCGAAAAAGTCGTTCAGGTACATCCCGCCGACGTAGAACAGGGTCAGCGCGGCGGCGAGCGCCGGCAGCGCCGGGTGCGCCAGCGCGCCGCCGGCCAGCACCACGCCGGCCAGCATGTCGGTCCACACCGTCGGCAGGTTGGAGACCCGCCCGAGCGCGAGCGCGTCGGCGAGGGTCACGGCGCAGCAGAAAAGGGGGACAGTTCACCTGTTTCCGAACGGAAATAGGTGAACTGTCCCCCTTGTGTCCCGGGCGCACGACCGGCGTTCACGCGGCGCCGGTCAGCTCGCCGCGCACCCACGCGAGCTCGCGGGCGATCGCGCTGGACAGCTCGCTGTCGCGGTACAGCGGCGGCAGCACGTCCCAGGTGTAGGTCTCGACCTCCAGGTGCGGCGAGATCGCCTGCGCGCGGTGCAGCGCGAGGATCGCGCGCAGGAAGTCCTGCGTGGTCGCGAAGTGCTCCATGTGCTCGAGGAACACCGGAACGTGGAAGTGGCTGCGCCACTCGGCGCCGTCGGCCGCAGCGGCGTTCGCGAGCGCCGGGCCCAGGTCCTCGTAGCGGGTGAGCGTGTCGCCGCGGCGCTCGATGGTCTGGTGCAGGTACACCGGCTCGTCGAACGCGCGCAGCGCGGCGACGGCCTGCGCATTCACGGGCGCGACCTTGAGCGCGCTCGACAGCTGCAGCTTGCCGATCGGGATCCCGGCAGCGCGCAGGGAATCCACGCTGCCCGCCGGATCCTCGTACTCCACCGCCGCGTGGCACACGTCGTAGCACACCGACAGGTGCGTGCGCAGCGCATCCCCCGCGTCGCCGCGCGACAGGCCCGCGAGCGTCGCGAGCCGCTCGGCCGCGGCGGACGCGTACAGGTGCTCCTCGAAGAAGCGCACCGTCTCCTCCACCGTCTCCAGCATGCAGAACGGCTCCGGCTCCAGCGCGAGGCTGATGCGCTTGCCGGTGCGCCGCCGCACCTCGACCAGGTGCGCGGCGTGCGCGAGCAGGTTCTCGACGATGCGCGCGACGCGCGCGTCGCCGTCGCGCGCGAGCCACGGCTTGTAGGTGCACGGCACGGTGCTCACGCTGCCGGCGATGCCGTCGGGCAGGATCGCGGCCAGCTCGTCGGCGAGAAGGTTCGTGTACGCGAGGCGCTCCGGCGCCGACCAGTCCGGGAGGTACGCGCCGTCCTTCACCGGCTGACCATGGAACGCGCCGTACGGGAAGCCGTTCAGCGTGAACACGTAGAAGTCGTCGCCGAGCACCTCGCGCAGCTCGTCCATGCACGCCGGGTCGCGCAGCGATTGCGCGGCCGACGCCGCGAGGCGAAGGCCCACCCCTAGCTTCGCGCCGGGCGCGAACAGGGCCTGGATGCGCGGCAGGTGCTCGCGCAGGCCGCGCGCGACGTCGGGCCAGTGCTCGGCGGCGTGGATGTTGGTGCAGTAGGTCAGGTGGCAGTCGGCCCCGCCCGCGTGCAGCCGCATCAGGCGGCCTCGCGGCGGCGCAGCCAGTCGAGCGCGTCCAGGATCAGCGCCTCGTCCATCGCGTGCACCTCGACACCTCGGCCGATGCCTTCCAGAAGCGTGATCGTGAGCTCGCCGCCGAGGTGCTCGCGGAAGTCCTGCAGGCCCTTCAGCACCGCGAGGCGCCCGTCGGGCTCCGCTGTGTCCAGCCCGTTGTGCCACAGGCGGAAGCCGAGGTGCTCGAGCAGGAAGCAGATCCGCTCGTCCTCGCCCGCGGGCAGCAGCCCGCACAGCACCGAGTAGCGCGCGTCCAGCGCCATGCCGATGGCGACCGCCTCGCCGTGGCGCACGTGATGGCGCGTCAGGCTCTCCAGCTTGTGCGCCGACCAGTGACCGAAGTCCAGCGGGCGCGCGCTGCCGGACTCGAACGGGTCGCCGCCGCGCGCGATCTGGCGCATGTGCAGCTCCGCGCAGCGCCGGATCAGCGTCGCCATCGCGGGGCGCTCGAACAGCGCCAGCGCGTCGGCGTTGCGCTCCAGCCACGTGAAGAACTCGCCGTCGCGGATGAGCGCGACCTTCACCGCCTCGGCCATGCCCGCAACGCGATCGCGCGGCGGCAGGTCGTCGATGAAGTCGAGGTCGTTGATCACCGCGAACGGCGGCGCGAAGGTGCCGACGAAGTTCTTCTGCTCGTAGAGGTTGATGCCGTTCTTCACGCCGACGCCGGAGTCGTCCTGCGCGAGCACCGTGCTGGGCACGCGAACGTGGCGCACGCCGCGGTGGGTGGTTGCCGCGACCAGTCCCACCGCGTCCAGCACCGCGCCGCCGCCGATCGCGATCACGTACGAGTGGCGGTCGATGTGGTGCTCGAACAGCGCGCGCTGCATGCGCTCGACGAACGCGAGATCGGTCTTCACGACCTCGCCGCCGGGCACCGCGACGGGCTCGGCGACCAGGTCCAGGCGTTCGGCGTGCCGTGCCGCGTAGGCCGCGACCGAGTCCGCGAGCCGCGGCCTCGCGCGCACGAGGCCGTCGTCCACGAACACCAGGAAGCGGTGGCGCTTGTCCGGCTCGAGGCGCGACAGCGCGTCGGCGAGCACGGGGTTGTCCGGGTCGAGCACGCCCTCGGTGAAGTAAACGGGGTACTCGAAGGGCACCTCGAAGCGCTGCCAGTGCACCTGTTCCAGCGTGCGCGTGCTGCTCATCGCCGGGCTCCGTCAGGGGCCGGGTGAGGATCGGGCGGCCGTCGCGACATCCGGCGCGCGCGGGGATCCGTTCGCGGGCCGCCGGCACTGTGCGCCCTCGACACTCCCGGGCGCAGCGGCGCAGGCTATGCTGTGGGTGCGCGGCGCGCCCCGGCGCCGGCCGCGCGCCACGAAGGAGGCAGCCCGATGCGCGTCGTCAACGGTTTCATGTGCGTGCTGCTCGCGGCCTTCGTCGCCGTGCAGTACAACGACCCCGACTTCTACTTCTGGATGCCGGTGTACGCCATTCCGGCGGCGTGGGCCGGCCTCGCGTGCTGGCGCCCGGCACGCCTCGCGCACCCGCTGTCGCGCGGGCTGCTGGGTGTGACGCTCGCCGCTGCGGTGGCCGGCACCTGGTGGTTCTGGCCGCGCGAGAGCGGGTTCTGGCATCAGGAGGTGTGGTGGCAGAGCGAGCCCGCGCGCGAGGGCATGGGCATGATGATCGTGACCGTCGCGCTCGCTCTGGTCGCGGTGGCCGCGACGACCGCGCGCCGCCCCTCCGGCGGCGGACCGCGTCACGGCGAGAACTCGCCGCTCAGCACGTAGGCCACGATCGCGCGGCGCTCCTCGTCGCTGTAGACGTCCTTCCACGCCGGCATCTTGCGGAAGCCGTCGGTCACCCGCACGTAGACGAACTCGGGCGTGTACTTGCGGGGCTTGAGCTTCGGTGCCTTGCCCGGGTAGGCGTTGCGCCCGTGGCAGTGCCGGCACTGCTTCGACCAGATCGCCTCGCCCTGCGCGATGTTCGCCGGATCCTCGAGGAAGGCCTTCTCGAAGCTGCCGGCCGTCTCGCCGGCCGCGACGCCCGCTGCCAGCGCGAGCGCGCCGGACAGCCCTGCGGCGAGCGCCCGCGCTCGCCATGTCATGGTGGTGCTCGTCGTCACGATGGGTCCTCGCCGCCCGTGCCTGGATCGCCCGGGCCCGCGCTGCTGCGGGCCCGGGCGGGCAAGCCTACACTCGCGGCCGGTCCCGGCCGCGAGCGGCGGGCGCCGGCCGCCGGGGCCGGCGCCCGGTGGCGCCGCTACTGCGCGGGCACGATGCGGTAGATCGTGTCCAGGCCGCCCACCGGGCCGGTGGTGACCGAGGTCAGCGCGTACACCTCGCCGCCGTTGTCCTGGGCGAAGGCCAGCACGTAGGGCAGGTTGCCCTCCATGTTGACGACCTTCGTGTGCTCCATGCTCCACTTCCCGCCGCTCTCGGTCGCGACGAAGATCGAGCCGTTCATCTCGCCGAAGGTCTTCGACCAGTCGCCGAAGATGTACTTGCCTTTCCACGGCCCGTGGGCGCCGCGGTAGACGTAGCCGCCGGTCACCGAGATGCCCTTGCAGCCGTCCGGCTGCGCGGTGCAGTTCTTGTACTCGAGAATCGGCAGCGTGAGGTTGGCCTTGTCGCAGCTTCCCGGGTGGTTGTCCGGCTTCTGGTAGTCGAAGCAATGGGTGGCTTCCATGCGGCGCCAGCCGTAGTTGCCGCCCTTGGTGATGATGTCCACCTCCTCGAAGCTGTTCTGCTGCACGTCGGCGCAGAACAGGCGGCCGTCGTCCATGTCGAACGAGCAGCGCCACGGGTTGCGCAGGCCGTAGGCCCAGATCTCGTCCGCGGCGTTCATGTCGTTGACGAAGGGATTGTCGGACGGGATGCCGTAGGGCTCACCGGCGTCGACGTCGATGCGCAGGATCTTGCCGTGCTCGACGGTCAGGTCCTGGCCGTTGCCCTCGGTCACGTTGTGGCCGATGCCCCAGTCGTTCGCGTAGCCGCCGTCGCCGGCTGAGATGTAGAGCTTGCCGTCGGGGCCGAAGCCGATCCAGTG
>CBDUCN010000294.1:0-6482 GCA_965365655.1 uncultured Gammaproteobacteria bacterium | reverse complement strand
GAGGCCGCGGCGAGGACGCCCGGCAGCGCGAGCCACCGGAGACGGGCAGGCAGGAGCGTGAGCATGTACCGCTCTCGGGACCGGGACCGGGACCGGGACCGGGACCGGCACGGGAATCTACCACGCGCCCGAGACCCGGGAACCGGTGACAATGGTCAAGGATCGGCCAGGAACGGTCGATGTATGTTCACTGCACACGGCAAGGGCGCCGCCCCGGCGCCGGAGCCACGGAAGCGACAGCGAGTGAACCGGCACGAGGAAGCTGAACGGCTGCGGCTCATCGTCGACAGCCTGCCCGTGATGGCGATCGCGTGCGACCAGCACGTCCGTTGCGTGTTCGCGAACCAGCGCTACGCGGAGTTCTTCGGCCTGACCAGCGCGAGCATCGTCGGCCGGCACCTGCGCGAGATCGTCGGCGAGCGCGCGTACCGCGAGATCGAGCCCCACGTCCGGCGCGCGCTGGCCGGCGAGCGCGCGTCGTTCCAGGGCACCCGCATCGTGGCCGGCGGCGAGGAACGCCACATCGAGGTCGAGCTGCTGCCCCAGCCCGCGACGGGCGGCGGGCCGCCGGGCCTGCTCGGCATCGCGACCGACGTCACCGAGCGCCGGCGGGCCGACGAGCTGCTGCGTGCGTCGGAGGAGAAGTTCTCCAGGGCATTCCACGCAAGCCCCGACTGGATCGCGCTCTCGAAGCTGCACAGCGGCGAGTTCCTCGAGGTGAACGAGGGCTTCGAGCGGATCAGCGGCTACTCGCGCGAGGAATCGCTGGGGCGCAGCGCCCTGCAGCTCGGCATCTGGCCGCATCCGGAGCAACGCGCGCGGCTCGTCGAGAAGCTGCTCTCGTGGGAGCCGGTGCGCGGCGAGGAGGTGCTGTTCCGCCACAGGAGCGGCGAGCAGCGCGTCGTGCAGGTCTCGATGGAGACGCTGGAGCTCGGCGGCGAGGCCTGCGTGCTGACGGTGGGCCGCGACGTCACGGAGCGACGCCGCGAGGAGCAGCTTCGCGCCCTCGGCCACTCGGTCACGGAGCTGATCGCGGGCGCCGAGACCACCGCCGCCGCGGTGCAGGCGATGATCCGCGCGATCTGCACCGCCGAGCGCTGGGACTGCGGGCGCTACTTCGTCGCCGGACGCGACGGGCTGGAGATGGCCCACGCCTGGGGCATCGACGACCCGATCATCCAGTCGTACCTCGGCCGCTGGAAGACCGGGGAGCTGCCGATCGCGGGCAGCCTCGTCGGCACCGTGTGGCAGTCGGGGGCGCCGCTGTGGATCGCCGAGATGGCGAAGGACCCGCGCGTGCACATGCTGCGCTATCCGCCCGAGCTGGCCGCCGGCGGCGCGTTCATCTTCCCCGTGAAATCCGGCGGCACCCTGATCGGCGTGCTGATCTTCAACAGCCGTGAGCGCCGCGCGCCCGACGAGCCGCTGCTGCAGATCATCCTCGGCCTGGGCAGCCAGATCGGGCAGTTCCTGCAGCGCAAGCACGCCGAGGAGCGCGCCCACTACCTCGCGCACTTCGACGAGCTCACGAACCTGCCGAACCGCACCACCTTCAACGAGCGCCTCGAACACGTGCTCGCGAAGGCGCGGCGCTCCCACGAGCGCCTCGCGATCCTGTTCATCGACCTGGACCGCTTCAAGACCATCAACGACACCCTGGGCCACGCCGCGGGGGACGTCGTGCTGAAGGAGATCGCGCGGCGCATGAACGAGTGCGTGCGCGAATCGGACACCATCAGCCGGCTCGGCGGGGACGAGTTCCTGGTGCTGCTCGAGGACGCGTCCGATGCCGCCACCGTCACCGCGGTGACGCAACGTCTGCTCGCCGCGGTCTCGGAGCCGGTGCGCGTCGGCACGCAGGAGTTCCACCTGAGCGCGAGCATCGGCATCAGCACCTACCCGGGCGACAGCGACGACGCCGAGAGCCTCGTGAAGCACGCGGACATCGCGATGTACCGCGCGAAGGAGCTCGGCAAGAACACCTGCCAGTTCTACTCGGCCGAGATCAACCGCCACACCCTCGCACGCGTGGCGCTGGAGTCCGATCTGCGCCACGCGATCGAGCGCGACGAGCTGGTGCTGCACTACCAGCCGAAGGTGGACATCGACAACATGCGCATCGTCGGCATGGAGGCGCTGGTGCGCTGGCAACGTCCGGGCAAGGCGCAGGTGTCGCCCGCGCAGTTCATCCCGCTGGCCGAGGAGACCGGCCTGATCGTGCCGATCGGCGAGTGGGTGCTGCGGACGGCGTGCCTGCAGAACAAGGCATTCCAGGACCAGGGCCTGCCCGCGGTGCGCATGGCCGTGAACCTCTCCCGGCGCCAGTTCACCCACCAGAGCCTGGTGCAGGACGTCGCGCGGGTGCTCGGGGAGACGGGGCTGGACCCCGCGTTCCTGGAGCTGGAGATCACCGAGAGCATGGTGATGGACGATCCGGACGGCGCGGTGCGCGTGCTGCGCGGCCTGAAGGACATGGGGATCCACCTGTCCATCGACGACTTCGGCACCGGCTACTCGTCGCTGTCGTATCTCAAGCGATTCCCGCTCGACAGCGTGAAGATCGACCAGTCGTTCATACAGGACCTGCCCCGCGACGGCGACGACGTCGTGATCACGCAGGCGATCATCGCGATGGCGCACAGCCTGCGCCTGGAGGTGGTCGCCGAGGGCGTGGAGACGCAGCAGCAGCTCGACTTCCTGCGCGACAACGGCTGCGACGAGATGCAGGGCTACTGGTTCAGCCGGCCGCTGCCGGCGGACCGGTTCCGGGAGCTGCTGCTCGGCGGCCCCGCGCCCGCGCGGCGCGAGGCCTGAGCCGGACGGCGCGCGAGCGCCGCGGCGCGCGGGCGCTCAGCTGTACTTCAACGTGATCCCGCCGTCCACGACCAGCTCCAGGCCGGTCACGTAGCGCGACTCGTCGCACGCGAGGTACAGGCACGCATGCGCGACGTCCCACGCGTCGCCCATGCGCCCCATCGGGCACTGCGCCGCACGCGCGGCCCACATCGCCTCGACGTCGCCCTTGCCGTACTCCGCGGTGAGCCCGGCGGAGGTCTCCACCATCGGCGTCTTCATCAGCCCCGGCAGCACGCAGTTGACCCGGATGTTCTTCGGCGCGTACTCCACCGCCACCGCCTTCGAGAGCTGGATCATCCCGGCCTTGGACGCGTAGTACGTGGTGTACGGCACGCCGGTGTGGCGGATGCCCGCGATCGACGAGATGTTGACGATGGAGCCGCCGCCGCGCGATTCCATCAGCGGGATCGCGTGCTTCATCGCGAGGTAGCAACCCTTGAGGTTGACGTCCATCACCCGGTCCCAGTCCGCCTCAGCGAGCTCCACCACGCCGCCGACGTGCGCGAGGCCCACGTTGTAGTCGAGCACGTCGAGCGGCCCGAACGCGTCCGTGCACGCGCGCACCATCGCCTCGATGTCGTCGTGGCGCCCGACGTCGGCGCGCACCGCGATCGCGTCGCCCCCTTCCGCCGCGATGATGCCCGCGGTCTCCTCGGCCGCCTCGAGGTTCACGTCCGCGCACGCCACCTTCGCGCCCTCGCGCGCGAACAGCACCGCGGCCGCCTTGCCGTTGCCCCAGCCGGGACCCGCCGACCCCGCGCCCACCACCAGCGCCACCTTGTCCTCGAGCCGCCGCGCCATCGGTCCGTCTCCCGTGAAGTGCCGTGACGCGCAGGGTAAGGGCAATCGGGACGCGCGCGAAGCCGGGGCCCCGCACACCGGGGGCGCGCGCCCGGGGAGCGAGGCCGCGGACGCCGGGTCCGTTCCGGCGGCGGCGCAGGTCCGGCCCCCCTGCGCGTCACGACGCCGGAGCATCCCCGCGATCGATCAGTCCTCGAGCGGCTCCAGCTCGCCCAGCACCGTAGGGATCAGCTCCGCGACCGTGGGATGGATGTGCACCGCGCGCTGCACGGTGGTGTAGGGCCGGTCGGCGTACATCGCGTCGATCAGGGCATGAATCGCCTCGTCACCGTTCCAGCCGAGGATCACCGCGCCCAGCAGGCGCTCGCTGTCGGCGTCCACCAGCACCTTCATGAAGCCGCGGGTCTCCGAGAACTCCCGCGCGCGCCCGACGCGGCTCATGTCGCGCCGGCCCACCAGCACACGGCGCCCGCCGTCGCGGGCCTGTGCCTCGGTGAGGCCCACCCGCCCGAGCGGCGGATCGATGAACAGCCCGTAGCAGGTGAACCGGTCGGTGACGCGGCGTTGCCCGCCGTCGAGCAGGTTCGCGGCGACGATCTCGAAGTCGTTGTACGACGTGTGGGTGAACGCGCCGCGGCCGTTGACCTCGCCCAGTGCCCAGATCCCCGGCACCGAGGTCTCGAGCGTGTCGTCCACCGTGATGTGGCCGCGCTCACCGGTCGCGACGCCCGCGGCCTCGAGGCCCAGGTCGTCGGTGTTGGGGCGGCGCCCGGTCGCGAGCAGCAGGTGCGTGCCGGCGATCTCGGGCGCGCCGTCGGCGCAGTCCACGCCCACCGACACTCCGCCGGCTCGCGGCGCGACGCGCACGCACTCGGCGTTCAGCCGGACCTGCACGCCCTCGTCCTCGAGGATCCCGCGCACCGCCTCCGAGACGTCCGGGTCCTCGCGCGGGATCAGCCGCTCGCCACGCTGCACCACCGTCACCTCGGAGCCGAAGCGGCGATACATCTGCGCGAACTCGAGGCCGATGTAGCTGCCGCCCACGATCACGAGGTGCCCGGGCAGGGTGTCGAGATCGAGCATTCCGGTGTTGGTGAGGTAGTCGACCTCGTCGAGCCCGTCGATGTCCGGCACCGCCGCACGCGCCCCGACGTCGAGGAAGATGCGCGGCGCGCCGAGGCGCTCGCCGTCGACCTCCACCGTGCCCGGCCCGGTCAGGCGCGCGTGGCCGCGGATGAAGTCGAGACCATCCATGCCCTGCAGCCACTTCGTCACGCCGTCGTTCGACGCGCCGACGATCGCGTCCTTGCGCGCCTTCACGCGCGCCATGTCCACGCTGACCGGCCCGCCCACGTCGACGCCGAACTCGCCCGCGCGCCGCGCCATGTGCGCCGCGCGGGCGCTCGCGACCAGCGCCTTGGTCGGGATGCAGCCGGTGTTCACGCAGGTGCCGCCGACGAGCTTGCGCTCGACGATGGCCGTCTTCATGCCGGCCGCCGTGAGCCGGCCGGCGAGCGGCGGCCCGGCCTGGCCCGCGCCGATGATGATCGCGTCGTGGGTGTGGGCCATGGAATCTCCCGGGTCACGCAACTCCGACGACCATCACACCGCCGCCGCAGGGCCGCAACCGCGCGCCGGCGGCCGGCGATGCGGCCCCGCGCGCCGGGCGGGGCCGGGCCGCCGCGGAGAAACTGCGCGCCGCCGGCGGCGCGGAGGCATACTCACGCGCTGCCTTCGCGGCCTGCCGGCCGCGGAGCGCCGACCCGACCGATCAGGAGCCCCGGCTTGCTGGACCAACTTCGCGGCGCGCTGTCGTTCGACGCCGCCATCGACCTCGGCACCGCCAACTCGCTCATCTACGTGCGCGGGAAGGGCGTCGTGCTCAACGAGCCCTCGGTGATCGCGGTGCGCCGCGGCCAGTCGCCCGACGACGCGAAGAGCATCGCCGGGGTCGGGCACGCCGCGCGCGTGATGCTCGGGCGCACCCCCGGGTCGATCGTCGTCACCCGGCCGCTGCGCGAGGGCGTGGTCGCGAACTACACGCTGACGCAGGCGATGCTCAAGTACTTCCTGAACAAGGTGCGCGAGTCGCGCATCGTGCGCCCGAGCCCGCGCGTGCTGATCGGCGTGCCCAGCGGCTCGACGCAGGTCGAGCGCCGCGCGATCCGCGAATCGGCGTCGGGCGCCGGCGCGCGCAGCGTGTCGCTGATCGCGGAGCCGCTGGCGGCCGCGCTCGGCGCGGGCGTCGACGTCGGCGCCGCGCGCGGCTCGATGGTGCTCGACATCGGCGGCGGCACCTCCGAGGTCGCGGTCATCTCGCTCGACGGCATCGTGTACTCGGAGGCGCTGCGCAGCGGCGGCGACCGCTTCGACGAGGCCATCATCGCGTTCGTGCGCCGCGTGTACGGCGCCGCGATCGGCGACACCACGGCGGAGCGGGTGAAGATCGCGATCGGCGCCGCGTACCCGGAGAACGAGGTGAGCGAGATCGCGATCTACGGCGGGCACCTCGCCGACGGCGTCCCGCGCCGCTTCGTGCTCAACAGCAGCGAGATCCTGGAGACGCTGCAGGACCCGCTGATGGCCATCGTGCAGATGGTGAGGCGGGCACTGGAGCACACGCCGCCGGAGCTGTCGTCGGACATCGCCGAGTCGGGCATCGTGGTCGCCGGCGGCGGGGCGCTGCTGCGCGGGGTGGACCGGCTGCTGGCCGCCGAGCTGGGCGTGCCGGTGACGCTGGCCGAGGACCCGCTGACCTGCATGGTGCGCGGGGCCGGCAAGGCCCTCGAGCGCATCGGCGACGCGCGGAACGACCTGTTCATGGG
>CBDUCN010000293.1:0-6485 GCA_965365655.1 uncultured Gammaproteobacteria bacterium | reverse complement strand
GCATGCCGCGCTGTCGGGCGCGTGGGTCTGCTTGCTGAGCTTCTGGCCCTCGGCGTTGCGGGCCACCGGCAGGTGGGCGTGGCGCGGCGGCGCGAGGCCCAGGGCTGCGTACAGCGCGAGCTGGCGCGGGGTGGAGTCCAGCAGGTCCGCGCCGCGCACGACCCGCGTCACGCCGCAGGCGGCGTCGTCGACCACGGTGGCGAGGTGGTACGCGACGACGCCGTCGGCGCGGTCGATCACGAAATCGCCCACGTCGCGCTGGAGGTGCTGCGTGAACGGGCCCTGCACCGCGTCGTCCACCGTCACGGGGCGGTCGTCCACCCGCAGCCGCAGCGCGCGCTCCAGCGCGCCGGCGGGCAGCCCGTCGCGGCAGGTGCCGGGGTACACGCCGCCGACCAGGCCGCGGCGGCTGCACGCGCAGCCGAACGCGAGGCCGTCGCGGCGCAGCCGCTCCAGCGCGTCGCGATAGGGGGCCGGATCCGCGCTCTGGAAGCGGACCTCGCCGTCCCACGCCATGCCGAGCCGCTCCAGCTCGCGCCGGATCGCGTCCGCGGCGCCGGGCACGTTGCGCGCGGTGTCCAGATCGTCGATGCGCAGCAGCCAGCGCCCGCCGGCGCTGCGCGCGTCCAGCCAGCTCCCGATCGCCGCGACCACGGAGCCGAAGTGCAGCGGCCCGGTGGGCGAGGGCGCGAAGCGGCCCACGTACGCGGGTCCGGGCGCCGCGCCGGCGCTCATCGCGTCGCGCTCATCCGTCGGCGTGCCCGATCCGCTCGCGCCCGTCGGCCGCGAGCGCTGCCGGCGCGAACACCTCCACCCACATCACGGTGGCGCCGGCCACCGCGCACGGCATCACGAAGAAGTTCACCACCGGCACCGTCATCGCGGCCATCACCGCGAGCCCGAAGCCCAGCACCAGCCAGCGCCGCTCGCCGAGGATCCGCCGCTGATCGGGGAACGCGATGCCGTGATTGCCCATCGGGTAGTCGGCGAACGAGATGGCCAGCATCCAGGCGCTGAACAGCGCCCACACCATCGGGCCCACCACCGGCACGAAGAACAGCAGCAGCAGCGGCACCAGGCGCACCAGGATGTAGCCCAGCTTGCGCAGCTCCGACGCGATCGCGACGCCGACGTCCTTCATGATCTTGCCGAGCGTCGCGGCGCCCGCCTCGCGGCCGGTGAGCCGCGTCTCGACCGCCTCGGCCAGCATGCCGTTGAACGGCGACGCGATCAGGTTCGCGAGCATCGTGAACGTGAAGAACACCGCGACCGCCGACAGCAGCAGGAACACCGGCACCAGCACGAATGCGAGCCAGTCCAGCCAGTCCGGCAGCAGGTCCCGGGAGAAGTCCCAGATCCAGCCTGCGCCGAGCCAGATCACCAGCGCGAACAGCAGCGCGTTGATCGCGGCGGGCACGATCACGTAGCGGCGCATCCGGGGCTTGAGCACCAGCTCCAGGCCGCGCAGCAGGTACGCGGCGCCGGTGATGGGGTTGTTGGACGGACGTACCGCGTTCACAGCGACACCGGCGGCGCCGGCCGCCAGCCCTCGGCGCGATGCTCCGCGACCACCGCGGTGTAGATTCCGCCGCGCACGTTGAACTCGGCGCGCAGGCGCATGAAGCGTGGCGCGCACGCGGCCACGAGGTCGGCCAGGATGCGGTTGGTCACCGCCTCGTGGAACGCGCCCTGGTCGCGGTACGACCACACGTAGAGCTTCAGCGACTTCAGCTCCACGCAGCGCCGCTCCGGCACGTACTCCAGGTGCAGCTCCGCGAAATCGGGCTGCCCGGTCTTCGGGCACAGGCACGTGAATTCCGGCATGCGGATGCGGATCGCGTAGTCGCGCTCCGGCGCCGGGTTGTCGAAGGTCTCCAGCAGCTCGGCGCTCGGCTGACGGGCGGGGGCGGTGCTCACGCGACGCGGTCCTCGAGGTCGTGCCCGGGCGATGGCCCGAGCTTGCAGTAGTTTCTCATGTTTCGGCGTGGAAGCTCATCCGATCAATCACTTGGGGCGGCTTTCTTGCGTGTCGCGTCATGCGCTTGCGGTCCTTCGACGGCGCGAAAAACCGGGTGAACGCGCAGGCGATTCGTGTACCCTAGCCCGCCTTCGCGCCGGGTGCCGCTGACGCCCCGCGAAGCATCATGCGGCCGCCGCTGCCGCCCGACGGACGACCACGCACTCTCAACGGAGTTTCTCACCCGGATGCGACTTCGCAAGATCCGCCTCGCGGGATTCAAGTCGTTCGTCGACCCGACCTCCATCGCGCTGCCCGGTGATCTCGTGGGCGTCGTCGGCCCCAACGGCTGCGGCAAGTCCAACATCATCGACGCGGTGCGCTGGGTGATGGGCGAGATCTCCGCGAAGCACCTGCGCGGCGACACGATGGCCGACGTGGTGTTCACCGGATCCAACACCCGGGCGCCGGTGAGCCAGGCGTCGGTGGAGCTGGTGTTCGACAACTCCGACGGCCGCGTCGGCGGGCGTTTCGCCGCGTACGGCGAGATCTCCGTCAAGCGAGAGGTCGGGCGCGAGGGGCAGTCGGCGTATTACCTCAACGGTGCGCGCTGCAGGCGCCGCGACGTGATGGACGTGTTCCTCGGCACCGGCCTCGGTCCTCGCAGCTACGCGATCATCGAGCAGGGAATGATCTCGCGCGTCGTCGAGGCGCGCCCGGAGGACCTGCGCGAGTTCCTCGAGGAGGCGGCCGGGATCTCGAAGTACAAGGAGCGCCGCCGCGAGACCGAGAACCGCATCCGCCATACCCAGGAGAACCTGGACCGGCTGACCGACCTGCGCGAGGAGCTCGGCAAGCGCCTCGCGCACCTGAAGCGCCAGGCGACCATGGCGGAGAAGTACAAGGTCCTGAAGGCGGAGGAGCGCGAGCTGGAGGGGCAGCTCAAGGCGCTGCGCTGGCGCGAGCTGGACGCGCAGGCGAGCGCCCAGGGCGAGCGGGTGGCGGCGCAGGAGAACCGTCTCGAGGCGCAGCTCGCCGAGCAGCGCGCGCTGGAGGCGCGCATCGAGAAGTCGCGCGCGAGCCAGTCCGCGGCCTCGGAGGCCTTCAACGCCGTGTACCGCCAGGTGCTGGAGGCCGGCGCCGCGATCGCGCGCAGCGAGGAGACGATCCAGAACCTGCGCGCGCGCCGCGAGCAGCTCACCGGCGCCGGCGCGCGCGAGCAGCAGCGCCTGGACGCCGCGCGGGCGCAGGCGGAGTCCGAGCGCGGGCGGCTCGCGGAGCTGCGCGCCGGGCTCGCCGACGCCGAGCCGCGCCTGCAGGCGCTCGAGCAGCGCAGCCGCGACGCGCGGCTGGCGTTCCGCGAGGCGGAGGAGATCCACCTGGACTGGCAGCGCGAGGGCGAGAGCCTGAGCGAGCGCGCCGAGGAGCCGGCGCGCACCAAGCACGCGGAGGAGGCGCGCAGCGATCAGCTGCAGCGCAACCTCGCGCGGATGAACGAGCAGCTCGAGGCGCTGCGCGCGCAGGCCCCGGAGGATGCCGACGGCGCGCTGGGCGCGGCGCTGGCGGCCCACGAGTCGGAGCTCGCGGCGGCCGCCGCGGCGCTGGAGGACGCGCAGTCCACGCTGGACGCGCGCCAGGCCGGGGTGCGCGAGCTGCGCGACCGCGGGCACGCCGCGGCCGGCGCGCTGCACGAGGTCCGCGAGCGGCAGCAGGTGCTGCGCGGGCGCCTGACCTCCCTGGAGGCGCTGCAGCAGGCCGCGCTGGGCAAGGACGCCGGCCCGCGCAACGACTGGCTCGCCGGGCAGGGGCTGGCCGAGGCGCCGCGCCTCGCGGAGTGCATCGAGGTCGCGCCCGGCTACGAGGCCGCGGTGGAGAGCGTGCTCGACGACTCCCTGGAGGCGATCCGGGTCGACGACCTGGCCGCGCTGGCCGGCGCGGCGGCCGCCGCGGGGGATGCCCTCGGCGGCGCGCTGGCGCTGGTGGAGCGCGGCGGCGCGCCGGCGCCGCAGCCCGGCGGCAGCCTGCCGCGCGACGACGGCATGGTGCCGCTCGCGGCGTATGCCCGCGGGCCCGGCCTCGCCGGCCTGCTGGACCGCACGTGGGTCGCGCCGTCGCTGGAGGCCGCGCTGGCGGCCCGCGCCCGGCTCGCGCCCGGCGAGCGCGTGGTGACCCCCGGCGGGGTGCAGGTCGGGCGTGACTGGCTGCGGGTGCCGGGCCACGAGACCGCGCAGGCCGGCGTGCTGGCCCGCGAGCGCGCGATCCAGGAGGTGCGCCACGAGATGTCCGCCTGCGAGGCGGAGGTCGCGCGCTGCGTGCAGCAGGTGGACGCGACCCGCGCGGCGCTGCACGCCGCCGAGGAGCAGGCGGCGCAAGCGCAGTCACGCCTCGCCGCCGCGCAGCAAGGGCGCGCCGAGGTGCAGTCGCGGCTCGGCGAGGCGCGCGCACGCCAGGACCAGGCGAGGCAGCAGGCGGCCGAGCGCGAGCGCAGGATGCAGGAGCTGGACGGGCGCGTCGCCGCCGAGCGCCAGCTGCTGGAGCGGGCCCGCGAGCGCCTCGCGGCGTCGGACGCGGAGATGCAGCGCCTGGCCGGCGAGCGCGCGCAGTGGGAGGCACGCCGCGCGGCGTGCCGGCTGCAGATGGAGGAGGCCCGCGACGCGTGGCACCAGGTGCGCGACGAGACCTACGAGCTGGGTCTCAAGGTCGAGTCCATGCGGGCGCAGGCCGCGTCGCTGAGCGAGGGGGAGGGCCGCGCCGCGGAGCTGATCGCGCAGCTCGAGCAGCGGGTGCGGGAGCTGGACGGCGAGCGCGAGGGCATCGACGGGCCGCTGGACGAGGCGCAGGGTGCGCTGCAGGCGCAGCTCGCGCGGCGCCGCGAGGTCGAGCGCGAGATGGAGGCGGCGCGCGAGCGCGTGGAGCGCGAGGACGCGAGCCTGAAGGGCCTCGAGGAGTCGCGCCAGGGCGCCGAGCGCCGGGTCGCGGCCGAGCGCGAGTCGCTGGAGCAGATGCGCATGGCCGGGCAGGAGATCCTCGTGCGCCGCAAGACCATCGAGGAGGAGCTGGCCCGCCAGCAGCTCGTCGCGTCGGCGCTGCTGGAGGCCCTCGACGGCGAAGCGGCGGCGCCCGAGTGGGAGGAGCGTCTGGAGACGGTCGCGCGGCGCATCAGCCGGCTCGGCCCGATCAACCTGGCCGCGATCGAGGAGTACGACCAGCAGTCGGAGCGCAAGACCTATCTCGACGCGCAGCACGCGGACCTCGACGAGGCGCTCGCGACGCTGCAGGCGGCGATCCAGAAGATCGATCGCGAGACGCGCACCCGGTTCAAGGAGACCTACGAGACCGTGAACACGGGGCTCAAGCGGCTGTTCCCGCAGCTCTTCGGCGGCGGCCACGCGGAGCTGCAGATGACCGGCGAAGACCTGCTCAGCACCGGCATCACCGTCATCGCGCGTCCGCCGGGCAAGCGCAACTCCAGCATCCACCTGCTGTCCGGCGGCGAGAAGGCGCTCACCGCGGTCGCGCTGGTGTTCGCGATCTTCGAGCTGAACCCGGCGCCGTTCTGCCTGCTGGACGAGGTGGACGCGCCGCTGGACGACGCGAACGTCGGCCGGTTCTGCGAGCTGGTGAAGACGATGTCGGAGAACGTGCAGTTCCTGATCGTCACCCACAACAAGATCACGATGGAGATCGCCCGTCAGCTCATCGGCGTCACGATGAACGAGCCCGGCGTGTCGCGGCTGGTGGCGGTGGACATCGATGAGGCCGTGCAGATGGCGGCCGCCTGACGGCCGCTGCGGGCGTGGACGGGCTGCGACTCGCGCTGATCGTCGTCGGCGTCGCCGTGGTGGTGGCGGTGTACCTGTGGACCGTGCGCCGGCAGCGCGCGGAGCGCGACGCCGGCGAGTTCCACCGCTACGACGCCTGGCCCGAGGACAGCGCGGACCCGCTGGTGGACGCGGATCCCCTGTTCGATGCGGACGACCTGACCCAGCCCAACCCCCGCCGGGACGCGCTGCCGGACCCGGACGAGGTCGCGCCGGCCGATCGGGGCGGCGCCGGCGCCCGCGGTCACAGCGTGGTCGATCCGGACGAGCTCACCCAGCCCAATCCGCGGGGGCGCGTGCCGCCGCGAGGGGTGGTGGACCCGGACGAGCTGACGCAGCCGAACCCGCTGCGGCGCGCGCCGCCGGCCGGCGCCGTGAAGCCGGATGTGGCCGCTGACGGGGGCGGGGCCACGGTCGGGGGCACCGGCACGGCGCCGGAGGGCGCGGCCGGCGGCGCGCGCGCGCGGCCATCGGCCGGCACGCCCGAACCGCGCGCCCGGGCGGGCGACGCCGGCGCGAAGGCGGGACCGCGCGCGCCGGACGTGCCGGGCGCGGCCGCCCGGGCGCGCAGCGAGCCGCGCCTCGGCCCGCTGGACGAGGTGCAGCCGGCGCCGGATTCCCGGCGCGCGCCGTCCGCGGGTGTAGCGGCCGGCGCCGCGAGCGACACGCGCCGCGAGCCGCGCGCGGACGTCCGCGGGGGTGCGCGG
>CBDUCN010000292.1:0-6486 GCA_965365655.1 uncultured Gammaproteobacteria bacterium | reverse complement strand
CCGGGCGGAGCTCGCTCCGCCCGGCGCGCGCTCTCGTCGGCTCGAACCGCGCCCTTCGCACGCTCGCGGTTCGAGCCGACGAGAGCGTGCGAGGGGCGCGGTGGCGTCGCGGACCCGGGCGCGAGCGGAACCGGGCCGCGGGGCTCGTCACCGCCGCGATGCCCGGCCCGCCCGGGTGCTCGCCGGGACCCGCGGTGGTGACCCGCGGCCGCGCCGCGCCGCCCGGCGGCGGGCGTTACCAGCCGGCGGCGAGGGCGCCGCGGCGGCGCGGGTCGGCGGCGCCCAGGAAGCCGCCGGGGACGCGCATCACCGAGTTCGCGCTGCCCATCGCGTCGCGCTCCACGACGGTGTGGCCGCGGGCGCGCAGCCGGTCCAGCGTGTCCGGCGACAGGCCCTGCTCCACGCGCAGCTCGTCGGGCAGCCACTGGTGGTGCACGCGCGGCGCGGCCACCGCGCTCGCGAGCCCCAGGCCGTGGTCCACGACGTTCAGGATCACCTGCAGCGTGGTGGTGATGATGCGGCTGCCGCCGGGGCTGCCGGTCGCGAGCAGCGGCTCCCGGCCGCGGAACACGATGGTCGGAGTCATCGAGCTCAGCGGACGCTTGCCCGGCGCGATCGCGTTCGCGTCGCCGCCGATCAGCCCGTACGCGTTCGGCACGCCGGGCTTCGCCGAGAAGTCGTCCATCTCGTTGTTCAGCAGGATGCCGGTGCCCGCCGCGACGATCCCGGAGCCGTAGCTGAAGTTGATGGTGTAGGTGTTCGACACCACGTTGCCGGCTGCGTCCATGATCGAGTAGTGCGTCGTGTCGGCGCTCTCGTAGCGGGCCGGATTGCCGGGCGCGATCGCGGACGACGGGCGCGCGCGGTCGAGGTCGATGAGCGAACGCGTGCGCGCCGCGTAGGCCTTGGAGACGAGCCCGCGCACCGGCACCGGCACGAAGTCGCTGTCGCCGAGGTGCTTGCTGCGATCCGCGTACGCGAGCTTCATGGTCTCGGCCAGCAGGTGGATGCCGTCGGCGCCGTTGTGGCCCAGGAACGCGACGGGGAAGTCCTCGAGCAGGTTCAGCATCTGCACCAGGTGCACGCCGCCGGAGGACGGCGGCGGCATGGAGGCCACCCGCACGTCGCGGTACTCGCCCCACACCGGCGCGCGAAGCTTCGCCGTGTACGCGGCGAGGTCCGCACGGGTGATCAGGCCGCCGTTGGCGGCCATGTCGGCGGCGATGCGCTCGGCGATCGCGCCGCGGTAGAACGCGTCGGGCCCGTCGGCCGCGATGCGTTCCAGGCTCGCCGCGAGGTCGGTCTGCACCAGCCGTTCTCCCTCCGCGAAGGGACGCCCGTCGGCGTGCGCGAAGATCGCGCGCGCCGCCGGGTTGCGGCCGAGGCGCGCGGCGCGCGCCGCGAGCGACGCGGCGAGATCCCGGCTCACGGGGATGCCGTCGCGGGCGAGCGCGATGGCCGGCGCGATCACGGTCGCCAGATCCAGGGTGCCGAAGCGCTCGAGCGCGAGGGCGAGGCCCGCGACGGTGCCCGGCACGCCCGCGCTCGCGTGCGAGAAGCGCGCCCTGTCGCGGTCCACGTCACCGCCAGCGTCCAGGAACAGGTCCGCGTGCGCCGCTGCCGGGGCGGTCTCGCGGTAGTCCAGCGCGTGGGTCTCGCCGCTGGCGGCATCGTGCACGAGCATGAAGCCGCCGCCGCCCAGGTTGCCGGCGCGCGGCAGCGTGACGGCCAGCGCGAAGCCGACCGCGACCGCCGCGTCCACCGCGTTCCCGCCCGCGCGCAGGATGTCGACGCCGATCCGGGTCGCGGTCGCCTCCTGCGCCGCGACCATGCCGCGCTCCGCGAACACCGCGTGCGTGCGCTCGCGATCGGAGTGTATCGGGGCGGTGTCGCGGGCCGGCGCGCCGCCGGCGGCGAGCGCGAGCACACCGGCCAGCAGGGCATGGTGGATGCGCATGGACGGTGCTCCAGGGACCGGGCGAGGTGAGGGTAGCATCGCGTGCGCCGCACAGATGCCGCACGGCAGGAGACGACCCGTCATGAGCAACCGTCGCACCGCGCCTTGCGGAGCCTGGGAATCGCCGCTCACCGCCGCCGAGCTGACCGGCGCCAGCGTGCGGCTGTCGGGTGTCGCGCTCGACGGCGGCGACGCGCTGTGGATCGAGGGCAGGCCCGAGGAGGCGGGCCGCGGCGTGCTGGTGCGCTGTGCGGCGGGCGGCGCGGCGCGCGACCTCACGCCCGCGCCGTGGAACGTGCGCAGCCGCGTGCACGAGTACGGCGGCGGTGCGGCCGCGGTGCGCGGCGGCGTCGCGTGGTTCGTGCACGACGCGGATCAGCAGCTCTACCGGATGCCGCCCGGCGCTTCGCCGGTCGCGCTGACCCGCGGCGACGGGCTGCGCCACGCGGACCCGGCGCCGTCACCGCACGGGCGCTTCGTGGTGTGCGTGCGCGAGGACCATACGGCGGGCGGCGAGCCGGTGAACACCCTGGTGCGCGTGTCGGATGACGGCGCGGCGATCGTCGCGGCCGGGCACGACTTCTACGCGTCGCCGCGGCTGCGCGCCGACGGGCGTGCGATCGCGTTCCTCGCCTGGGACCATCCGAACATGCCGTGGGACGGCACGCTGCTGTACCGCGCGAAGCTAGAAGACGACGGCACGCTGAGCGATCTCCGCGTGGTCGCGGGCGGCGTCGCGGAGAGCGTGTTCCAGCCGGAGTGGGGACCCGACGGCGCGCTGTGGTTCGCGAGCGATCGCGACGGCTGGTGGAACCTGCACCGGCTCGACGCGGACGGCAGCGCGCACTGCGTGATCCGCGAGCGCGCCGAGTACGGCCTGCCGCAGTGGCAGTTCGCGATGAGCACCTACGGCTTCGCCGGCGCGAGCACGCTGGTGGCCGCGTCGTGCGCGAACGGCCGCTGGCGGGTCGAGGCCGTCGACCTCGCAAGTCTCGCGCGCCGCGCGCTGCCGGCCGACGTGACGGCCGTCTCGGCGCTGGTCGCGGGCGGCGGCGAGGCGCTGATGCTCGCGGCGTCGCCGGCGCGGCCCGAGTCGGTGCTGCGCTGGCGGCTCGCGGACGACCGAGTGGACTGGCTGCGCGCGAGCGCCGCGGTGGACGTGGACCCCGGTTACGTCTCGGTGCCGGAGGCGCTGGACTTCCCGACGGCCGGCGGTGCGGACAGCCACGGCTTCTTCTACCCGCCGGCGAACCCCGCGTTCCGCGCGCCCGACGGCGAGCGTCCGCCGCTGATCGTCGTCGGCCACGGCGGCCCCACCGGCGCGACCACGGCGGCGTACAACCCCGGCATCGCGTTCTGGACCAGCCGCGGCTTCGCGGTGCTGGACGTGAACTACCGCGGCAGCACCGGCTACGGCCGCGCGTACCGCGCGCTGCTGGACGGCCAGTGGGGCGTGGCCGACGTCGAGGACTGCGTGCACGGCGCGCGGTTCGTCGCCGGCGCGGGCCGCGTGGACGCGAGGCGCATGGCCATCCGCGGGCGTAGCGCCGGCGGCTACACCGTGCTCTGCGCGCTCGCGTTCCACGACGTGTTCGCGGCGGGCGCGAGCTACTACGGCATCGGCGAGCTCGAGGCGCTCGCACGCGACACCCACAAGTTCGAGTCGCGCTACCTGGACCGCCTGGTCGGCGCGTGGCCGGAGGCCGCCGATCGGTACCGCGAGCGCTCGCCGCTCGCGCACGTCGACGGGCTGTCGTGTCCGGTGATCTTCTTCCAGGGCCTGGAAGACGCGGTGGTGCCGCCGAACCAGGCCGAGCGGATGGCCGGCGCGCTGCGCGCGAAGGGGATCCCCGTCGCGTGCCTGATGTTCGAGGGCGAGCAGCACGGCTTCCGGCGCGCGGAGACGATCGTGCGCACGCTGGAGGCCGAGCTCTGGTTCTACGGACGGGTGTTCGGCTTCGTGCCGGCGGACGCGATCGAGCCGGTCGCGATCGACAATCTCTGACCGGCGAGCGTGAGGCCCTCGGCGCGGCGACGCCCCCCCGCGCGTTCCAGGACGGGGCGCGTCGCCGTGCGCCTCCGCGCCCGGTCGGCCGCGGCGTCGAAGGTCCCGAAGGTGACGGGCGGCAAGACCCCGTTCGGGTTCAGGGTGGACGCCGCGGCGGCATCCGACGACCGGGCCGTGACTCAGGACCCGATGCGGCGCCAGCCTTCTCCCTCGTGCCCGAACGAGAATCGCTGCGGGTGGAAGATCTCCGCGAGGATCTCCAGCGACTCCACCAGCCGCGGGCCCGGCCGGTTGAAGTGGCGGTGGCCGTCGGCGGCGTACACCTCGCCGGTCTTCACCGCGCGCAGGTCGTCGTAGCCGGGCAGGGCCGCGAGGCTCGCGGCCGAGTCCACGCTGCGCGCGAGGTCGAAGCCGCACGGCATCACGAGCAGCACGTCCGGGTCCTCCTCGCGCACCCGCTCCCACTCGATGACCGGCGAATGCTCGCCGGCCTTGCCAAGACGGTCGTCGCCGCCGGCGAGGTCCACGAGCTCCGGCACCCAGTTGCCGGCGGCCATCAGCGGCGACACCCACTCGATGCAGACCACGGTGGGCGCGCCCGGCACGCCGTTGGCCTCGCCGTCGATCTCGCGCATGCGCTCGCGCATCGCGGCGCGCAGGCGCCGCCCCGCGTCGGTCTCGCCCAGCGCGTCGGCGACGCGCTGCACGTCGGCCAGCACGTCGCGCAGCGCCGACGGCTCCAGCGAAAGCACCGCCGGCGCCGCGCCGGTCCACTCGCCGAGCGCCGCCTCCACCTCGGCGAGGCTCACCGCGCACACCTCGCACTGCGCCTGGGTGATCACGAGGTCCGGCGCGAGCGCGCGCAGCCGATCGGCGTCGACCTCGAACACCGACAGGCCGCGGCGCACGAGGTCGCGCACCCGGTCGTCGATCTCGGCGTCGGAACCGTCAAGGGGCTCGCGCGGTCGCGAGCACACCGGCAGCGCCGCGACCTCGGGCGGAACGTCGCACTCGTGGGAGCGGCCCACCAGACGCTCGCCGGCGCCCAGCGCGCACACCGTCTCGGTGGCCGCGGGCAGCAGGCTCACGACCCGCGCGGGCGTGCTCATCCGCCGGCGCGTCGCGCCGCGCGCAGCCTGCGGCGCTGCTCGCGCCGGACGGCGCGGCGCCGGTCCAGGTCCTGCATCACCGCGTCGCGTTCGGCGTCGCTCATCGACGACCACGCGCCGATCTCCGCGCTCGTGCGGAAGCAGCCGAGGCAGTGGCTGCCGTCGGGGTGCAGCGTGCACACCTGCACGCAGGGCGAGCGGATGGACGCAGGCGCGAGGCGGGGTGGGTCGGTGCGGCTCATGGCGCCCGAGTATAAGGGGCCGTGCAACGCGCCGGCGCGCTCACGGCGCGTGCAGCCAGCGGAATGTCGCGTCGCGGTACCCCGGCTCGCGGATCGCGCGCGCGAGGCTGCGTTCGACCTGCGCCGCGACCGAGGTGGTGAAGTGCAGCGGGTCCCAGTAGTTGCGGTCCTCGCGCGTGACGGGCGACGGGATCATGAAGTCCAGCGCGCGGGTGCCGGGGCGCGCCGCGGCCAGCGCGGCGACCCGCCGCCGGCACTCGTCCCAGCGCACGGCCTCGCGGGTCCCGGGCGCCGCCTGCTGGAACAGGTGGTACGGCACGAACATCAGCGTCACCGCGGTGCGCTCCGGCAGGCTGTCGAGGACGCGGGCGAGGAGCGTCATGCCGGGCATCACCCACGACGCGCGCTCGGCCGGCGAGACCTGCGCCGGCGTCGCCGGGACCACGCGCTCGCGCACGCCGCCCGGGCCGTAGAGGTGACCGCGCGCGCGTTCGAGGTCGTACTCCGTATCCGGCGGCAGGAAGTTGCGGTAGCCGTCGCGGCCATAGCGGGGCTCACGCCGCCCGAGCCAGTATTCCACCTGGCGCGCGGCTTGCTCCAGGGCCGGACCGTTGAGCAGGTGCAGGTAGTCGTTGAAGCGGTCGTCGTCGTACATCCATTGCGGGAACTCGCGGAAGGTGAAGCGCTGCCAGTCCTGCGCGAGCGCGCACCACGGCGCGTCCAGGCCGATGACCACCTGCTTCGGATGCGGGTGGTGGCGCAGGAACAGCTCCAGGATCCGCCACTGCTCGTACGCGGTGGCGCTGTTCATCGACAGGTTCACGAATCGCGCGTCCAGCAGGCGATCGAGCGCTGACGGGCGCAGCAGGCGCGCGGTGGAGGTGCCGATGATCGCCGAGTCGAAGCGCGGGCTGCGCGCGAGCGCCGGGTACGAGAAGCGCTGGTTGGTGTTGATCGGCGCACGCTCGAACGGCAGCGACAGTGGCAGGTGGTCGTGCGGGTCCACCAGCGCCACGAACGCGAAGCACGCAAGCAGCAGCGAGAGCGCGACGGCGACGCAGCGGCGGGTGAAGCCGCGCCAGAGCGCTTCGTCGCGGGCGTGTGCGGCGTCGTGCATCTAGTGTCCCGTCCCACAAACACATTGCGTTTCTCGCCGGCCCCCGCACCGCG
>CBDUCN010000291.1:0-6555 GCA_965365655.1 uncultured Gammaproteobacteria bacterium | reverse complement strand
CGTGCTATAACGCCGCCCCATTCGCGCCGCCGGCAGGCGTGCCGGGCCGCTCGCACCACGGAGCGGCCGACGGCTCGCCGGGCGAGGCGCGCCGAGCGGATCCCCCCGCGCGAGGAGCGCATGAAGATACTGGGTATTTCCCATCCGTACAGCTGGAACGTGGCCGCCGCGCTGATGGTGGACGGCGAGCTGGTGGCCTTCGCGGAGGAGGAGCGCTTCACCCGGGTGAAGCACGCGCCGCGCAGCTTCCCGCGCCGGGCCATGGAGTACTGCCTGGAGCACGCGGGCCTCGCGCTGGCCGACGTCGACGAGATCGCGATCGGCATGGAGCAGCACTGGTCCACCGTGCTGCCGAACCTGTGGCCGCCGCAGCCGCCCGGCTTCGCGTTCGACAAGGTGGTGCGCAACTTCAAGCAGATCGCGCGCGGCAACAAGCAGCTCCCGTTCAAGCTCAGCGATCCGCGCGTGCGCTTCTGCAACCACCACATGAGCCACGTCGCCAGCGCGTTCTACGTCTCCGGCTTCGACCGCGCGGCCTTCATCTCCCTGGACGGCGCCGGCGGCGGCGAGAGCGGCATGCTGGGCTGGGGCGACGGCACGAAGCTCAACGTCGAGCACCGCGTGACCAACGCCGGGAGCTGGGGCGTGCTCTACGAGCTGGTCACCGATCGCCTCGGCTTTCGCGCGCACAGCCACGAGGGCAAGACCATGGGCCTCGCCGCCTACGGCACGCCCGATCCCGAGCGCTTCGACTTCATCGACTGGGATCGACCCATCCCGCACGTCGACAGGAAGCGCATGCGCGAGCACCTCGCACGCATCCCGCGCCGCGACCCGAAGGCCGAGTTCACCGACGAGCACCGCAACCTCGCCGCGACGGTGCAGCACGCGCTCGAGCGCGCCCTGCTGCAGATGGCCGGCTGGCTCACCGAGCGCGCGGGCACGAAGGCGCTGTGCATGGCCGGCGGCGTCGCGCTCAACTGCTCTGCCAACGGGCGGCTGATCCACAGCGGCGTGGTGGACGACATCTACGTGCAGCCCGCGTCGTCCGACGCCGGCGTCGCGCTGGGCGCCGCGGTGCTGCGCCACGTCCAGGCGACGGGGACGCGCCCGCGCTTCGTGTTCGACCATGCGTACTGGGGCCCGGAGTACAGCGACGAGGAGATCGAGCGCGTGCTCAGCGAGTCCAAGCTCAGCTACGAGCGCCCGAACTCCATCGAGGAGCGCACCGCCGCGCTGCTCGCCGACGGGCGCATCGTCGGCTGGTTCCAGGGCCGCATGGAGGCGGGCCCGCGGGCGCTGGGCGGGCGCAGCATCCTCGCCGACCCGTCCATCGCCGGCATGAAGGAGAAGGTCAACGGCGAGGTGAAGCACCGCGAGATGTGGCGACCGTTCGCGCCGTCCATGCTCCACGAGGACATCGGCGAGTACGTCGACAAGCCCTACCGCAGCCCGTTCATGATCCTGGCGTTCCACGCCCGCGACGATCGCGTGGACGCGTTCCGCGCGGCGGTGCACGTGGACCAGACCGCACGCGTGCAGGGCGTCACCCGCGAGGCGAATCCGCGCTACTACCGCCTCATCGAGGCCTTCAAGGCGCGCACCGGGCGCGGCGTGATCCTCAACACCTCCTTCAACGACGCGGAGGAGCCGCTGGTGTGCAGCCCGCGCGACGCCATCCGCACCTTCGCGAGCACCGGCCTCGACGCGCTGGCGCTCGGGCCGTTCCTGATCGAGAAGACGCCGCGCAGCGAAGCGGCGTAATCGCTGCGTGCACCCGCCTCCTCGCCCGCCGATCTGCTCACCGGACGCGGCGTGGCCGCGTCCGCGCCGCGCTGCGCGCCGCCCATGCTCTCCGGCCTGCTGGCGCGGGCTCGCGCGCTGAGGCGCGCCGCCCGCGCGCGCCGCCTGCTGCCGGACACACGCTGGCGGGCCGCCCTGGATGCTGCCGGCATAGCGATCGAGGACGCGGCGCTGGAGGACGACGGCAGCCTGCGCTTCGACTCGGCCGGCCTGCGCCTGCCGCCCACACCGGCGGCGCGGTCGGTGCTGCCGGCGCTGCGCCTGCTCGACGAGCTGCACCGCCACGCCGGCGCCACGCTCTCCTGGGACACCACGCTCGCGGCCGTGCGCGTGCACCACGCGGGCGTGACCTACGCCGCGGACTGCGTGGAAGAGGCCTGGATCCTGCGCGAGCTGCTGCTCGAGGGCGACTACGATCTGCTCCCTGCCCGCACACCGCTGTTCGTGGACGTGGGCGCGAACGTGGGCCTCGCGAGCCTCTACCTCGCGAGCCTGTGCGACGACGCGCAGGTGGTCGGCTTCGAGCCGCTCCAGATGAATCTCGACAAGGCGCGCCGCAACGTCGCGCTGAACCCCGCGCTCGCGCCGCGGATCGAGCTGGTGCACGCGGCGTTGGCCGACGTCGACGGCGAGAGCGTGCTTCGCAGCATCGCGGGTCACCGCGGCCGCTCGAGCCTGGTGACGGCGCCGACGCCGCCACCAGGCTCGGGAGCCATCCCGGTGGAGGAGCACCGCGTGCCCGTGCGCCGCGCTTCAGCCGCGATCGGCGCGCTGCGCCGTGCCCACCCGACGCGCGACGTCGTGCTCAAGCTCGACTGCGAGGGCAGCGAGCGCGCGATCCTCGACGACCTGACGCGCACCGGGGAGCTTGCACGGATCAGCGCGTGCGTGATCGAGTGGCACGCGCAGCCCGGCGCACCCGACTCGCCGCAACGACTGCGCGAGCTGCTCCACGGCGCGGGCTTCCACGTCCATACCCGCGGCCGGCACCGCCAGCCTCGCGTCGACGGGCTGATGCTGGCGGTGCGCGCGGCCACGCGCCCCGGCGTGCCGCGACCCTGATGCGGGTGCTGTTCCTGTCCAAGAGCGCGCCCATCATCGGCGGTGTCGAGTCGTGGCTGGACGACCTCGCATGCGGGCTCGCCGAGCGCGGCCACAGCTGCGACGTGGCGCTCGCTCACGGCATGCGCTTCCACGATCCGCAGCGCTACGCCGCGCTGCATCCGCGGCTGCGCTGGGAAGCGCTGGACGGCCGCCGCGGCTCGCCGGCGGCGCGCCGGCTCGCGGTACGCTCGATGCTGCGCAGTCAGCGCCCGGACGTCGTCGTGCCGGTGATGCTGTTCGACGGCCTGCTGGTGGCCGCCGCGACGCGCGAGCGACTCGGCCACCGCATCGTGTACCCCGTCCACGAGGCGTGTGCGGGCGCCGCGTCGGACCTGCGCCGGCTCGGGCATTGCATGGATGCGGCGGTGCCGGTCGACCCCGCGAGCGAGGCGATGGTGCGCGACTGCGCACCCGGGCTGCGCTGCGTGGCCATCCCGTGCGGCATTCCGGCCCCTGACGCCGAACCGGTCGCCGCGCCGTCGAGCGCCGGGGCGGTTCCGCTGCGCATCGGCTGGTGCGGGCGAATGCAACACTCGCCGAAGCGGGTGCTCGACCTGCCGGCGGTGCTTCTCGCCGTGCGCAAGACGATCCCCGGCGCCGTGCTGCGCACCGCGGGCGACGGTGAAGCGCGCGGCCCGCTGCGCGAGCAGCTCGCCGCCAGCGGGCTGCAGCACGCCCACGAGGACCTGGGCGCGCAGGACCGTGACGCGCTGGCCCGGATCTTCTATCCCGGGATCGACGTACTGCTGGTGACATCGGAGTCGGAGACCGGTCCGCTGGTCGCGTTCGAGGCGATGGCCCGCGGCATCGCGGTGGTGAGCGCCGACTTCCGCGGCCGCGCCGCAGCCGGCGCGCTTCGCGACGGCGAGAACTGCCGGCTGTTCCCGGTCGGCGACACCGACGCCGCGGCGCGCGCGATCGTGTCGCTGCACGAGAACCCGGCGCGCCGCGAGGCGCTGCGCTCGCACGCGGCCGCGTGGGTGCGCACGGCGCGCAGCCTGCCCGCGATGCTGGATGCGTGGGAGGCCCTGCTCTCGGATCTGCGGGGCGGGTCGGCGCAGTCTGCCGCCCCCCCGCCACGCTGGCGCGAGGTGCTGCCCCCGGGCGAGCGCCTGCGCGAGTTCGGGCGCGCACTGCTCCGGCGACGCTTCGTGCATCGCTCGCTGCGGGCCGAGTGGCCCTTCTACGGCTCGACGTGAACGCGCCGCGCAGTCCGCTGGACGACGGCGGGTGGGACGTCGTCATCGAGCCCCACGACCGGCGCGCGTTGCCGCATCTCGGCGAGGTGTGGCGCTACCGCGACCTGGTGCTGCTGCTCGTGCACCGCGACTTCGTCGCGCAGTACAAGCAGACGGTGCTCGGCCCGCTGTGGCACCTGCTGCAGCCCCTGCTCACGACCGCCGTGCTCACCGTCGTGTTCGGACACATCGCGAAGCTGCCCACCGACGGCGTGCCGCCGTTCCTGTTCTACATGACCGGCACCGTGATCTGGGGTTACTTCGCAGCCGTGCTCAACGACACGGCCGGCACCTTCACCGCCAACGCCGGCCTGCTCGGCAAGGTCTACTTTCCGCGCCTGGTGATCCCGGTGTCCACGTTGCTCTCGAAGCTCATCGGCTTTGCGATCCAGTTCGCGCTGCTGTGCGCGCTGGTCGCGTGGTCCGTCGCGTCCGACCACGACGTGCATCCGGGCGCGTCGCTGCTCGCGGTGCCGCTGCTGGTGGCGCTGATGGCGCTGTGCGCGCTCGCGCTCGGGATCATCGTCGCCGCGCTCACGACTCGCTACCGGGATCTGGGGGTGCTGGTTGCGTTCGGCGTGCAGCTCCTGATGTTCGCGAGCCCGGTGGTGTATCCGCTGTCCAGCGTGCCCGATGCGTGGCAACCGTGGCTGGCGCTGAACCCCGTGGCGCCCCTCATCGAGGCCTTCCGGCATGCGCTGCTGGGCGAGGGCCTGCACGCACCGTGGATGCTCGCGGCGAGCGCGGCAATCATCATCGCGCTGCTCATCCTCGGGCTGTGGCTGTTCCACCGCGTCGAGCGCACCTTCATGGACACGCTGTGACGGCCTCGGGGAGCGGGCGGTGACGCGCCGGGTCATCGCGGTCGACGGACTCTCGAAACGCTACCGGCTGGGAGAGCTGGGCGGGCGTTCCCTGCGCGAGGACGTGAACCGGTTGTGGGCGCGCCTGCGCGGCGACGCACGAGCGCCCGCTCCCGGGCGCTTGCTCGCGCTGGACGGCGTGAGCTTCGCCGCGGGCGAGGGCGAGCTGGTAGGCATCGTGGGCCGCAACGGCGCCGGCAAGAGCACGTTGCTCAAGATCCTGTCGCGCATCACCGCGCCGAGCGCCGGCAGCGCCCGGCTGCGTGGGCGCGTGGGCAGCCTGCTCGAGGTGGGAACCGGGTTCCACCCGGAGCTCACCGGGCGCGAGAACGTGTTCCTGAACGGCGCCATCCACGGCATGCGCCGGCGCGAGATCGCGGCTCGCTTCGACGCCATCGTCGCGTTCGCCGAGCTGGAGGATTTCATCGACACGCCGGTGAAACGCTACTCCTCCGGCATGTCCATGCGCCTCGCCTTCGCCGTCGCCGCGCACCTCGAGCCGGAGATCCTGATCGTGGACGAGGTGCTGGCCGTGGGCGACGTGGACTTTCAGCGCCGGTGCGTGGGGAAGATGGGTGAGATCTCGTCCTCGGGGCGAACGGTGCTGTTCGTGAGCCACAACCCGCGCGTGGTGCAATCCCTGTGCTCACGCGCGCTCCTGCTCGACGAAGGCCGGCTGGTGCGCGACGGAGCGGTGGACGAGGTGCTCTCCGAGTACCTCACCCGGCACGGCGGCGTCACCGGCGCGGAGCGCTGGTCGAGCGGTGACGTCACGCTGCTCGATGTGTCTGCCCGCTGCGCGCAGGGACCCGGACGCACGCTGCGCGTGACGCTGCGCGCGAGCCTGCGATTCGCGCGGGCGTTTGACGACGTGCGGGTGGACTTCGCGCTGGAGAACGAGGCCGGGGTGCGCCTCGTGCAGTACATCCCGGCACACCTGGGCCACGGGCCGGCGACCGTTCGCGCCGGCGGCGCGCTGCGCCTCGATCTCGAGTTCTCCCTCACCGCACCGTCCCCGGGGGAGTGCACAGGCACCTTCTTCGTGCACTCGCGAAGCGCCGGCGCGCTGCTGCACCTGGACCACGTGCCGCTGTTCCGCGCGCCCGCGGTGGTGGGCGCGCCCGAGCTGTCCGCACCGGAGTTCACGGCCTGTCTGGTCGCGGACTTCGAGGGTGCGTTGCACGCCGTGGACGATGCTCCGTGAGCGTGGGAGCGCGTCCCGGCACGACGGTTCGAGACGCCTACGCATTCTTCGTTCCGCTGATGCTGATGGCGGAGCTGATGATGATCTCGCATGCGGTGGTCACCGCGTTCCTCGCCCGCATGCCGGAACCGCAGGCGGTGCTGGCCGCGTACAGCGTGTCCTTCTACACCCATGCGGTGCTCGGCAGCCCCGTGTGGGCGCTTCAGATCATCGTGCTGTCGTTCATCCGCGACCGCGCGTCGCTGCACCGCCTCGCGCGCTTCGGGGCGCTGCTCGTGTGCGCCGTGGTCGCCGCGCAGCTGCTGCTCGGCCTCACGCCGCTCGGAGACTGGTTCTTCGGCGG
>CBDUCN010000290.1:0-6580 GCA_965365655.1 uncultured Gammaproteobacteria bacterium | reverse complement strand
CCGGCTAGCGCAAGCGGCGCCCCGAGGGCGTCGCCGAGGATCACCTGCGGCAGTGACAGCGGGCTCACCCCGACGCCGATGGCGTCGAACACCATCGTCGCGAGCACCACGCGGTCCGACTGCAGCGCGTCGAGCTCGAAATCGAACAGGAACGAGATCACGAACACGTCGAGCAGGCCCGCGCCGAGCAGACCGCTGCCGGCGTCGGTCTCGAGGATGGAGGCCGGATCGCCCAGGTCGCCGCCCAGCGCCACCGAGGCCAGCGACAGCACCCCGGCGTCGAAGCCGACGTCGATGTCGAAGCTGCCGAGGCTGGGCGCGACGCCGTCGCCCAGCCCGCCAACGACGATGTCCACCTGCGCGGTGCCGCCTGGCGACACCGACTGGGCCGCCGGCACGAAATCGATGGTCACGGCGCGTGAGGCGGGCGACGCGATCAGCAGCGCGGCGCCCAGCGAAAGCATGATGGTCCTGTACATCGCGGAACTCCTTTCGGGAACGGGATGGGTCGGTGCACGCACGGTCACTGCGTCGCGCACCGCGCTCGCGTGCACTCGCGCGCGCAGATGCGCGCGTCGAGGACGGTGACGGTGCCGTCGCCGTCGCGATCGCGCGGGTCGTCCGCGCCGGCTGCCGGCGTGTTGCGCGCGGCGGTGATCAGGCGCACGTCGTCGCGGTCCACGTCGGCGTCGGCGTCCACGTCGCAGGCGAGGGGGGCGGCCGCGTCGCAGGCGTCGCCGATGCCGTCGCCGTCCGCGTCGGCCTGGTCGGGGTTGAAGTCGGCGGGGCAGTTGTCCGCAGCGTCCGGCACCGCGTCCTGATCGGCGTCGGCCGCCGGCTGCACGTCGCGGCTGAAGGCGTTGCCGTCGGCATCCTCCCAGGCCACGCGCCACGTCAGCGGCAGGCACGGGTCTCCGGGTGCGCCCGACACCAGCTCGACGGTGCCGGTGCTGTCGGTGAACGCGTTGGGCACCACCGTGGGCACGGTGCCCGGAGGGTCGTTCGGGTGCTCGAAGCCCGCCGCGGTGGGCGCGAGCACCGTGATCGGCGGCGGACCGCCGACCACGGTGGCGCTCGCGTTGTACGCGAAGCCGTTGCCTTCGTTCACCAGACGCACGTGCCACAGCCCGCTGCCTTGCGTGGATTCCGTGCAGCCGCCGATGCGCAGATCCGCGACCGGCGCATCCGCCGGATCGGGTACCACGTGCTCGACGAAGTTCGTGTCTATACGCGACGGCGGCACCGCGTTCGGGAACACGATGGTGCCGACGTTGCGCACGCGCGTGCCCGGCACCGCGTCGGATCGCACGGCGGCGCTGAAGCTGACGCTTCGCGGCTGCGCCGGCGGCACCACCGGGTCGGTCCACACGATGGCGCGGCTTGCCGGATCGAACACGCCGCCGTCGTTGACGACCAGCGTCGCGTCGTCGAGCGCCGGGTCCAGCACGTCGATGACCTGCACGTCCAGCGCGTCGGCGTTGCCGACGTTCTCGTACGTCAGCGTGTAGGTGACCGTCTGGCCGGCGTCGGCGTAGCCGTAGCCCTCGGCGTTCACCGCCGGCACCGACGTCTTGAAGTTCGGATCCGCCGGCGCGCACAGCGCCGGCAGCGCGCACGGGCCTGCCCGCGCGTCGCAGCAGCCCGCCGGCGCCGGTGCGTCTATGCAGCTCCCGGAGTTGACGCGGCACTGCGTCTGCGCGGCGGGGAGGCTCGCCGGCGGTGCGCAGCTGAGCACCGCGGCGAGCAGATTCGGCTGTGACGGCAGGCCCTGGAACAGGCCCCCGAAGCACCCGGGCGGAGCGCCGGCGAGCGGCGGCAGCGTGGGGCGGCAGTTGCACTCGGGGTCCGCGCAGTCGTGCAGGCCGTCGCAGTCGTCGTCGACGCCGTTGCCGCAGATCTCGCCCGTGCCGAGCACGCCGAGCACGTCAAAGCCGACGGTCGCGATGGAGACGTTGTTTGCGGGGGCGGCGTCGGGCGTGGAAGCGGTCGCGATGCCGACGTTGACCAGCCGGCTCGAGCAGCTGAACGCGCGCCGATCCAGCGGGGTCACGATCTCGGGCAGCAGCGGCACGTTGACACCCGGCCCCAGCGTGCCCGCGCTCGCCGTCAGCACGTTGCTCGCGGGGTCGAAGGAGGTCGGCCCCGGCGCCTGCCCGACCGAGCCGGTGAACAGCGGCTGGCCCGTCAGCGGGTCCTCCGGCAGGAAGTCGACGATCCGCGTATCCAGCGCCGGGTCGGGGCCCGTGTTCGTGACGTCGAGCTCGAAGCGCACCGTCGCGCCGTTGCCTGCGCGCACGGCACGCGACGCGCTGCCGGCGACGGTCTTACTGATGCCGAGGTCGGCGCTGCCGGGAGGGGCGGCCCCCGCCGGCACGAACAGCATCTCGGTGACGCGGAACACCGACTGTGGCCCGCCCACCTCCAGGCTCACCGAGCCGATCGCGCCGATGTCCGCGGCGCCGAAGAAGTTCGGCGGAAAGCCGCCCAGCACGAGCTCCGTGCCCTGCGTGCCGACGAACACGCCGCCGGTGCCGCCGTCGATGCCTTCGCCGTGGAACCCGATCGCGGCCACCGGCGGGCTGGCCGTGACCAGCACGCCGCTGCCGGGGCCGCCGAAGGCGAACACCGTGATGCCGTTGCCGCCGCCCGAGATCGGGTTGGGTGGCGTCGTGGTGGAACGGATGCTGAAGGTGACGCCGCCGACCTGGAAGATGTGCTCGACGGCCCCGGGCGGGATCCCCGCGGGCGGCAGCGGCACGCTCACGGCACCCGCGAACGCCGGATCCAGCGGGTCCGTGACCTGCCGCGCCTCGGCCCCGACGCACAGTCCCGCCGCGAGCCACGCGGCGAACGTGATGCGCGCCGCCCGGCGGCGGCGCGGCGTGTCGGCGTTGCGCTGCATCATCTCGAATCTCCGTGCGTGCGTTCGGGTACGGGGGCCAGTCTCTGGTCCGTGGGCTCACCGATGGCTCACCGCTACGCGCGGCGAGCGTGATGTGGTTCACGCGTGCGCGGTCGGGGCTCGGGGGTGCCGCAAACGCGGGTCATCGAGCCGACCGGCAGACGATGAGAAGCTCCGTTCGTCGCCGGCCTGCGTCCGCTGCAGGGTTGCACGCTCGAACATCCGGCACGTAAGCCCTCGATGTCCTGAGCCAGCGATAGATCGCCCTTCGGCGCAGCGGCGTGAATACGCGCAGGCAGTGCCGTTTCGGCATCCTGACGGAGGTCGGGGAGCGTGAGCTCGCGTGCGGTCGGCGGGCGGGATCAGCCGGCTTGCGCGCGGCGCGCAGCGTCAGCGGGCGCGCGGTCGGCGGGAGGGGCCCTCCAGGCGGACGGTCTGCGGCTCAGCCGAGCAGATCCTGCGCGATCGCGGCGAAGCGCTCGCGCGCAGGTACCGCGAACGCGAGGTCGGCGTCGGCGGCCAGGAACGGGCCGTGGCAGATCGCCGACGCCAGCCGGCGTCGCTCGCCGCCGTCCGGCACTGCCGACGCGAGGTGCTGCAGCGCGCGCGCGTCCCACCAGCAGCGGGTCCAGCACAGCGACACCTTGCCGTCGCGCACCGTCACCGCCTCCTTGCCGATCAGCTTGCGCAGGCGATAGAGGGCGGACTCCAGCGCGTGGTGAGCGGCGTCGCCGTCCGCGTCCGGCCACAGCGCGTCGCACAGCGTCGCGCTGCCCACCTGCTCGGCGCCGAACGCGAGGATGGCCTTGAGCAGCGCCAGCGTCCGCGTCTGCGCCTTGCCGGTCTGCGCCAGCGGCTCGCCGTCGAGCAGCACCTCGAAGCGGCCCAGGGTGCGGATCGTCACCTGCCACGGCCACGCCTCGATGTGCGCCGGCGCCGGCAGCGTGTGCATGTGCCGCGCGCGTACCAGCGCGCGAACGTAGTCCACTTCCATGCCCTGTTCCAGCGCGAGATGTGCGAGCGGTGCGAGCAGCTCCGGCACTGCCCACTGGAAGTGCAGCAGCCCCAGCTCGCGCCCGATCGCGAGTGCGTCGCGAAGCAGCGCCGCCGAGCGCGCGCGCTCGCCCGCGTGCAGTGCGAGGCGGGCGGCGACGAGACGCGCGTGGAAGTGCACCAGGTCGCTGCCGCTGCGTGCGGCCAGCGGCTCGAGCTCGGCGAGCAGGCGAGCCGCGTCGTCGGCCCGCCCGCGCGCGGTGGCGATCCAGGCCTGCGCGACGATCGCGAGGCACTGCGGCGCGACGCCGCCCATGTCCCGCGCGGCCATGCCGCACAGCGCGGCGTGCTCTGCCGCCTCGACGTGACGCCCTTCCAGGCACGAGTGCCAGGAGCGGTTCAGGTACAGGTGCCACATCTCCATGTGGCGCGTCGACGCGCTCGCCGGCGGCACGCGATCGAGCAGCGCCGCCGCCTCGTCCAGCGCGCCGTCGAGAAGGCACGCGGCGGCGGTGTGCAGGATGCAGTGGTTGTCGAGCAGGTGGATCCCCGAGCGGCTCGCCTCGGCGAGTGCGCGCTCGAGCTCGCGGCGTGCCTCGTCGAAGTCGCCGCGCGACCAGCAGTCCGGGAGGCTGTAGAGGAACCACAGCAGCCGCCCGTAGGGCGACAGCGCCGCGTCGCGCGACTCCGCGAGCAGCAGCGGGCGCAGCGGCCAGATCTTCGCGTAGCGCCCGGTGTAGTAGTAATGCTTGGAGAGGATCATGCCGATGCGCAGCTTCGTGGTGGGGTTCACCGGCTGGCGCAGGATCGCGGTGAGGCGTGATTCCCACAGCGCGAGATCGGGGTGATCGGGCTCGACCAGGAACAGCCCGTACCACACGCCCAGCGCCGCGCTCGCGCGCGTGTCGGCGTCGGGCAGCGCGTCGAACTGCTCGCCCAGCGCGCCGATCTCATCCACCCACGCGCGCAGCGGATGGGTGGACGAGTACGACATGAAGTACGAGCCGATCAGGTAGCTGAGCGCGAGCACGCGGCCGCGCTCGTCGCCGCGCTCGCGAAAGCCGCGGTACGCGACGTGCATCAGCTCGCGACCCCCGGCGGGGTCCGTCATCAGGACGCACATCGCGAGCCAGTGGTCGAGCCACGGGTCTGCGAGGCGCGCGTCCGGCGACAGCGTCTGCACCCACTCGCGCAGGGTGTGTAGCCGCGCCTCGCGGAACATCGCGGGGGCCGTCTCGCCAATCGCGGCCGCCGCCTCGGCGTGAGCCCCGGCCTCGAGGTAGAGCGCGACGGCCGGTGCCACGTCGCCCTCGCCGCGCAGCGCGTCGGCGCTCGCGACCTGGATCGCGCGCACCTCCTCGTCCGGCAGCGTCTCGCGCGCACGGCGCTGCAGGTGCTCGGTGAACAGCGCGTGCAGCGCGAACTCCGGCCGCGGCCCGACGTGCGTGGAGACGAACAGACCGCGGCGCGCGAGATCGTCGAGCACCTCGCACGCGCCGCCGGAGCCGGCCACCGCGCGCGCGAGGTCCGCGCGTACCGCGGGCAGCCACGCGATGCGCGTGAGCGCGTCGCGTTGCGCGTCGTCGAGGCCGTCCAGCACCTCGCACTCGAAGTAGCCGGCGAGCAGGCGCTGCGCGTCGTGTCCGCCAGGTCCGCCGCCCGCGCCCAGAAGCGCGAGGCCGCCCGCCCAGCCCTGGGTGTGCCGGTGCAGCGTCGCGATGCCCGCCGGCGTCGGCGGGGTGGCCCACCTCTGCACGAGCCGGCGCGTCTCGTCCTCCGTCATCGCGAGGCGCTCGCCCGGCATCACCCACACGTCACCGTTGGCGACGCCGCGCGCGAGCGCCGGCGGCGGGCCCTCCCGGCCGGTCATGACGAGGCGTGCGCGGGGCGGCGCCTCGTCGAGCAGCGCCGCCAGCACGCCTGCCATCGCGCCTGCGGGGTCGAGGTGGTGCACGTCGTCGTGGACCACGACGCAGCGTTCGCCGACGGCGTTGAACAGCGCCGCGAAGAACTCGCGCGCGTACGCCTCCAGCGCGCCCAGCCGGTCGACGGACAGCACGGGCAGCGCGCCGCCGCGGGCCACGCCCGCGGCATCCGCGGCGGCCGAGAGATGCAGGAAGTACCCGGCCGGATCCTCGTCCTGGCCGTCGAGACGCAGCCACACGACCGGCGCGCCGGTGTGCCGCGCGTAGTCCGCGGCGAGCGTGGTCTTGCCGCTGCCGGCCAGTCCGGCGATCCACACCATCCTCGCGCGCGCAGCGTCGATCGCGTCGAGGAGGCGCGTGCGCGGGACGATGTGCGACAGGTCCGGCGGCGTGACCCGGGCGAGCGGGACGGAGCGGCCCTGCACGTCGCCCCGGTCTTGCGCCCGGCGCCCGGCGAGAGCGGGTGATGAAGCGCTCATGCGACCTCCCGTCACCGTGACTGGAATTCAGGAAGATAATCGGTCATCGCGGCCCGGATCGCGATGACGCGGTTCGCCTCCCGCGCGGGCGGACGCACGCCGCGGTCCGGGGGGTATCGTCCCGTGTGCCGGGATCCGCGCGCCACACGGCCCGATCACGCCCCGCGCCGGGCCCGGCTGTTAGATTCGGAGCGGCCATAGGCCGGCGCGGGCTGGCCGGCGCCGCTGCGAGGACCGCGACCATGATCGTCATCCATCACGCCCCCGGCACCCGGGGCTTT
>CBDUCN010000289.1:0-6607 GCA_965365655.1 uncultured Gammaproteobacteria bacterium | reverse complement strand
GGGGCGCGCGACACGCAGCGCACCGGCGGGCCGCGCCGCGAGGCCTCCGGCGTCGTGCGCGCGGTACGGGGTTCCGTGATCGACGTCCACGTCGAGCACGGCGCGCTGCCGGCGCTCAACGACGCGCTGTCGATCGAGGACGGCGATCGGCGCATCGTCGCCGAGGTGCAGATGCACGTCGACCCGCACACCGTGCGCGCGGTGGCCCTCGAGCCGACCGGCGGGCTCGCGCGCGGCGCGCGGGTGCGGGCCGGCGGCGTGCCGATCCAGGTGCCCGTGGGCGACGTGCTGCTCGGGCGCGTCGTCGACACCCTCGGCCGGCCGGTCGACGGCGGCCCCCCGATCGGCGCGGACACCGCCACGTCGCCCATCCATCGCTCGCCGCCGGCCCTCGCGGTGCAGAAGGCAGCGTACGAGCCGTTCGAGACCGGCATCAAGGTGGTGGACCTGCTGGCGCCGCTCGCGCGCGGGGGCAAGGCCGCGATGTTCGGCGGCGCGGGCGTCGGCAAGACGGTGCTGGTCATGGAGCTGATCCGCCGCATGGTCGAGGGCTACGAGGGGATCTCGGTGTTCGCGGGCGTCGGCGAGCGCACGCGCGAGGGCCACGAGCTGCTGCTCGAGATGCGCCAGTCCGGCGTGCTCGACCGCACCGTGCTCGTGTTCGGCCAGATGAACGAGCCGCCCGGGGCCCGCTGGCGGGTCGCCGCGGCGGCGCTCGCGGTCGCGGAGCACTTCCGCGACGTGGCCGGGCGCAATGTGCTGCTGCTGATGGACAACGTGTTCCGGTTCGTGCAGGCCGGGGCAGAGGTCTCGGGCCTGCTCGGCCGGCTGCCGTCACGGGTCGGCTACCAGCCGACGCTCGCGACCGAGGTGGCCGAGCTCGAGCAGCGCATCGTCTCGATCGAGGGGGCAACCGTGACCTCGATCCAGGCCGTGTACGTGCCCGCGGACGACTTCACCGATCCCGCGGTCGCCGAGATCTTCGGACACCTCGACAGCTCGATCGTGCTCTCGCGCTCCATCGCGGCGGAAGGGGCGTATCCGGCCGTCGACCCGCTGCTCTCCTCGTCGGCGTTGCTCGCCGAGGACGTGGTCGGCGCGGAGCACTTCCGGGTCGCGGAGGCGGTGCGCGAGAGCGTCGCACGCTACCGCGAGCTGCAGGACATCATCGCGCTCGTCGGCATGGAGGAGCTGGGTGCAACCGATCGCGCGACGGTGCGGCGCGCGCGCCGCCTGCAGCGCTTCCTGACCCAGCCGTTCGCCGTGACCGAGGCGTTCACCGGGATGCCGGGCCGCTCCGTCGCGCTCGAGCAGACCATCGCCGGCTGCGCGGCGATCCTGGATGGCCGTTGCGACGAGTGGGACGAGCGCTCGCTGTTCATGGTCGGCGACCTGGACGAGGCGGCGGCGCGCGAACGCGCGTCGGCCGCGCCGGGGGCCGGCGCGTGATGCTCGAGATCGCGACCCCGGCCTCCATCGCGGTGCGCGAGGACGACGTGGTCTCGGTGCGCGCGGAGGATGCGAGCGGCGGCTTCGGGATCTGGCCGGGCCACGCGGATCTGATCACGGTGCTCCCGGTGTCGGTCGTGAGCTGGCGCCGCCGCGACGGTGTCGAACGCCACTGCGCGGTGCGCGGCGGCGTGCTCACGGTGCGCGACGGACAGCGGGTCGCGCTCGCCACCCAGGAGGCCGTGCCGGGCGAGGATCTCGAACGCCTGGAGCGGGACGTGATCGAGCGTCTGCGCGCGACGGACGAGGAGCTGCGCGACGCCCGAATCCACGCGCGACGGCTGCACGTCTCGGCGCTAGAGCACCTGCTGCGCTATGCGCGCCCGGGCGATATTCCCGCGGCGCCCGGCCGGCTCGCACCACGCGGCGAGACAGCGGATGGCGAAGAGTGACGACGACCGTCTGGCCGAGGCCGCGCGCCGGCGCCGGGCGCGCGAAGCCCGCTGGCGCCGCGAGGGCGAGCGCCCCCTGGCGCGCAACCTCGCGATGATCGGGGCCTACGGCTGGATCGTCGTCGCGCCCAGCGTCGGCGGCGCGTTCCTCGGGCGCTGGCTGGACGGGCTGCGCGGCGGCGGCATCGTGTTCACCGCCGCCCTGGTGCTGCTCGGCGCAGGCGCCGGCCTGTGGCTGGTGTGGCGCCGGATGAACGAGGAATAGCCGCGAATGACGGCAACGAGCGGAGCGAGGCGATGACGGACGGCGGGCTCACGGCACGGGTCGCGGCGGAGCTGGTGCTCGGGCTGGGCGGCGGGTTCGCGCTCGCGATCGCGCACCTCGCCGCGCTCGGCGCCAACGTCCGGCTGTACCTCGCGCCGGGCGCGCCCTGGCGTGCGGTGGGTCTGCACCTCGCGCGTCTCGCGGCGGTCGCCGCCGCGTTCACGGTCACGGCCACGATCGGCGCACCCGCGCTGGTCGCCGCGCTGGTCGGATTCACGGCCGGCCGCATCGTCCGGCTGGGACGCTTGCGATGACCGACTCGCCGCTCGTCGCGCCCGTCGTCTTCCAGCTCGGCCCGGTGCCGATCACCGTGCCCGTGCTAGGGGCGTGCGGCGTCGCCGCGGCGCTCGCCGGCATCGCGTGGCTCGCGTCGCGCCACCTCGAGAGCCGGCCTTCTCGCTGGCAGAGCGCGCTGGAGATCGTCGTACTCGCGATCGAGGGACAGCTGCGCGACACGATGCACTGCGACCCGCGGCCCTATCTCGCGCTGCTCGGCACGCTGTTCCTGTTCCTGCTCGCGGCGAATCTCTGCGGCCTGTTCCCGGGCGTGACGCCGCCGACCGCGTACGTGGAGACCGCGACCGCGCTCGCGCTGGTGGTGTTCTTCTCCACCCACTGGTACGGCATCCGGCGCCAGGGTCTCGGCCGCTACCTCGCCGCCTACCTCGAGCCGCGCTGGTTCATGCTGCCGCTGAACGTGCTCTCCGAGCTGACCCGGACCTTCTCGCTGATGGTGCGGCTGTTCGGGAACGTGATGAGCGGGCACTTCGTCATCGCGATCGTGCTCTCGCTCGCGGGCCTGCTCGTGCCGGTGCCGCTGATGGCGCTCGAGCTGCTGACCGGCGTCGTGCAGGCGTACATCTTCACCGTGCTCTCCGCGGTCTTCATCGGCGCCGCGGTGGGCTCCATCGAAAGAGGCTAAGCGTGTCATGACCATTGAGATGATCAGCATTCTCGGCGCCGTCGTCGCGGTCGCGTTCGGCGCCATCGGCCCCGCGCTCGGAGAAGGCCGTGCGGTGGCTGCCGCGATGGACGCGCTCGCGCGCCAGCCCGAGGCGGCGGGGATCATATCGCGCACGCTCTTCGTCGGACTCGCGATGATCGAGACGATGGCGATCTACTGCCTGGTCGTCGCGTTGCTCGTGCTGTTCGCGAACCCGTTCATCGCATGAGTGGCGCGGCGGGTTGATTCGCGGGACGTCGAGATGAAGCGCGTGCCGCGAACCTTCACGAAGCAGGCCGCCGGGAACCGGCCGACATGAGCTTCGATCCGTGGACCATCGGCCTCGAGGTCGTGAACTTCGTGGTGCTCGTGTGGCTGCTCGAGCGCCTGCTCTATCGGCCGGTGCTCGGTGTGATCGCCCGGCGCCAGGCGGAGATCGAGTCGCTGCAGCAGGCCGACGAGGCCGCGCACCAGGCGCTCGCGGCCGAGCGCGAGCGGCTCGCGGCCGAGCGCGAGGCGGCGGCCGCGGAGCGCGATCGGGCGCTGGACGCGGCCCACGCCCTGGCGCAGCAGGAGCGCGCGCGCGTCGAGGCGCAGGCGCGCGCGCAGATGGAGCGGCTGCTCGCCGCCGGCCGCGCCCGGCTCGACGAGGAGCGGGCGGACGCGGCGCGAGCGCTGCGGCGCAAGAGCGTCGAGATCGGCATCGAGGTGGCCCGCCGGCTGCTCGCGATGAGCACGCCGCCGGAGGGCGACGGCCGCTTCGTCGACGCGGTCTGCGAGCGGCTACGCCGCATGTCGCACGACGATCGCGTCCGGCTCTTCGCCGGCCTCGGCGAGAGCGCGGGCGTGCGCGTGGTGAGCGCCGAGCCGCTCGACGCCGGGCGCCAGGCGGATTGCCGCGATCGCCTCGAACGCGCGCTCGAACGGGACCTGGACCTCGACTTCTCGGTGGACGGCTCGCTGATCGCGGGCATCGAGATCCATTTCCCCGGCGTGGTGATGCGCCACTCCTGGCGCGATGCGCTCGAGGACATCGAGTCGGCGCTGGGCGCCGGTGCACAGGACACGACGGCTCCGGGGCCGGAATGAGCGGGTCGCTCGCGGATCTCGTCGCGACCTGGACGCCCGACGTCGACGCGGCGTCGCGCGCGGGCGCGAGGCCGCGACTCGACGAGGTCGGGCGCATCGAGCGCCTCGGCGACGGAGTGGCGTGGGTCTCGGGTCTGCCTTCGGTACGTCTCGACGAGCTGCTGCGCCTGCCCGGCGGCGGGCTCGCGCTGGCGCTGGAGCTCGCCGCGGACCGGGTCGGCTGCCTGGTGCTCGGCGAGCACCGTCACCTCGCCGCCGGCGACACCGTGCACGCCACCGGCGCGCTCGCCCGGGTGCCGGTGGGCGACGCACTGTTCGGGCGCGTCGTGGATCCCCTCGGCCGCCCGCTCGACGGCGGCCCTGCGCCCGAGGCCGAGACGTGGCTGCCCATCGAGCGGCCGGCACCCGGCATCACCGAGCGCGACCTCGTCGTCGATCCGCTCTACACCGGCGTCGCGACCATCGACGCGATGTTCCCGATCGGGCGCGGCCAGCGCGAGCTCGTCATCGGCGACCGCGCCACCGGCAAGACGTCGATCGGCGTCGAGACCATCGTCGCGCAAGCGTCGAGCGACGTCGTCTGCGTGTACGCCGCCATCGGCCAACGCTCGTCCACCGTTCGCCAGGTGGTCGAGGCGGTGCGCGCCCACGGCCCGTTCGAGCGCACGGTGTTCGTCGTGGCCGAGGCGCAGGCACCGCCCGGACTGCAGTGGATCGCGCCCTACGCCGCGACCAGCATCGCCGAGCACGTGCGCGATCGCGGCGGGCACGCGCTGCTCGTGATCGACGATCTGACCAAGCACGCCGCGGTGCACCGTCAGATCGCGCTGCTGCTGCGCGAGCCCCCGGGGCGGGAAGCGTACCCGGGGGACGTGTTCTGGCTGCACGCGCGCCTGCTCGAGCGCGCCGCGCACCTCTCGCCCGAGCGCGGCGGCGGCTCGCTCACGGTGCTACCGATCGCCGAGACCCAGGCCGGCAACCTGAGCGCTTACATCCCGACCAACCTCATCTCGATCACCGACGGGCAGATCTACCTCGACTCGCGGCTGTTCGAGGAGGGGGAGAAGCCGGCGGTCGACGTCGGCCGTAGCGTCAGCCGCGTCGGAGGCAAGACCCAGGTGCCGGCCATGCGCGAGCTCGCCGGGACCCTTCGGCTGGAGTACGCGCAGTTCCTCGAGCTCGAGCTGTTCACGCGTTTCGGCGCCACCGCGGACGAACGCACGCGCAGGACCGTCGAGCGCGGCCGGCGGATCCGCGCGCTGCTGCGCCAGGGCCGCCTCGCGCCGCTCGCGCCCGGCGTGCAGGTCGCACAGCTGCTCGCGGTCGCGCGCGGCGTCATCGATCGACTCGAGCCGGAGCGCATCGCCGGCTTCCGCACGGCGCTGCCGGCGCGGCTCGCGCGCGACGCGGCGCGCGTGGTCGAGCGCGTCGAGCGCACCGGCAGCCTCGCGCCCGAGGACGCGGATGCGCTGGAGCGCGTCCTCGTCGAGCTCGCGGACGAGATCGCGGCCGCTCCCGGGACACGGGCGGGCGCCGTCCCGTGACGGAGTCCCTCGAGCGCATCCAGCGGCGGCTGGAGTCGGCCACGGACATCCACGAGATCTTCGGCGCGATGCGGGCCATGGCGGCGGTACGGCTGCAGGAGGCGCAGGCCGCGCTGCCCGGCACGCGGGCCTACGCCGACACCGTCGCGCAGGCGCTCGCCGAGGTGCTCGCTCTCGGCGTCGAGGCGCCGCCCGCCGCGACGCGTCGCCCGGTGCTGGTGGCCTTCATGCCCGAGCACGGCTTCGTCGGCGCGCTGGCCGAGCGCCTGGTCGACCGGGCGGCCGCGCGCGAGGACGCGGCCGCGCGCATCGTCGTCGGCGACCGCGGCGCCGACCTCGCGGAGCAGCGCGGCCTCGAGGTGCACGCACGGCTCCCGCTCGGAGCGCACGTGCAGGCGGGCCCGCCGATCGCGCGGCAGCTCGCGGCCACGCTGGACGCGCTGACCGAGCACGAGCACGCCGACGGCGTCGACCTGCTGTTCCCCCGGTACACCGGCAGCGGCAGCACCGAGCTCGTGGAACACCGCCTGCTGCCGGTCGACCGCGAGGCGCTGCCGCCCGTCGAAGGCGGATCGCTCGTGAACCTGCCGGTCCCGGCGCTCGCGGACGCGGTGCTGGCCGAATGGGTGCTCGGCGAGCTCGTGCACGCGACGGTGGAGACGCTCGCGAGCGAGAACGGCGCGCGGCTGGTCGCGATGAACGCCGCGCGCACGAGCGTCGAGACGAAGCTCGGCGAGCTTCGCGGCGCGTACCGCATCGCACGCCAGGAGGCGATCACGAACGAGATCGCGGAGATCGCGGCCGG
>CBDUCN010000288.1:0-6703 GCA_965365655.1 uncultured Gammaproteobacteria bacterium | reverse complement strand
CCGGGCACGTGGTCACCTTCGGCATCACGCCCGACCGGCCCGAGACCGGCTACGGCTACATCCGCCGCGGCGACGCGATCGACGAGGCCGGCCACGCGGTGCGCGCGTTCGTCGAGAAGCCCGACAGGAAGACCGCGGAGGGCTATCTGGCCTCCGGCGACTACCTGTGGAACGCCGGGATCTTCCTGGTGCGCGCGTCGGCCTGGCTCGCGGCGCTGGGGGCGCACCGCCCCGAGATGCTGTCCGCGTGCGAGGCCGCGGTCGCGGGTGCGAAGCGCGACCTGGACTTCCTGCGCCTGGACGCGGACGCGTTCGCGGGCTGTCCGTCCGATTCGATCGACTACGCGGTGCTCGAGCCGCTGGCCGCCGCGGGGGGGGCCATCGCGGTGGTGCCGTCCGACATCGGCTGGTCCGACGTGGGCTCCTGGGCCGCGCTGCTCGAGGTGGGCGACGCCGACGCCTCGGGAAACGTGACCCAGGGCGACGTGCACGCCGTGGACAGCGAGGGCAGCCTGCTCGTGTCCGACGACCGTCTGCTGGCGGCGGTGGGCGTGAAGAACCTGGTGGTGGTGTCCACTCCGGACGCGCTGCTGGTCGCGGATCGGGATCGCGCCCAGGACGTGCGGCAGGTCGTCGGCTGGCTCAACGCGCAGGGCCGCGAGGAGGCGCGCCTGCACCGCCGCGTGTATCGCCCGTGGGGGTCGTACGAGCAGATGGACTCCGGGGAGCGCTTCCAGGTCAAGCGCCTCACCGTGAAGCCCGGCGCCGAGCTCTCGCTGCAGATGCACCACCACCGCGCCGAGCACTGGGTCGTCGTGCGCGGCACCGCGCGCGTGACGCGCGGCGACGAGACCTTCCTGCTCAGCGAGAACGAGTCGACCTACATCCCGATCGGGACCATGCACCGGCTCGCGAACCCCGGTGTGGTCGAGCTCGAGGTGATCGAGGTGCAGTCGGGAAGCTACCTCGGCGAGGACGACATCGTGCGCTTCGAGGATCGCTACAACCGGGTCGAGAAGCGTGTCTGAGCCCGCAGCGCCGATCGTGAACGCGATGACGGTGGACGTGGAGGACTGGTTCCAGGTCTCGGCGTTCGAGCGGCACATTTCCCGCGAGGACTGGGAGCGCATCGCGCCGCGGGTGGAGGACAACACCCTGCAGGTGCTGGACCTGTTCGCCGCCGCCGACGTGAAGGCCACGTTCTTCACGCTGGGCTGGGTGGCCGCGCGCTTCCCGCGGCTCATCCGCGCGATCGTGGACGGCGGCCACGAGCTGGCCAGCCACGGCATGTCCCACGTGCGCGTGACCGAGCAGTCGCCGGACGCGTTCCGCGCCGACGCCGGCGACACGCGCAAGCTGCTGGAGGACACCGGCGGCTGCCCGGTGCGCGGCTATCGCGCGGCCAGCTTCTCCATCGGGCGCGACAACCTGTGGGCGCTGGACGTGCTCACGGACCTCGGCTACGCGTACAGCTCGAGCATCTTCCCGGTGCGCCACGACCTGTACGGCATGCACGAGGCGCCGCGCTTCCCGTACCGCGGCGAGGGGCGCCTGCTCGAGGTGCCGCCGACCACCGTGCGCGTCGGCAGCCACAACCTGCCGTGTGCCGGCGGCGGTTATTTCCGACTGCTGCCGTACGGCTACTTCCGCTGGGGGATCCGCCGCGTCAACCGGCGCGAGGGTCAGCCCGCGGTGTTCTACTTCCACCCGTGGGAGGTGGACCCGGACCAGCCGCGTCAGCGCGGCGTGCCGCTGAAGACCCGCGTGCGCCACTACACGAACCTCGACCGCATGGCGGCGCGCCTGCGCCGCCTGCTCGGCGAGTTCGCGTGGGGGCGCATGGACCACATCTTCCTGCCCGGCGACAGCGGGCGTGGAGAGGCCGTTGGACGCCATGCCGCCTGAGCGCGCCGCCGGCGCGCTCACCCGGGTCGAGGTGCTGGCGGACGGGGACACCGCGGCCTGGGACGCGTACGTGCGCGCCCACCCGCGGGGCACCTTCTTCCACCTCAGCGCGTGGCGCGGCGTGGTGCGCGAGACGCTGGGCCACGGCAGCCGCTACCTGCTCGCGCGCCGCGGCGACGCGATCGTCGGGGTGCTGCCGCTAGGTCACGTGAAGAGCCGGCTGTTCGGGAATGCCCTGATCTCCGTTCCGTTCTGCGTCTACGGCGGCGTGCTGGCCGACGACGAGGCCGCGGGCAGGGCGCTGCTGGACGCGGCGCTCGAGCACGCCCGCGCGCAGCGCGTGGACTGGCTGGAGCTGCGCGAGGCCGAGGCGCCGCCGCCGTCGCTGGCCGCGGCGGGCGCGGAGGAGTCGCTGTACGTGCGCTTCCGCAAGACCATCCACGAAGACCCTGAGGACAACCTGAAGGCCATCCCGCGCAAGCAGCGCGCGATGGTGCGCAAGGGCATGCAGGCGGGTCTCGACTGGGTGATCGACCCGGACGTCGAGCGCTTCTTCGCGCTGTATTCCGAGAGCGTGCGCAACCTGGGCACGCCGGTGCTGCCGAAGCGCTGGTACGCCGCGGTGAAGCGCGCGTTCGGCGACGACTGCGACGTGCTGACGGTGCTCAAGGACGGCAGGCCCGTCAGCAGCGTGCTGAGCTACTACTTCCGCGACGAGGTGCTGCCGTACTACGGCGGCGGCGGCGCCGACGCGCGCGCGCTGAAGGCCAACGACTTCATGTACCACGCGCTGATGACCCATGCCGCCGCCCGGGGCTGCACGCGCTTCGACTACGGCCGCAGCAAGAAGGGCTCCGGCTCGTACTCGTTCAAGAAGAACTGGGGCTTCGAGCCGGAGGACCTGCACTACCAGGTCCACCTCGTCGAGGCCACGGATCCGCCCGCGCTCAATCCCAACAATCCCAAGTACCGGATGGCCATTGCCGCGTGGCAGAAGCTGCCGCTCGGCGTCTCCCGACGGCTCGGGCCGCTGGTCGCGAAGTACCTCGCCTGACGCCGTCCCGGCGCCGGCCCGCCCCCATGAGCGATCTCCTGTTCCTGGTGCACCGCATCCCGTACCCGCCGCGCAAGGGGGACAAGGTGCGTTCCTACCACCAGCTCAAGCTGCTGGCCGAGCGCTACCGGGTGCACCTGGGCACCTTCGTCGACGACCCGGCGGACCTCGAGCACGTGGACACGGTGAGGGAGATGTGCGCGTCGCTCTCGGTGCACCGCCTGCGCCCGCGCTGGTCGCGGGCGATGAGCGCACGCGGGTTCGCCACCGGCGAGCCGCTCAGCATCGCGTACTTCCGCAGCCGGCGCCTCGCGCAGTGGGTCACGCACACGGTCGCGGCGCACCACGTGTCGCGGGTGCTGGTGTTCTCGTCGTCGATGGCGCAGTACGCGCTGCCGCACCTGCGGCCCGGGCGGCGCGGCGTGATCGACTTCGTCGACGTGGACTCGGAGAAGTGGCGCAACTACGCGGAGCTGCACTCCGGCGCGATGGGCTGGGTGTACCGCCGCGAAGGCCGGCGCCTGCTCGAGCAGGAGCGCGAGCTGTCGGCGCGCTTCGACGCCAGCGTCTTCGTGTCCCACGAGGAGGCCGCGCTGTTCCGCCGCCTCGCGCCGGAGACCGCGAGCCGCGTGGTGCACGTGTCGAACGGCGTGGACGCGGGTTACTTCGACCCGGAGCTCGAGCACGCCGATCCCTATCCGCCCGGGAGCCGGCGCCTGGTGTTCACCGGAGCCATGGATTACCGGGCGAACGTGGACGCGGTGACCTGGTTCGCCGCCGAGGTGATGCCCGCGCTGCGCGAGCGGCGCCCGGGGCTGCGCTTCTACGTCGTGGGGGCCAACCCCGCACCGGCGGTGCGCGCGCTCGACGGGCGCGCCGGCGTGACGGTCACCGGCACCGTCCCGGACGTGCGCCCGTACCTCGCGCACGCCGACGTCGCGGTGGCCCCGCTGCGGGTCGCGCGGGGGGTGCAGAACAAGGTGCTGGAGGCCATGGCGATGGCGCTGCCGGTGGTCGCCACGCCGGACGCGGTGGAGGGCATCGAGGCCGGCCACGGCCTCGAGGACTGGGTGTGCGCGGAGCCGGCGGGCCTCGCCGAGCGCGTGCTCGCGGCGCTGGACGGCGCTGCCGGGGTGGGTGCGCGCAACCGGGCCTTCGTGCTCGAGCGCTACGACTGGACCGCCAGCGTCGGGGCGATGGCCCGGCTGCTGGACGGCGACGGCGAATGATCGGGCTCGCCGCGTGGGGCACGCGATGAGCGGCGCTCCCCTGATCGCCCACGTGATCCACCGCCTCGGCGTGGGCGGGCTGGAGAACGGGCTCGTGAACCTGCTGAACCACCTGCCCGAGGCCGGGTACCGGCACGCGGTGGTGTGTCTCACCGAGTCGACCCCGTTCCGGCAGCGCATCCGGCGCGCGGACGTCGAGGTGGTGGAGCTGCACAAGCGCCCGGGCAAGGACCCGGCGGTCTATGCACGGCTGTGGCGGACCTTCCGGCGCCTGCGCCCCGCGCTGGTGCACAGCCGCAACCTCGCTGCGCTCGACGCCCAGGTGCCCGCGGCGCTCGCCGGGGTCCGGCTGCGCGTGCACGGCGAGCACGGCCGCGACATCTACGACCTGCACGGCGAGAACCGCCGCTACCTGCGGCTGCGCCAGGCGATGCGCGCCCTGATCACGCGCTGGGTGCCGATGTCGCGCGATCTCGAGGGCTGGCTGCGCAGCCGCGTGGGCGTGGACCCGCGGCGCATCACCCAGATCTACAACGGCGTGGACGCCGAGCGCTTCCGGCCGGACCCGGGCGCGCGCGCGCGCTGGCCGCTGGACGCGTGGCGCGGGCGCGACGTGTTCCTGGTCGGCGCCGTGGGCCGCATGGAGGCGGTCAAGGACCCGTTGAACCTCTTGCGCGCGTTCGCGATCGCGCTGCGCGAGGCGCCGCCCGAGGTCGCGGCACGGCTTCGCCTCGCGTACCTCGGCGACGGGCCGCTGCTCGCCGAGGCGCAGGCGTTCCTGCGCGACGCGGCGATCGAGGACCGGTGCTGGCTGGCCGGCAGCCGCGACGACGTGCCGGCCCTGATGCCCGCGTTCGACCTGTTCGCGCTGCCGTCGCTGGGCGAGGGGATCTCCAACACGGTGCTGGAGGCGCAGGCCTGCGGCATGCCGGTGGTCGCGACCGACGTCGGCGGCAACCCCGAGCTGGTGGACCACACCTGCGGCGCCCTGGTGCCGAGCGCGGACCCGGCCGCGCTGGCCCGCGCCATCGTCGCCTATGCCGCCGATCCCGCCCGCTGCGCGGCCCACGGCCAGGCCGGCAGGGCGCGGATTGAGACCGCCTTCGCGCTGCCGGTGATGGTCGGCCGTTATCATTCGCTGTACCAATCGCTGCTGTCCGGCGGCTGAGGGATCACCAGGCATGTGCGGGCTCGTGGGCATCGTGGATCTGCGCGGCGAGCGGGAGTTTCCCCGCTCGCTGATCGAGCGCATGAACCAGCTCCAGCACCACCGCGGCCCGGACGAGACCGGGGTGCACCTCGAGCCGGGCGTCGCGCTGGGCCACAAGCGGCTGTCCATCATCGACCTCGCGAACGGCCAGCAGCCGATGACCAGCCCGGACGGGCGCCACGTGATCGTCTACAACGGCGAGGTCTACAACTTCATGGAGCTGCGCGGCGAGCTCGAGCAGCTCGGCGTGCGGTTCAGGACCCGCTGCGACACGGAGGTGCTGCTGCACGCGTACGCGGCCTGGGGCGCCGCGAGCGTGGAGCGCCTGCGCGGCATGTTCGCGTTCGCGGTGTGGGACCGCGAGCGGCGAACGCTGTTCCTCGCGCGGGATCGCCTCGGCATCAAGCCGCTGTTCTACGCCGAGCTGCCGGACGGCACGGTGGCCTTCGCGTCGGAGCTGAAGTCGCTGCTCGCGATCCCGGATCTGCCGCGGCGCATCGACCCGCGCTCGGTGGAGGACTACTTCGCGCTCGGCTACGTGCCGGAGCCGCGCACCATCTTCGAGGGCGTGCGCAAGCTGTCGCCGGGTCACCGCGTGAGCTTCACGCGCGGCGAGCAGGCCCGGCCGGCGCCCGAGCAGTACTGGGACGTGCCGTTCGGCCCGCGCCACGCCGGCAGCGAGGACGCGCTCGGCGAGGAGCTGATCGAGCGCCTTCGCGACGCGGTGAAGGTGCGCCTCGTCGCGGACGTGCCGCTCGGCGCGTTCCTGTCCGGCGGCGTCGACTCGAGCGCGGTGGTCGCGATGATGGCGGAGCTGTCCGACAGCCCGGTGAAGACCTGCTCGATCGCGTTCGGCGAGCGCGAGTACAACGAGGCCGGCTACGCCGAGCGCATCGCGCGGCGCTACGCGACCGATCACCGCGTGCGCCACGTGGAGCCCGACGACTTCGGGCTGCTGGACCGGCTCGGCGATCTGTACGACGAGCCGTTCGCGGACAGCTCCGCGATGCCCACCTACCGCGTGTGCGAGCTGGCCCGCGAGCAGGTGATCGTCGCGCTGTCCGGCGACGGCGGCGACGAGAACCTCGCCGGCTACCGGCGCCAGCGCTGGCACATGAACGAGGAGGCGATCCGCTCGCGCATCCCGGGGTGGCTGCGCCGAGGCGTGTTCGGGCCCGCGGGCGCGCTGTACCCGAAGCTCGACTGGGCGCCGCGTTTCCTGCGCGCGAAGTCCACGCTGCAGGCGCTCGCGCGCGATTCCATCGACGCGTACCTGCACAGCGTCTCGGTGGTGCCGGATCACCA
>CBDUCN010000287.1:0-6722 GCA_965365655.1 uncultured Gammaproteobacteria bacterium | reverse complement strand
GGTGCCCTCGGTCTCGAGCACCGCGTGACGGCGCGAGATCGCGCGGTAGCTGTCGTGCACCACCGCCTCGCAGTCCACGCTGCGGCCCACCACGTTGCGCCCGGGCTTGAGCCGGATGTCCTCGCCGAGCTCGTCGATCAGCAGCCAGGGCGTTCCGCTGACGATCAGGAAGCGGTGCTGGGCGAGCATCAGCTCCAGCGCCTGGCCGTCGCGCATCGGGATCTCGAGGGGATCGCCCTTCGGCATGCGATTGAACTCCACGCCGTTGCCGTCCTCGCCCGCGATGGCCGCGGGGTCGAACACCAGTCGCTGTCGCATGCTCGCGTCCACGTCGATGGAGGTCTCGCTGCCGGGCGCGGGGGCGCGGCTGCGGTTCGCGAGCAGCGTGCGCAGGCATTCGCGCTCGGCGCCGACGTGCGCGAGCAGCGCGTCGGCCAGCGCGCGGCGGAACGGGGCGCGCCCGTCGCGCCAGTCGCGGGCAGCGGACAGCGCGTCGGGCCACGGCCGCTCCAGCGCGGTCCCGGTGTCGGCCACCGCGGCGAGCGGATCGGTGCCGTCGGCCAGCGCCTTCGCGACGCCCGCGCCGAGATGCTCCAGCGCCGCGATCCGCGCCGCGAGCGCGCGGTCCTCCGTCGAGCCGAGCTCCGCGATACGCGCCGCGGAGACCGGTACGTGCGGCATCAGGGCCTCGCGCAGGTCCGACGCCCGGCGCGCGCGCACCTCGCGCCCGGCCAGGCGAAGCGACACCCCGCGTCGGAACAGGCGCGCGATCATCGCGGTTCCAGCGCGCGCCGCGCGCGGGCCGCGTTCGACGCGCGCGGTCGCGACCCGCGCGCCGGCGGCGGTGCGGGCCAGCCGCGCGCGGCCCTCACGCCGCCGGCTCCAGGCGCCGGGCCTCGTCGCGGATGCGCTGCCACGCGGCGTCGACGTGGCGGCGCGCGGTCCAGGTCCCCCCGATCGCCATGCGCAGCGTGAAGCGCCCGTCGACCCGGGTGTGGGTGAGGTACAGGTCGCCGCTCGCGTTCAGGCGCTCGAGCAGGCGCTCGTTGAAGTCGTCCCCGGCGCGGTGGCGGAAGCACACCAGCGACAGTGGCGCCGGCGCCGCGCGCTCGAAGTCCGGATCCGCGTCCACCGCCTCGGCGAAGCGCCGCGCGAGGCGCAGGTGCTCGCGCACGTGGGCGCGCAGCCCCTCGGCGCCGTAGCTGCGGAGCACGAACCACAGCTTCAGCGCCCGGAAGCGCCGCCCCAGCGGCACCTGCCAGTCGCGGTAGTCGATCACCGCGCCGGACTCGCTCGCCGCGTTGCGCAGGTACTCGGGGAGCACGCTCAGCGCCGACAGCAGCGCGGTGCGGTCCGCGACCCAGAAGCAGTCGCAGTCGAAATTGGTGAGCAGCCACTTGTGGGGATTGAAGCAGTAGCTGTCGGCGTGCTCCAGCCCCGCGTTGATCCAGCGCAGCTCCGGGCACACCGTCGCGCTGCCGGCGTACGCGGCGTCCACGTGCAGCCACGCGCCGTGCTCGCGACACGCGGGCGCGATCGCCGGCAGCGGGTCGAAGGCGGTCGTGGACGTGGTGCCCAGCGTCGCGCACACGAAGGCCGGCACGCGGCCCGCGGCGCGGTCCTCGGCCATCAGCGCGCGCAGGTGCGCGGGGTCCATCGCGAGGTCGCGGCCGGTGGCCACCTCGCGCAGCGCCTGGTCGCCGAGGCCCGCGATGCGCACCGCCTTGCGCAGCGAGGAATGGGTCTCCCCGGACGCGTACACCGCGAGCCGTGCGGTGTCCCCGTCGCGGTTCCCGCGGCCCTCGCTGGCCCGCTCGCGCGCGGCGAGCAGCGCGCACAGGGTGGCGCTCGACGCGCTGTCCTGGAAGACCCCGCCGCCGGGGCCGCCGCTCAGGAAGCGCGGCGGCAGGCCCAGCAGCTCGACCAGCCAGTCCAGCACGTGGGTCTCCAGCTCGGTGCACGCGGGGCTCGTGGCCCACAGCATGCCCTGCACGCCGAAGCCGGCGCTCAGCAGCTCGCCAAGGATCGCGGGCGGCGATGCGTTCGCCGGGAAGTACGCGAAGAACGACGGCGACTGCCAGTGCGTGAGCCCGGGCAGGATCAGCCGGTCCACGTCGGCGAGGATGGTGTCGAAGGGCTCGCCCGCCTCGGGTGCCCGCGGGGGCAGTGCGGCCCGCAGCTCCCCGGGCTGTGCGCGCGAGCGCACCGGCAGCGATTCCACCTCCTCGAGGTAGCGCGCGATCCGCTCCACCACCGCGTGGCCGTGGGTGCGGAAGGTGTCCGCGTCCCAGTGCCGCGGGGGCGGCCCGGGGATGTCCGGGGGCAGATCGGGAATGCTCACGTCGCGAGGGTCCTCGGGAGGGCCGCGGCGAAGCCCGCGGCAGGCCACGCGGGCCAAGATACCGCCAACGCCGTGCCGCCGTCGCGGCGGCCGGCGGGCCGCTCCCCGGGGTCTCCGGCCGCGACGCCGGCCGCCGTCCGGCTGCGCGGCCGGCCCCGGCGCCGCGGTCGCCGCCGCGCGGCGTGGACGGACCGTCCCGGATGCGGGCGCGGCGCGCGCCGGTGCGGCGGGCTGGGCGAGCCGCGCCGCACGCAGTAGGCTCGCGCGACCCGTCGCACCGTGAGAGGCCCCCTTCGATGACCGCACCGCGCATCCAGATCGACGACCGCGGGCCGTTCGCGGACGGCCACGCGTTCGACGGCACGGGACCCTACGAGCGCCTGACCGGCCGCGTGCACTTCGCGGTGGACCCGCAGCACCCGGCCTACGCCGCGGTCGTGGACCTGGACAAGGCCCCGCGCAATGCCGGGGGCCTCGTCGAGTTCGCGAGCGATCTCTGCATCCTGGCGCCGGCCGACCCGGCGCGCGGCAACGGCCGGCTGCTGTTCGGCTACGGCAACCGCGGCAACAAGCGCGAGCTGCAGTTCTTCAACGACGCGCCGCCCGGCAACGATCCGCGCACGCTGGCCGACGCCGGCAACGGCTTCCTGATGCGGCGCGGCTACACGGTGGTCTGGGCGGCCTGGGAAGGGGACCTGCTGCCCGGCAACGGGCGCATGGTCCTGGACGTGCCGGTGGCCAGCGACGGCGGCGCGCCGATCACCGGCCGGGTACGGTCCGAGTTCATCGCGAACGCGCCCGGCGTGACGTCGCTGCCGCTGAGCGGCCAGGCCTCCACGCGTGCCTACCCCGCCGCGTCGCTGGATCCGCGCGAGGCGTCGCTCACCCGGCGCCGCTACCCGGGCGACGCGCCGCAGCCCGTGGACCCGTCGCGGTGGTCCTTCGCGCGCCTGGAGTCCGGGCGCGGGCTGGACGGGCAGGGCACGGAGCTCGCGGTGGTGCCGTCGGACAGCCACATCCACCTGCCGTCGGGCTTCGAGCCCGGCTGGATCTACGAGCTGGTGTACACCGCGCGCGAGCCGCGCGTGATGGGCCTCGGCCACGTCGTGGTGCGCGACCTCGTGAGCTTCCTGAAGCACGGCGCGCCGGACGCCGGCGGCGCGCCGCGCCCGGTCGGGACCATCGAGCGGGCCTACGCGTGGGGCCGATCGCAGACCGGGCGCGCGCTGCGCGACTTCGTGCACGGCGGCTGGAACGCGGACGCCGACGGGCGCCGCGTGTTCGACGGCATCCTGCCCCACGTCGCGGGCGGCGGCCTGCTGTGGATGAACCACCGTTTCGCGAGCGTCGTCAGCGCGGCGGGGCAGCAGTACGAGGTGCACCACAACTGCGCCGACCGTTTCCCGTTCTCGTACGCGCAGACCACGGATCACCTGACCGGGCGCACGGACGCGATCTGCAAGCGGCCCGACACCGACCCGCTGGTGATCCACACCCAGACCGCGACCGAGTACTGGCAGCGCCGCGGCTCGCTGGTGCACACCGACACCCGCGGCGAGGACCTCGAGCAGCCGGACGGGGTGCGGGTGTACCTGTGGAGCAGCTCGCAGCACTTCGCCGATCCGAACCTGAAGGCGCCCACCCGCGGCGTGCGCCAGCTCGACGAGAACGTGGTGCGCACGTCGATGCTGTTCCGCGCGATGCTGGATGCCCTCGACGCGTGGGTCAGCCACGGCACGCCGCCACCGCCGAGCCGCGTGCCGCGCCGCGCCGACGGCACGCTGCTCACCGGAGAGGAGTGGCGCGCGCAGTTCCCGTCCATCCCGGGGGTGGCCACGCCGTCGGGCCCGAACACCCTGCCGCTGCTGGACTTCGGCCCGGACTTCGAGCGCGGCCTGCTCACCGTGGAGCCGCCGGCCGTGGTGGACGCCGCGGGCTACCCGACCCTGGTGCCGGCGGTGGACGAGGACGGCAACGACGTGCCCGGCGTACGCGCCCCGATGGTGCAGGCCCCGCTCGCGACGTACACCGGGTGGGCGCTGCGCGCGCGCGGCTTCGGGCACGGCGCGATGTTCGAGTTCAACGGCAGCACCATCGCGTTTCCCGCCACCGAGAGCGAGCGCCGCGTCACCGCCGACCCGCGGCGTTGCGTCGAGGAACGCTACGGCGACAGTGCCGGCTACCAGCGCGCCATCGAGGCCGCCGCGCGACGCCTCGTCGACGAGGGCTTCCTGCTCGAGGAGGACGTCGCGCGCTGCGTGCAGTGGGCGCGCGACTGGGACCGCGGGCGGCACGAGGTGCCGCTGGACTGAGGGTCGTGCGGGATTCACAACGGAATCACCGCCGCGAGCGCAGACGGAAAGCGCAGAGGTAAGGAGCTCTGATCCGGCAACGAAGGCGACCCGCCCGGCTGAACGCGCGGCACGCGTGCACGCGAGGATCGCTCGCGTCGTGCGCGTGCGCTGCGTGCGTGCGCTGACGGCAGCGCGCAGGACATCTCGGGGCACCCGGCCCCGACGCGGAGGACGACAAGATGACGCACGGCATGGTGGTGGCGCCGCAGCCGGAGGCGGTGGAGGCCGGCGCGGTGGCGCTGATGGAAGGCGGCAACGCCGTCGACGCGGCGATCACCTGCGCGCTGGTGCAGACGGTGGTGGACCCGCAGATGACCGGCATCGCCGGCTTCGGCAGCATGCAGCTGTACCTGCCGGACGCCGGGGTGCACGAGGTGCTGGACTACCACACGCGCGCGCCGTCGGCGGTTCGCGAGGACATGTGGGCGGACCTCGTCGAGGGCGAGTTCCGCGACGGCTTCGGCTTCCGGCTGCGCGGGCGGGTCAACGAGATCGGCTACCAGTCGATCATGATCCCCGGCAACCTGCTGGCCTACGAGGAGGCGGTGCGCGCGCACGGGCGGCTGCCGTGGGCGGACGTGATCGCGCCCGCGGTGCGCCACGCCCGCGAGGGCTTCGTGATCCGGCCGCACGTGTACGAGTTCTGGACGCGCAAGGACATGGGGCGTGTGCCGACCCGCGACAAGCTGGCGCTGACCGCGTCGGGGCGGCGCATCTACTTCGACGACGACGGCGAGCTCAAGCGCCCCGGACAGCGCCTGCACAACCCGGACATGGCGGCCACCCTGGAGCGCATCGCGGCCGCCGGCGCCGAATGCTTCTACCGCGGCGACATCGCGCGGGAGGCGTGCGCGGACATCGCAGCGAACGGCGGAATGCTCTCGGAGGCGGATCTCGCCGGCTACCGCACGCGGCGCGGCCCGCCGCTGTGGACCGCGTACCGCGGCTTCGAGGTGGCGGCGAACCCGCCGCCCGGCGGCGGCGTGATGGTGCTCGAGATGCTGAATGTCCTCGAGCGCTTCGACCTCGCGGCGATGGGCCACAACTCGCCGGAGTACATCCGCGTGGTCAGCGAGTCGATGAAGCTCGCGACCATCGACAAGGACACCCGCGTCGGCGACCCGGACTTCACGCCGGTGCCGCTGGACGAGCTGCTGGACAAGGACTACGCGAAGGCGCTCGCCGAGCGCATCCGGCGCGGCGAGCGCGCGCACGTGGAGCGCCTCGACGACCCGGAGGAGTCCCGCGACACCACCCACGTGTGCGCGGTGGACGCGGACGGCAACGCGGTGTCGATGACGCACTCGCTGGGCATGCCGTCGGGCGTGATCAACGACGGCCTGGGCTTCATGTGGAACGGCTGCATGAGCGTGTTCGATCCGCGCCCCGGGCGCGCCGGGTCGCTCGCGCCCGGCAAGGCGCGCTTCACCGCGATGTCGCCGTGCATGGTGTTCCGCGACGGTGCGCCCGTGCTCGTGATCGGTGCGCCGGGCGGCACCTGGATCACGATGGGGGTGCTGCAGGGGATCCTGAACGTGCTCGACTTCGGGATGTCGGCGTCGGACGCCGTCGCGGCGCCGCGCTTCACCGCGAACAGCGACGTGATCGACGTCTGCAACCGCATCCCGACCTACGTGACCGCCGTCCTCGAGCGCGACGGCTACCGCGTCGCGCGCAGTCCCCTCTCGTACACCTTCGGAGGCGTACACGCGATCGCGATCGAGGACGGGCGCCTGCGCGGCGGCGCGGATCCCGGGCGCGACGGCATGGCGCTCGCGGTATGAGCGGACAGGCGCCGCGAGTCGTGATGGCATCCCGTTTGCATTGTCCGGGGGCGATGGCCAGAATCCCGGGGCGCCCCGGGGCCCCGCGAAGCGGGTACGCTGGGACAGGAGAAACAACGAGAACCGCGCACTCTGCGGAGGAGAGACCCGAATGAAGAGACTCATGCCCGCCCTGCTCGGCGCCGGCGCGCTGGCGCTGGGCCTGCTCTCGGCGCCGGCCCACGCCGGCAAGGCAGACGACAC
>CBDUCN010000286.1:0-6737 GCA_965365655.1 uncultured Gammaproteobacteria bacterium | reverse complement strand
CCGGTCGCGGATCGCCGCGCCCGCATCCTGATCCTGGGCTCGATGCCGGGCGTCGCGTCGCTGGCCGCGAGCCAGTACTACGCGCATCCGCGCAACCTGTTCTGGGCGATCGCGGGCGAGCTGCTCGGCTTCGACCCGGCGCTCGGCTACGACGCGCGCTGCCGCGCGCTGAAGCGCCGCAGGGTCGCGCTGTGGGACGTCGTCGGCGCGTGCGCCCGGCCCGGCAGCCTGGACTCGGCGATCGTCGAGTCGTCGATCGTCGCGAACGACTTCGCGGGCTTCCTCGCCGCGCACCCGGGCGTCGGCGCGATCTTCTTCAACGGCGCGAAGGCCGAGCACGCGTTCGCGAAGCACGTGCGCGGCACGCTGGGCGAGCGGCTCGCGGGCGTGCGCCTGACGCGGCTGCCGTCGACCAGCCCGGCGAACGCGTCGATCCCCCGCGCGCGCAAGCTCGCCGCGTGGCGGGCGATCGTGGAAGCGATCTGAGCCGCCGGTTCCGGCGGCGGGGCCGGCGCGGCAGTGTCTCCGGGCCGGCGCGGGAGCGCTCGTTGTCCGGCCGTGGTGTCGCGCGCGTCACCGGCTGCTGCCGCAGCGCCGCGGAGAATGCGGGGTGGATCGCAGACCCGGCGGGCACGCAGCGTCGCCGCCCGCCCCGGGCTGCGCGCGGCTGTTTCCCGCTCAGCGTTCTGCGGGGTGCCCCGCGCGCGTCCGCGCCGACACCCGCACTGCGACCATCCTGCGTCGCGCCGCGCGCGTTCAGGCCGCCATCGGCGGCACCCCGATCCCCGGCGTCGCGCGCTCGAACGCGGCGCCGATGCGCAGGGCCATGATCTCGTCGCGGGGGCGGGCCATGATCTGCAGGCTGCCGGGCAGCCCGTGGGGCGTGAGGCCCATCGGCGTCGCGTACGCGCACAGCCCCAGGTAGTTCGCGACGCGCGTGAAGCCGGCCGGCGTGCCGGCCTGGTCGACCTCCGGCAGCGGCACCGCGGCGGTCGCGACGGTCGGCGACACGAGGGCGTCGACGCCGGCGAGCGCGTGCAGGAAGGCCGCCTTGTCCGCGTCGCGCTGGCGCATCGCGGCGATGTAGTCGCGGGCGCTCACGCCCTGGCCGAGCAGGATGCGCGGGCGGCAGTCGGTGTCCACCGGCGCGTTCGCGTCCTCGTACATCGCGCCGTGGTGGTAGTAGCCCTCGCAGCCGATGATGCGCCCGGTCCCGTCGCGCATCTGCTCGAAGGTGAGCGGGGTGTGGAAGGGCTCCGCGACCGCGCCCAGCGAGCGCAGGCACTCCACCGCGTCGTCGTACAGCGCGAGCACGTCCGGCGCGACGCCGGCGCGCTCGTGCTCGCTCAGGGTGCCGAGGCGCAGACCCGCGACGCCCGCCGCGAGCGCCGCGAACGGCCCCGTGCCGGCGCGCCAGTCGCGCTCGCTGTCCACCGGGTGCACGCCCGCCATGGCCTGGAACATCAGCAGCGCGCCTTCCGCGCCGCGCACCATCGGGCCCGGCGTGTCGAGGGTGTGCGACAGCGGCACGATGCCGTCGGTGGGCAGGACGCCCTCGGTGACCTTGAGGCCGCCGATGCCGCACCAGGCCGCCGGCAGGCGCACCGAGCCGCCGGTGTCGGTGCCCACCGCGGCGGTCACCATCCCGGCGGCCACGGCGACGCCGGAGCCGGACGACGAGCCGCCGGGCGTGCGCGCGACGTCCGGATCCCACGGGTTGTGGGGCGTGCCCATGCGCTGGTTGGTGCCCCATCCGCCCATCGCGACCTCCACCGTCTTCGTCTTGCCGACGAGGATGCCGCCGGCGGCCAGCAGGCGGCGGGCGAGGGTGCCGGTGGCCGGTGAGACGCGCTCCGTCCAGCCGGCGTGCCCGGCGGCGGTCACGCGGCCCTCGAGGTCCACGATGTCCTTGAGCGCGAACGGGATGCCGTGGAACGGCCCGACGACGTGTCCGCTGCGCAGCAGCGCCTCGGCGCCCCCGGCCGCGCGGCGCGCGTCGTCCGCGTACACGGCCTGCCACGCACCCAGCGCGCCGTCGAGACGCCCGATGCGTTCGAGGAAGGTCTCGACCATCTCGACCGGGCCGGTGACGCCGTCGCGGTACGCGCTGGCGACGGCGCCGATGGTGGCGAAGGAGAGATCGGTCGTGGCCGGCATGGGCGGTGCCTCGTGGTCTGCGGTGGAAGCGCGTCGCGCTGCGCGCGAGAACGCACATCGTAGGCCGCGGACCGGGTGCGCGGGAATGCCCGCTGCGCGAGCAAGAGCAGCGCGCAGCCCGTCGTCGCGGTCACCCGGTGGCGCCGCGAGACGGTGGGACTATGCTCAGTGGAGCAATGAGCAGCGAAGCGCACTGGCAGGCCGTCTACGGCCGCAAGGCACCGGACGAGGTCAGCTGGTATCAGCCGCACCTCGAGAAGTCCCTGTCGTTCATCCGTGCGGCCGGGCTCGGGGCCGACGCGCGCATCGTCGACGTCGGCGGCGGTGCGTCCACCCTGGTGGACGACCTGCTGGACGGCGGGTACCGCAATCTCGCGGTCATCGACCTCGCGGACGCGGCCCTGCAGGCCGCCCGCAACCGGCTGGGCGAGCGCGCGCGGTGGGTGGACTGGGTGGTCGGTGACGTGACGACGCCGTTGCTGCCCGAGCGCAGCGTCGACTTCTGGCACGACCGGGCCGTGTTCCACTTCCTGACCGACGGCGCGGCGCGCGCCGCCTACCTCGATCAGGTCGTGCGCTGCGTGAAGCCCGGCGGCAGCGTCCTGGTCGCGACCTTCGCCCTCGACGGCCCCGAGAAGTGCAGCGGCCTGCCGGTGGCGCGCTACGACGCCGACGGCATCCACGCGGTCTTCGGCGACGCCTTCGACAAGATCGGTGATGCGGCGGAGACCCACGAGACCCCTTGGGGAAGCACGCAGTCGTTCGTCTACTGCTTCTGCCGTCGCGCCGCCCGGGGCTGAGACCGCCGGGCGCCGGCGTGAGCGCCGGGGGTCTCGCGCTCCCGCCGGCTTCGATGCTCGGGCCGAGCTCGATGCCCTCGACCGGGTCGGGGTCGGGGTCGCGGCAGTCGGTGAGCGGACCCGCTACCCGTTCGCCCTGCGACAGGCTCGCGTGCGGCGACCCGGCCGGCGAGAAGCTGACGGTGGGGCCGGTCGCGCCGGCTCAGATCCGGATCGACAGCCCGTCCGCAAGCGACAGGCGGTAGGCGCGCACTGCGGGCACCGCGCCGGCGACGATGCCTGCAACGACGACTCCGGCGAGCAGCACCAGGTCCCCGGCCTGCGGCGCCGTGAGTGGAAGATGCAGTCCGAACTCGCTCGCGGCGACGGGTCTGAGCGCCGCGATTGCGGCGTAGAGCCCTCCCATGCCCAGCAGGCTGCCGGCCAGCGCCAGCAGTCCGGCCTCGCACGTGAACAGCGCGAACACATGCGCCGGCCGTGCGCCGACGGATCGCAGCACCGCGATCTCGCGCCGCCGCGTCTCGAGGCTGGACAGGATCATCGTCAGCATGCCCAGAAGGCCTGCGGCGACCACCGTCACGGAGACGACGCGCAGCGCGTTCTCCGCGACCGAAACGAGGTCCCACAGCTCCTGAAGCGCGACGCCGGGGATGATGGCCAGCAGCGGCTCCTCGCGATACTCGTTCACCGCGCGCATCACGCGGAAGACCGCGATCTTCGACTCCAGACCCACCAGCGCGGCGGTGATCGCCTTCGGGGTCAGGTCCATCGCCCGCACGCGCTCGGGCGAGACGCGCCGCCCGGGGACGCGGACGCCCGACGTCCAGTCCAGGTGCATCGCCTCGATGCCCTGCAGGCCCACGTGCACCGTGCGGTCGACCGGCGTGCCGGTGCGCTCGAGGATCCCGACCACGCGGAACGGGGTGTCCTCGTGCGCGACGAGCTCGAGGCGCCCGGCGCCGTGCGTGACGACGATGGGGTCCCCGAGGGTGTATCCGAGGCGGCTCGCGACCTCCGCGCCGAGCACCGCGTCGAACACGTCGTCGAAGGCGGCGCCCTGCGCGAAGCGAAGGGGCTCGCGCACTCCATGCCGGTAGCGCTGGAAGAACTCCGGGGTGGTCCCGAGGACGCGGAACCCGCGGTGCGAGTCGCCCAGGGACAGCGGAACGGTCCAGTCCACGCCGGGAAGCCGTTCGATATCGCGGTAGCTCTCGTAGGAGATGTTGTTGGTCGCGTTGCCGACGTGGAACACCGAGTAGAGCAGCAGCTGAACGGCACCGCTGCGCGCGCCGACGATCAGGTCCGTGCCCGAGATCGTGCTGACGAAGCTCTCTCGCGCGTCACGCCGGACCTTCTCGACGCCGACCAGCATCGCGACGCTCAGCGCGATGCCGAGCACCGTCAACGCGGCTGTCGCACGCCGGTTCCACAGGCTGGACAGAGAAAGGCGGATCAGGATCATCGTGCGCGCCTCATTCGCCGGCGGGCACGCATGCGGTGTTGATCTCGCTCAGCGCGCGGCGCTGATCGAAGCGGCGCGCGAGCCGCGAGTCGTGGCTGACGAAGAGCAGGGTCGCGTCGGCGTCGTCGCACTCGTCGAGCAGCAGGTCCAGGAAGCGATCGCGAGTGCCCTCGTCCAGCGCCGAGGTGGGCTCGTCGGCGATCACGATCTCGGGTCCGCCGATGAGCGCGCGCGCCACCGCGACGCGCTGCTGCTGACCGATGCTGAGGTCCGTGACCGGCCGCCCGAGCACCTCGCGCTGTGCGAGCTCGAGGTGCCCGAGCAGCCGCAGGGCTGCGTCCTCGATGCTGCCGTCGCGCGCGCGGGCCCGGGCCCGACGCCGCGGCGAGAAGTGGCACGGAAGCGTCACGTTGTCGATCAGTGAGAGGTAGGGGACGAGATTGAAGAGCTGGAAGACGAAGCCGATGTGGTCGGCACGGAAGCGGTCCCGCCGGCTGGCAGGAAGGCCGCGCAGCTCGATGCCCAGCACCTCGACGCGACCTGCATCCGCCCGGGCGACGCCGCCGAGCAGGCCCAGCAGCGTGCTCTTTCCGCTCCCGCTCGGCCCTTCGATGAACACGCGGCTGCCGGCATCGATGGACAGCTCGCGGATCGCGATGACCGGGGCGGTGTCCCGCCGCCACGAGAAGCGCACGTCCTCGAGACGGATCACGGGCTCCCCACCGCCCGTGCGCGGCCTGGCTGCTGCGCTCACGGCGCGCCGCCGGCGCTCAGCGCACCAGCCGCAGGGAGGTCTGCGCCGGGCTCAGCTCAGCGGCCCCCTGGTACCGCGGCGTGACCACGTGCGCTTCGACCGCGCGGACGTCGAGGAGCACGTCCAGGAGGCGCACGTCGAGCGCGGCCAGCGCGTCGGGCCGCCCGCAGCGGAAGAGGTACTCGGCGTGCAGCTCCGAGTGCATGTCGCCGTCCGGCGCGGCGCTGCCGTGAGCCGGCTCCGCGTGGCGGTGGGCGTCGTCGTGTCCGTGGCCATCCGTCTGCGCCCGTGCGTGCCCGGACGCGTCATCGTGCCGGTGCCCGTGCCCATGGCCGTCGGTCTCGGTCCGCGCGCGCGGGGCCGCGTCGTGCGCCCGTGCACCGAGCGTGACCTCGGCGTCGAGCAGGCGGCAGTCGGCCGCCGCGCTCGGCACCAGCAGGCGGGCGCCGTCCCGAAAGCGCTCGCGCGCCTCCGCGACCCGCCGGCGCTGCGCGTCGTCCGCGGGTGCATGCTCGAAACCGACCACGTTCACGGCCGGGATCCGGAACGAGACCAGCAGATCCTGGCCGTCGACGGCAACTTCCAGGATGCCCTCGCCGTGCGCGTGGGCGCCGTGCTGGCGGTGCGTCGATTCGGCGCCGTGGAGCGCGGCGCTGAGCGTGACGCCGAGCAGGCCGGCAGCGATCACCGGGCGCGGTCCGCGGGCGGCGAAGAAAGACGTGATCGCGTTGCCAGACATGGCCGCGAGTATACTTTTGGGCCGCTCCGGTCGTAGGTTTCGAGACCGCAATGCGGGCGTGAGGTCGGAGAGAACGATGTCCAGGACAACGTCACCGGCGATGGCATTCCTCGCCGTCGCGCTCGGCGCGGCGGTGCACCTCGCCGACGCGTCACAGGTGCGCAAGCTCGGGTGGGACGACCTCCTGCCTGCGGAGCTCCTCGATGCCGGGCGTGCGGCGTTCGAGCTCGAGGACCGCGTCATGGCGCTCGCAGACGACGAGCGGGAGATCTACGAGACCGTGGGCGCGGAGCTGCTGCTGCGAAGGCAGCTGGCCAAGGGCGACCTGGCCGAGGACGATCTGCTCGAGAGCGACAGGGCGTTGCTCGCCGACGCGCCGAGCGAGCGCCACCCGGAGGTCGTCGAGCTGCTGGACCGGATCGTCGCAGCCCGGATGCATGCGAACAGCCTGGCGAGCGCCGTCGAGCCGGGGCTGAACGGCGCGCAGGTCCGTATTCCGGGTTACGTGCTGCCCCTCGAGTTCGAAGGCACGCGGGTGCGCGAGTTCCTGCTCGTGCCCTACGTCGGTGCGTGCATCCACGTGCCGGCGCCGCCGCCGAACCAGATGGTGTACGTGCGCACCGCGTCGGGCTTCGAAATTCCCGAGCTCTACGCGCCGGTGTGGGTCGAGGGCACGATGACCACGGCGGGCGTCACGCGTGAGCTGAAGCTGGTGGACGGGCAGGCCCCGGTGGAAGCCGGATATACGCTCGACGCGGACGAGGTGGTCCCGCTCGAGGACTGAACCACGGCGCGAGCCGAGGGCCCGGCGGCGGATGCGTCCGG
>CBDUCN010000285.1:0-6826 GCA_965365655.1 uncultured Gammaproteobacteria bacterium | reverse complement strand
TACTAGCGCTCGAAGAGGCGTCCGACCTCGCCGAGCAGCGATCCCTCGCCGACGCTCTTGCCGCCGAGCTGCGGCGCGCTCTGCACCATGCGCCCGGCCAGCCGGCTGAACGGCAGCGACTGCAGCCACACCGTGCCGGGGCCGGTGAGCTTCGCGTAGAAGAAGCCCTCGCCGCCGAAGATGGCGCTCTTGATGCTGCCGACGTACTGGATGTCGTAGTCCACGCCGGGCTCCAGCGCGACCAGGCAGCCGGTGTCCACCTTCAGCGACTCGCCGGCGGCCAGCTCGCGTGCCACCACCGTGCCGCCCGCGTGCACGAACGCGAGGCCGTCGCCGCGCAGGCGCTGCATGATGAAGCCCTCTCCGCCGAACAGCCCCACGCCGATGCGCTTCTGGAACGCGATGTCCACGCTCACGCCCTTCGCCGCGCACAGGAACGCGTCCTTCTGGCACACCAGCTCGCCGCCCATCTCGGCGAGATTCATCGGCAGGATCTTGCCGGGGTACGGTGCGGCGAATGCGACCCGGCGCTTGCCGTCGCCCGCGTTGCTGAACACGGTCATGAACAGGCCCTCGCCGGTCAGCAGCCGCTTGCCGGCGCCCACCAGGCTGTCCACCAGGCCGCGTTGCGGCGTGCCGTCTCCGAACACGGCCTCGAGCGAGATGACCGAGTCCATGTACATCATGCTGCCCGCCTCGGCCACGACCGCCTCGCCGGGGTCCAGCTCGATCTCGACGAACTGCATCTCATCGCCGCGGATGCGGAAGTCGATCTCGTGCGCGAGCTGCGCGGCGTGGAAGGTGGCCTTGGGCAGGTCCGGCGGCGGCTCCGCCTTCTCGGGCTCCAGCCCGAACACGCCCGGCGACCACGCGATGGGCTCCCAGCGCGTGCGTCCCGGCCCGTAGACCAGCGTCTGCGGGTCGATGCGCCCGCTCTGCAGGGCCTTCGCGATCTGCGCCGCCGAAAAGGGGCCGCGAGGCTTGTCACCCACCTCGACGAACCACACCTGCCCGAGCTTGTCGTCGTCCATCCCCGGCTCCTGCGTACCGCTTGCAACGAGCATAGCCCGTGGGACGGGCCGCACCCACCCTCGCCCGCGCCGCCGCCCCGAGCTCCCCTCGCGATCCCGCCACGCCGCGCGGCCCGGCACGCAGATGCCCACACCCGCGACCGTCGCGCTGATCCGCGCCATCCGACGGCGGGGAAATCCGGCAACGCCGACCGGCCCGGTGCTGCTCGACACGGCGGCATGCACCGGCCGCTGCCGGCGGGCCATCTCCGGGCGGCTCGTTCTCTGATAGCTTTGCGGTCCGCGGACGCCGGCGGAGCTGACGCGCGTCGCGGCACACCGTCCACCCGCGCCGCCGCGCACGGGCCGTTGCCGGCGACCGGAGCCCGAGGCCGCGGCGATGCGGCCGGCGCTCGCCCGGGACCGGCGCGACGCGAGCACGAGGTGCCGAGCGGGAGACGACGGCCGGACCGGCACCGAGCGGGAGGCGGATCCGGCGGCACGCGGTCACGACGCATCCGGTCTCCCCGCCCGCGCCCGGGCTGCGGCCCGGGCGCGAACGAACACGACATCACGGCAGCTGTAAGGAGGATCCGATGGCCGACCTGCCCCGACTCGACATGTTCATCGACGGCGAGTTCGTGCCGCCCGCGGGCGGCGAGTACTTCGAGAGCTACGACCCGTTCACCGCGAAGCCGTGGAGCCTGGTGGCCCGCGGCGGCGCCGAGGACGTCGACCGCGCGGTGCAGGCCGCGTCGCGCGCGTTCGAGACGGGCGAGTGGCCGAAGCTCACCGCGACGCAGCGCGGCGCGCTGCTGCGCAGGCTCGGGGACCTGATCGCGGACAACGCCGATCGCCTGGCCGCGATCGAGGTGCAGGACAACGGCAAGCTGATCAGCGAGATGGGCATGCAGCTGAAATACATGCCGCAGTGGTACTACTACTTCGGCGGGCTCGCGGACAAGATCGAGGGCGCCGTCATCCCGATCGACAAGCCCGAGACCTTCAACTTCACGCGCCAGGAGCCGCTCGGGGTGATCGGCGCGATCTCGGCGTGGAACTCGCCGCTGCTGCTGGCGACCTGGAAGCTCGCGCCCGCGCTCGCCGCGGGTAACACGGTCGTGCTCAAGCCCTCGGAGTACACGTCGGCCTCGGCGCTGGAATTCGTGAAGCTGTTCGAGCAGGCGGGATTCCCGAAGGGCGTGGTGAACGTCGTCACCGGCTTCGGCGCCGAGGCCGGCCAGCCGCTGGTGGATCACCCGAAGGTGGCCAAGATCGCGTTCACCGGCTCCGACCGCACCGGCCAGCGCATCTACGAGAGCTCGGCGAAGACGCTGAAGAAGGTGAGCCTCGAGCTCGGCGGCAAGTCCCCGAACATCGTGTTCGACGACGCCGACATCGACAACGCGATCAAGGGCGCGGTGTCCGGCATCTTCGCCGCCACCGGCCAGACCTGCATCGCGGGCTCCCGGCTGCTGGTCCAGGAGAGCATCCACAACGAGTTCGTGGACAAGCTGGTGTCCTTCGCGAAGACCGCGAAGATGGGCAACCCGATGGACGGCGACACGCAGGTCGGGCCGGTGACCAGCGAGATGCAGTTCGAGAAGGTGCTGGGCTACCTGGACATCGCGAAAGGCGAAGGCGTGGAGACGGTGCTCGGCGGCCACCGCGCCGAGCGCCCGGAGTGCGGCGACGGCTGGTTCGTCGAGCCCACCATCTTCACCGGCGTGAGCAACACCATGCGCATCGCCCAGGAGGAGGTGTTCGGCCCGGTGCTGTCCGTGATCCCGTTCCGCGACGAGGAGGAGGCGGTCGCGATCGGCAACGACGTGGTGTTCGGCCTCGCGGCCGGGGTCTGGACCACCAGCATCCGCCGCGCGCTGCAGATGTCGGAGCGCCTGCGCGCCGGCACGGTGTGGGTGAACACCTACCGCGCCGTGTCCTACATGTCGCCCTTCGGCGGCTACAAGCGCAGCGGCCTCGGCCGCGAGAACGGCCAGCAGGCCATCCAGGAGTACCTGCAGACCAAGAGCGTGTGGATCTCCACCGCCACCGAGGTACCCAACCCCTTCGTCATGAGATGACCGCGCCGAGGGGGCTTCTCGCCGAGGTCCGGCTGCTCGGCGACCCGTTCCTGCGCCGCGCGAGCGCGGCGGTGGACGACGTGCGCGCACCGGCGTTCCGGGAGGCGGCGTCGCGGCTGCACGCGGCGCTGGCCGCGTTCCGCGCCCGGCACGGCTTCGGCCGCGCGATGGCGGCGCCGCAGCTCGGCATCGCGCAGCGCTTCATCGCGTGCAACCTCGGCGACGGCCCGTTCACCATCGTCAATCCGCGCATCGTGTGGCAGTCGCCGCAACGCTTCACGCTGTGGGACGACTGCATGAGCTTTCCGGACCTGCTGGTGCGGGTGGAGCGCCACGCCAGCCTGAGCGTGGAGTGGATCGACGGCGCCGGGCACCGCCACGTCTGGGAGCGCATCGAGCCCGCGATCAGCGAGCTGCTGCAGCACGAAATCGATCACCTCGACGGCGTGCTCGCCGTCGACCGGGCGCTGGACCGCGACTCGCTGGCGCTGCGCGCGGTGTTCGAGGCGCAGCGCCCGCGCTTCGAGGCGATGGTGGACGGGCCGGCGGGCTGAGCGCGGCCCTGCTCAGGCCGCGCGCTGCGCGAGCTCCGACGCGGCGTCGTCGAGGGCGGCGCGCAGCCGATCGAACAGGCGGTCGATCTCCTCCTCGGTGATGATCAGCGGCGGACAGCACGCGACCGAGTCGCCCGGCAGGCCGCGCACGATCAGGCCGTGCTCGAAGGCCCGGTCCGCGACCTTCGCCGCGGCCTTGTGGCCCGGGTCGAAGTGCTGCCGGCTGTGCTTGTCGGCCACCAGCTCGACCGCGCCCAGCAGGCCCACGCCGCGCGCCTCGCCCACCAGCGGGTGGTCGGCCAGCGCGTGCAGCCGCTCCTGGAAGCGCGGCGCGACCTTGCGCACGTGGCCCAGGATGTCGCGCTCCTCGTAGATCTTCAGCGTCTCCACCGCGACCGCGGCCGACACCGGGTGCCCGCCGTAGGTGTAGCCCATGCCGAGCACACCGTGACGGCTCGCGTTGCGCGCCATCGCGTCGTAGATCGCCTCGGAGATGAGCACCGCCGAGATCGGGATGTACGCGGAGGAGAGCTGCTTCGCGCACGTGATGATGTCGGGACGGATGCCGAACGTCTGCGAGCCCCACACGTTCCCGGTGCGGCCGAATCCGCAGATCACCTCGTCGGCCACGAACAGCACGTCGTGCTTCGCGAGCACCGCCTGCACCTTCTCGAAGTAGGTGCGCGGCGACACGATGACGCCGCCGGCACCCATCACCGGCTCGGCGACGAAGGCGGCGACGGTCTCGGGCCCCTCGTCCACGATGAGCTGCTCGAGCTGCCCCGCGAGGCGGCTCGCGAACTCCTCCTCGCTCTCCCCTTCCATGCCGTGGCGGTAGTACGACGGCGCCTCCGTGTGCAGGAAGCGATCGCTGACGGGCAGGTCGAAGTCGGCCTGCATCAGCGGGATGGCGGTGAGGCTTGCGCCCGCCACGGTCATGCCGTGGTAGCCGCGCCGGCGGGAGATGATCTTCTTCTTCTCGTGGCGCCCGAGCGCGTTGTTGTAGTACCAGACCATCTTGATCGCGGTGTCGATCGCCTCGGAGCCGGAGTTGAGCAGAAAGGCCTTGCTCATGTTCCCGGGCGCCATCGTCACCAGACGCTCGCACAGGTCCACCACCGGCTCGGTGGTGCGGTGCGCGAAGGTGTGCATGAACGGAAGCGTGTCGAGCTGGCGTTTCGCCGCTTCCGCGAGGCGCGGCTCGCTGAAGCCCAGCGACGTGCACCACAGCCCGGCCATGCCCTCGATGTACTCGCGGCCCTCGTCGTCGTAGACGTGGATGCCCTGGCCGCGCGTGATCAGCACCGGCCCCTTCTCCTGGTGCGCCTCCAGGTTGGTGTAGCCGTGCAGCGTGTAGGCGATGTCGCGGGCGGCGACGCTGTTCGGTGAGCGGCTCATGACGCGGTCCCTCCTCGGCTTCAGACGTGTTGCCCGCCGTTGATGTGCACCTCGGTGCCGGTGACGTAGCTGGCCTGCTGCGAGCACAGGAAGTAGATCGTGCTGGCCACCTCCTCGGCGTGGCCCAGCCGTCGCAGCGGGATCTCCTCGACCAGCTTGTCCGTCCCGGGCGACAGGATGTCGGTGATGATCTCGCCGGGGGCCATCGCGTTGACGCGGATCCCCAGCGGGCCGAGATCCGATGCCATCTCGCGGGTCAGCGCCGCGAGCGCGGCCTTCGACGTCGCGTACGCGGCGCCGGCGAAGGGGTGCACGCGGCTGCCGGCGATCGAGGTCACGTTCACGATGCACCCCTTGCCCCGCGTGAGCTCCTCCACCAGTCCCTGCGCGAGCATCACGGTCGCGAACAGGTTGACCTGGAACACGTGGTCCCAGGTGGCGGGGTCGGTGTCCATCACGCCGAGCCGCTCGCCCTCCGGCCCCTTGGGCGAGACCCCGGCGTTGTTGACCAGCGCGTTGAGCGGCGCGCCCTCGAGGCGGCTCTTGAGCTCGTCGATCCCCGCCAGCAGGCTGTCGCGATTCGACAGATCGATCACCACGTGGTCCTCGGGACCGGCCTCCCACGGGCAGTCCTCGGGGAAGGGCTGGCGCGAGCAGGTGAGCACCCGCCAGCCGGCGCTGGAGAAGCGCTTCACGGTCGCGTGACCGATGCCCCGGCTGGCGCCGGTCAGGATCAGGGTGCGTCGTGAGTTCTGCATCGGTTGAATCCGCCGCGCGGCATGGTGAAGCGCCAGCGAGCCTCAAGCATACTCCCTGCGGAGGGCGCCGGTCAGGCGTCCACGGTACGACCACCGACGGCTGCGGGGACATCGACGATGGACAACGTGATCGACCTCAGGAGCGACACGGTCACCCGGCCGAGCGCGCGCATGCGCGAAGCGATGGCGAGCGCCGAGGTCGGCGACGACGTGTACGGCGACGACCCCACCGTGAACCGGCTGCAGGAGATGGCCGCGCGGCGCCTCGGCTTCGAGGCCGCACTGTTCACGCCCAGCGGGACGCAGGCCAACCTGCTCGCGCTGCTCGCGCACTGCGAGCGCGGCGACGAGTACATCGTCGGGCAGCGCGCGCACACCTACCGCAGCGAGGGCGGCGGCGCGGCGGTGCTGGGCAGCATCCAGCCACAGCCGCTGGAGCACGCACCCGACGGAAGCCTGGACCTGGACGCGGTGGCCGGCGCGGTGAAGCCCGACGACTTCCACTATGCCCGCACCCGCGTGCTGTGCCTCGAGAACACCATCGCGGGCAAGGTGCTGCCGCTGGCCTATCTCGGCGCAGCGCGCGATCTCACGCGCCGGCTCGGCCTCGCGCTGCACCTCGACGGCGCGCGGGTCTTCAACGCCGCGGTCAAGCTGGAGGTGGACGTGCAGGCCATCACCGCCCACTTCGACAGCGTCGCCTTCTGCCTGTCGAAGGGCCTCGGCGCGCCGGTGGGCTCGCTGCTGTGCGGCAGCGCGGACCTCGTCGCGCGGGCACGGCGCTGGCGCAAGGTGACCGGGGGCGCGATGCGCCAGGCCGGGATCCTGGCCGCGGCGGGGGTGGTGGCGCTGGAGGAGCACGTCGACCGGCTGGCGGAGGACCACGCGAACGCCGCGCGCCTGGGCGAGGGGCTCGCGGCGCTGCCGGGCGTCGACGTGGACCCGGTGCAGACCAACATGGTCCACGTGCGCTTCCGGGACGCGGAGCCGCGCGCCGTCGAGGCGGCGCTGGCCCGCCGCGG
>CBDUCN010000284.1:0-6849 GCA_965365655.1 uncultured Gammaproteobacteria bacterium | reverse complement strand
CTCGAAGCGGCTGCGCGCGTGGGCGCACCAGCGGTTGTTCACCCACAGCACCTCGCCCTCGCGGAGCTTGAACTCCACCCGGCGCAGCGGCTCCGCGCACAGCTGATCGATGCGCAGCAGCGCCCGCTCGCCGACCTCGTCCAGCGCGACGCCCGCGGTGCGGTGACCGCTGCGCACGTAGTCGGTGTAGCAGCGCATCGCCCACTCGCCGCGGGCGTCGCGCCACACCATCGGCAGCCGGCTCACCGGCGCGTCGCCGTCCGCGTGCTCCCCCTGGCGGTGCCACAGGAAGTCCTCCTCGAGGCGCGCCGCGAGCTCCGGCGCCTCCGCCGCGAGATCCGCCACCAGCCGGCGCAGGCTGATACAGCGGCTGACGCCGCCGTCGCGCGCCTGCTGCAGGCAGTGCAGGCTGACCACCCCGGCGGTGTGGCGCACCCACGGGCCGTCGGTGTGGAAGGCCTGCTCCACGTTGGTCAGCGAGCGGCGCACGCCGGGCGCCGGCGCGAGGCCGCGGTCCGCGACGTCGTAATAGCGCGTGCCGTCGTACGCCTGCTCCATCGGCGGCCCGAAGGCCTCGCTGAGCAGTTCCACCGCGCGTCGCGCACGCTCGGCGCCCCAGCGCGCCACCGGCAGCGCGCCGGTCACCGCGATGCCGTGGTCCTGGAACAGCCTCTCGCGCAGCCCCGCGAGCCACGCGGAGGTGCCCGGCAGGTCGCGGCGACCGCCGGCGGGCACGGCCAGCGCCGCATCGAGCTCATGCACCACGTGCGCCGGGACGGGCTCGCGCCACGCGCTCTCCGGCAGATGACGGCCCAGCCAGGACCCGGGCGCCGGCGCCACCGGTTCGGCATGAGTGGAATGTGACATCGGATCAGATCCTCCCTGACAGAGATGCGGTTGACTCACTTCAAGAGCAGCGCGATGCCGCTGAACACCAGCAGCACGCTGATGACCCTCCGGAACACGTCCTGGGACAGCCCGGTGTGGATGCGCCCGCCGACCAGCAGGCCCAGCAGCGCGAAAGGCAGCGCGACCACAATCGCTTGCAGGGTGTCGCGCCCGAGAAAGCCGAACGCGGCGTAGCCGCCCAGGCGCAGGCTGCCGTCGACCAGGAACCAGGTCGCGAAGCTCGCGCGCAGCGCGTCCTTCTCGAGCCCGCGCATGCTGAGGTAGATCACGTAGAACGGGCCGCCGGTGCCGAACAGCGTGCCCACCAGCCCGCCCATGACCCCGTAGGGCAGCGACGACCAGCGGGTGGTGCGCACCGCGGGCAATGGCGAGAGCTGCCATGCGCCGTAGCCGAGCACGAACACCCCGAGCGCCCGGCGCAGCAGCACCGCGTCGAGGCCCTCGAGCAGCCACAGCGCGGTGAGCACGCCGGCCACGGTGAACGGCAGCAGCGGCGCGAGGTCGCGCCACGACACCCGCAGCCGGTGCCGCCAGCCCTGCCCCGCCGAGCCGATGAAGTCGAGCAGCACCACGAGCGGCACGACGAGCGTCAGCGGCAGCAGCAGGGTGAGCAGCGGAATCGCGATCAGGCCGGAGCCGAATCCTGCGATTCCGCGCACCGTGTAGGCGGCGAACAGCACCGCCGCGGCGAACATCGCGGCGGGCACCGAAAGGCCCAGGTCCAATCCGCCTCCTCCGCGTCACCAGCACCGCGCGATTTCGTCGAATCCGCGCGGGGATCTAATCCACGACGCGGCGCTGCAACAAGAAGAATCTTCCCCGATCGCCGGAATTGTGACGAACGTAACAATCCGTTTGTGAACGGTGTGCTCGGACGACGGATTCCGGGGAAACGCGGATAATCCGCAGGATGAACGAGAATCATCGGGCCACCGCCCGCCGCGCGGCGCGATGCGCGGCGCTGGCCCTCCCGGTGCTGCTCGCCGGCTGCGCCGGCGAACCTGAACGCCCGGTGCCGCAGGCAATCCGCGAGCCGCCCGGCGGGGACCTGCAGCTCGTGGAGGCGCGCCAGGCGCCGGAACGCTACATCGGATCACGCGTGCGCTGGGGCGGCACCGTGGTGTGGGTGCAGCGCGACGCCGGCGGCATTGCGACCGTGGAGGTGCTCGAACGGCGCCTCGACGCCGGCGGCCGGCCGCTGCCGGGCTCGGCCTCGGACGGGCGGTTCGTGATTCGCGCGGCCCCCGACGTGGACAGCTCGCTGTACCGCCGCGGCAACGACATCACGGTGGCCGGCACCGTCGAGGCGGTGATCGACGGGCGCATCGGGGACGAGACGGTGCGCCTGCCGGTGGTGCGCGTGGACGCGTTCGCGCTGTGGCCGCCGATCTACCACCCGGACCCGTGGTACCCGTACGGATATCCGTACCGATACGGGTACGACCCGTGGTTCTACGGGCCCCGCGTGCACTTCGGCATCGGCGCGGGCCACATCCGTCACCGGCGCTACGGCGGCATCCGGCGAAGGGGCCTGCACGGCCACTACCGGCACGGGGCGACCTGGTACTGAGCGACGCCCCAGGCGCGGGCGGCGGGCGCGTCGCCGCGACGCGCGACCGGCGCGCGGGGTGCGCTCAGGCGTTGTCGTCGCCGCCGCCGGCGCCGCGCTCGCGCGAGCGCTCGGACTCGGGCACCAGCGCACCGCGCGAGACCACGGCGAGCTCGGCGAAGACCTGCGCCGGCGCGTGAACGCCTTCGCGCACGGCCGTGCCGTGCCGCCGATCGAGCTCGGACGCATCCAGCGACCACCGGGCGCGCCACGGCGGCGGCGCGCCGTGCCCGAGCGTCAGGTCGCAGGCGAGGCCGTGCAGCGCGTGCCCGGCGGGCCCGCCGTGCACCGCGACCGCCCCGCGCGCGTCCACCGCGACCTGCAGCACCGTCTCCCCCGCAGCCGCCGCGGCGCCCCAGCGATCCGCACCGGGCGGCGCCGCGAGCGCCAGGCAGGGCGCGAGCCAAAGTGGCGAGCGCGCGCCGGCAATCGACAGCGGGCACTGCTCCGCGGCGACGAGCGCGACCGCGTCGAGCAGCAGGTACAGCGCGCTGGCGCCGTGCGCCTGCAGCTCGAGCCGCCCGTCCACGTCACGAACGACGCGCGGCGCCGAGGGCGGCACGCGCCGCAGCGCGTCGAGATCAGCGTGCAGCGCGGCGAGCCCGTCGAGCCCGCGGGCCTGCAGCCACGTCACCGCCTGCGCCGGCTCCTCCTCGCAACCGGGGCCGGCGCCGGTCGCGATCAGCACCCGGCGCGCGAGGCGCAGCACCTCGTTCACGCTCATCCGCCGCGCCGCGCCGGCGTCGCCGTCCACGGTGCGCTGCGCGACGCCGCTCACGCCGCGGCGCCCGGCGCGACCGGCATCCACCAGTCGTCCGCGCGCTGCGGGTCGTCGAGCTCGGCGGCCAGCGGCGCGCCCTGGAACAGCGTGATGCGCGTCCAGCGATCGCTCTTCGGATCGAAGCGCCCGGCGCCGAAGTTCGCGAGCTTCGCGCGCAGCAGGTCCACCGGCACGCAGCCGGCGTCCAGCACGTTCGCGCGGATCTCGGCGTACGGGTGCCCGGCGAGGCTCTGCACCCGGCGCACGGTGCCGCGCTGCGCCGGCGCGCCCAGCAGCCAGCGCGCGACGCTCTGCGCGCCGTCGGCGTCGCCGAGGGCGCGGTGCAGCGCCTGCACCCGGCGCGCGACGTCGATGCGCATCTCGCGCGCCTCGCCGTCGTCCACCCCGCGCTCGCCGAGCCGCGGCTCCTCCTTGTCCTCGGACACGTACCAGAAGCGCGCCTGCGCCCCGGGCGCGTCGAAGTCGACGGCCAGGGCCCACGCGTAGTCACGCTCGATCAGCGCGATCAGCTCGTGCACGCGCATCCGGGGCTCGAGCGTCTCCGCCTCGTCGCACCCCGTGTCGTTCTCGAGGTCGTCCACGCTCTCGCCGTTCACCTCGAGCAGCAGCGCGATCACCAGCTCGCGCAGCTCCAGGCTCACCGGCCCGGCGACCTCCGCGTACAGCCGCTCGAACGGGCGCTGCCCGTACAGCAGCGCGTCCCCCGCGTCGTGCCAGCGCGCCGCGAGCGCGGCCAGCTCCTCGCGCAGCACCGAGATGCGTCCGCGCTGACGCGCGTCGCCGGTGTGCCACTGCGCGACGTGCGCACGCGCGCGCTCGAGCAGCGCGAGCACCCGCGCCGCCTGGCCCGGCGCCGCCCGCTCGAGGGCCCGCACCCGGGCCAGCGCGCGCTCGCGCACCAGCAGCCAGCGCTCGATCAGCTTCGGGTGCGTGACCAGGAACGGCGCCATGCCGAGACCGGTCGCGTTGCCCACCCCGAGGCCGCGGGCCAGCGCCGGGTCGAGCGCGGCGGCGCGCGCGGGGGCGCGCTGCGCCGCGACGTGCGACACCAGCTCCAGGCTGAAGTGCCGCGCGAGGTACACGGTGAGCATCTCCGCCTCGAACGGCAGGCGGAACAGCCCGCCGCCGAACAGCCCGTCGAGGTCGCACAGCCCGAACTTGCCGTTGCCGTACACCGCGGTGGTGCGCATCAGGTAGCCGATCTCTGCAAGCGCCGCGGCGTCCGGCTGCACGCCCGCGGCGAGGCGCTCGACGACGTGGTCGAACAGCCGCACGCTGCGGTTCGCGCGGCTCAGCACCAGCGCCCGGGACTCGACGCGGCCGGCCTCCTGGCGCGGCACGTTCTCGGCGAGCACCGCGAGATCGGCGTCGTCCACCGGCCCGCGCAGCAGCGCGAAGGTCGCGTCCCAGCGCGTCGCGATCACGCGATCGGTGCGCTCCTGCGGCGGCAGGTGATCGGAGAACACGACGAACGACAGCGGCTCGCGCGGCCCGTGCACCGTGTACACGGCGCGGCCCACTCCGTCGGCATCGATCTCGAAACGCTCGCGCCCGATGCGCCAGCCTTCGCGGCACATGCGCCGCGTCAGCGTGCGCGCGAAGCTGAGGCGCGTGGGATGCAGCGCACCGAGGCGATCCAGCGCCATCACCTCCTCGGGCGGGCGCAGCGCCTCGCCGTCTTGCGTCGTGCCGTGGGCGGCGAGCGCCATGCGTTCTCCTTCGCGACCGGTCCCGCACCCCCTCGGTCCCGCGCCGGCGGGCTCGCCGCGGGCCCCGTGCGCTCGCGCGACGGGACCGTGCGCCCGCGCGGCACCGGCTCACGGCCGTGCGGCGAGTATATTCTGCGCGACCCGCTCGCCGGGATCGGGCAGACCCGGCGCGTGCCGGCCCCGCGCCCGCGGCGCCGGGAGCGGTTCACAGCGTCATCGCCCGTGAACCCATCGCGCCCGCCCCGGCCGGCGCCGCGCACGGACCACGCGCTCACCCGGTAGCGGCCCATCGACACCCCATCCCCCCAGCGCCCCGCCCCGCCCGCCGTGTCCGGCTGGCTGCCGTGGCTGGTGTGGTCCTTCGGGCCGCTGATGTTCTTCTACGCGTGGTTCCAGCGCGTCGCGCCCAGCATCATGATCGACCCGCTGATGCGCGACCTCGGCGCCGGCGCCGCCGCGCTGGGCAATCTGTCCGCGGTGTACTTCTACGCGTACGCGGGGCTGCAGGTGCCGGTGGGTCTGCTGATGGACCGCTACGGCCCGCGCCGGCTGATCGCCGGCGGCGCGGCGGTGTGCGCCGCCGGCACGGTGGTGTTCGCCGTCGCCGACGGCATCGGCGCCGCGACGCTCGGGCGCCTGCTGGTCGGCGCCGGCGCCGCGTTCGGCTTCGTCGGGGGCCTGAAGCTCGCGACCGAGTGGCTGCCGCCGCGCCGCTTCGCGCTCGCGTCGGGGCTGCTGATGATGAGCGGCATGCTGGGCGGCATGCTGGGCCAGGCGCCGCTCGCCGCGGTCGTCGAGGTCACGGGCTGGCGCCACGCGCTGCTCGGCTCCGCGGTGGCCGGGCTCGCGCTCGCCGCCGGCACCTGGTGGGTGGTGCGCGACACGCCGCACGGCGACGGGGCCGGGCGCGGCGCGGCGCGCATCGGCGCGCGCGCGCTGCTGCGCGCGATGCTCGACCGGCGCAACGTGCTGCTGGCCGTGACGCTGGGCGCGATGACCGCGCCGCTGCTCGGCTTCGCCGGTCTGTGGGGCGTCGCGTGGATGATGCAGGTGCACGGCATGAGCCGTCCCGAGGCCGCGGGCTTCGCGTCGCTGCTGCTGCTCGGCTGGGCCGTCGGCTCGCCGCTGGCCGGCGCGCTGGGCGACCGCCTCGCGCGGCGCAAGCCGGCGCTGATGGTCGCGGTCGCACTGGCCGGCGCGGCGCTCGCGCTGGTGCTGTTCCTGCCCGAGCCGTCGCCGCCGGTGCTGGGGCTGCTGTTCTTCGGCTGCGGCGCGTGCTGCGGCACCATGGTGCTGGGCTTCGCGATCGCGCGCGACGGCAACCCGCCGGCGGCGCACGGCGCGGCCTTCGGCTTCCTGAACGCGGCGGTGGTCGGCTCCGGCGCGCTGTTCCAGCCGCTGGTGGGCTGGCTGCTGGACGTCGGCTGGGACGGACGGCTCGTGAACGGCGCACCGGTGTACGACGCCGACGCGTTCCGCAACGCGTTCCTGTCCATCCTGGCGTTCCTGGGCGTCGGACTCGCTGCCGCCGCGGCGATCCGCGAGCCGCCGCCGGTCACGCGCTAGCGGGCCTGCTTGCGACGGGCTGCGCCCGGCACGGGGATGCGCCGGCATGCATCAGCCGCTCGATCGATTCATCCACGGGGGGAGCGGGAGGCCGCGTCTGCCGCGAAGCGAGTCGGAGTCCCACAGGACGTGGAACGTCGACGGCCTGTTGCCGGGCTGGCGGAAGGCGCCGTTTTTCGCCACCCTGCGCCCGGCGCTCGGATGCACGGCGTCGACCGGCCGCGCCGCTGTCCGATGAACCGACCCCGCGCGACGCGGCGCGTCGCGCACGGCGA
>CBDUCN010000283.1:0-6861 GCA_965365655.1 uncultured Gammaproteobacteria bacterium | reverse complement strand
CCGGGCAAGCGCTTCGAGTTCAAGTACGACTACTGCAAGGGCTGCGCGATCTGCGTGACCGAGTGCCCGTGCGGGGCGATCGAGATGGTGCCGGAGGCGATCTGAGGCGCGCGGTGAAGCGGCATGCCCCCACGCGCGTCCCGTGGCGGGCCATCCTCCAGTCCGCGCCCTCGCCCGGCAACGCGTCCCGCCTCGACGCGCTCGGCACCTCGGCGGTGCACGTGTGGCGCGTGCCGGTGGCGCCGGCGCCGCATGGGCTGCGCGCGCTCGAACGCACCCTGAGCGACGACGAGCGCTCGCGCGCGGAATCGGCGCGGGCCCCCCATCGCTCGCGCTTCGTGTACGTGCGCGCCGTTCTCCGCTTCCTGCTCGGGCACTACCTGGGCTGCGACGCGGCGGCGATCCGGCTCGAGTACGGCCGCCACGGCAAGCCGCGGCTCGCCGGCGCGCACGCGGGGTCGGGGCTGCGTTTCAACGCCTCACACTCGGGCGGCCAGGCGCTGTTCGCGTTCGCGCGCGGGCGCTGCATCGGCGTGGACGTGGAGCAGCACTCGCGGCGCATGGAACTCGAAGCGCTGGCGCGGCGGTACTTCACGGCGGCGGAGGCGGCGCAGATCGCGGCGCGCCGAGGCGACCGGCAGCGGCGCGCGTTCTATGCGTGCTGGACGCGCAAGGAGGCCGTGATCAAGGCCTGCGGGCACGGGCTCTCGATGGCGCTCGACGGCTTCGAGGTCGGCGTGGACCCGAGCGCGGAGCCGCGTCCGGTGTATCCCCCGGCCGAGCCGGCCGCGCCCGGCGAGCTGCTGCTTGTGGATCTGCCGGAGGCGCCGGACGCGTCGGCGGCGCTCGCCGTGGAGGGTCCGTTCACGGAGCTTGCCGGCTTCGACCTGGAGCCGCCCGGCGCGCTGCCGCCGGCATCCGCCGGGGCGTCATTCCGGTAGCGGCGCGTGCGGCGGGCGCCGCCGCGTCCGCCGGCGCTCAGTCGCCCTTCGGCCCGCCCACCACGCGCAGCCTCGACGTCGGCGTGTCCCGGTCGAGGATCGTGTGCACGAGGCCCAGCAGCTCGTTACTGGACACGGGCTTGCGAAGCAGCGCCCGGATGCCGTTGCGGGCGACGCTCTCCTCGGACACCTCCTCCCCGTAGCCGGTGCACAGCACGATGGGCAACCCGGGGCGCACCTTGAGCATCGCGTGCGCGAGCTCGACGCCGGTCAGCGACGGCATGGTCTGATCGGAGATCACGAGATCGATGCCCTTCGGGTCGTCGAGGAAGTGCGCCAGCGCGGCCTCGCTGCGGGTGAAGGACGTCACCTGCGCGCCGGCCGACTCGAGCAGCAGGCCCAGGGAGCCGGCCACCGCCGCGTCGTCGTCGACCACCATCACGTGGCCCGCGAGCGTGACCGCGCCGTCGTCATGCTGCGACACGGGCGGCTCCGCATCGTCGACGGCCGCGCGATGCGGCGGGAACAGCAGGCGGAAGGTGGAGCCGTCGCCGGGCCTGCTCTCGACGAGGATGTGGCCGTCATGGTCGTGCACGATGCCGTGCGCGAGCGCGAGCCCCATGCCGGTGCCGCGGCCCGCGACCTTGGTGGTGACGAAGGGGTCGAAAGCCTTCTCGAGAAACGCCGCATCCATTCCGCTGCCGTCGTCGCTGACCGACAGCTCGACGAAGTCTCCGACCACCGACATCCGGCACGACTCGCACACCACGCGCTCCCGGTGCACCGTCCGCACCGCAATGTCGATGCGACCGGCCCCGTCCATCGCGTCGCGCGCGTTCAGGCACAGGTTCATGATCACGCGCTCGAGCTGGCCGGCGTCGAGCAGCACGGACGGGCAGCCGTAATCGAAGTCCGTGTGCACGTCGATGCTCGACGGCAGCGTGGACGTGACCAGCTTCAGCGCGCGGTGCACCGCCTCGGGCAGCGCCGCCGGCTCGCGGCGCACCGGCTGCCGCCGGCTGAACGTGAGCAGCTGGCGCACGAGGTCGCGGGCGCGCTCCACCGCGCGCAGCGCCTCGCGCAGGTGGCCCGCGGTCCGCTCGCTGCCGCTGCGCTCGCACTCCCGGACCGCGACCTCGGTGTAGCCCATGATCGCGGCGAGGAAGTTGTTGAAGTCGTGGGCGACGCCGCCGGTGAGGCGTCCCATCGCCTCCATCCTCTGCGACTGGCGGAGCTGCACCTCCAGCTCCGCGCGCTGCTCCTCCGCGCGCACCCGTTCGCTCACGTCGCGCACGATGTATAGCGTCGCACCGGCACCGGCCCGCTCGAGCGCCGAAACCGAGATCTCGGCGGGAAAGGTCGAGCCGTCCTCGCGGCGCGCGGTGACGCTGACGATACCGTCCGTACCTTTCGCGTCGTCGCCGCCGTCCTCGTGTGCCTCCGGCGCGCCGACGGAGCGCTCGATCAATCGCCCGATGGGCTGGCCGACGAGTGCCCGTGCCTGGACGCCGAAGAGCTCGTCTCCCGCCGGGTTGCCGTAGGTGACGGCGCCGGCGGCGTCGGTGACCAGGATCGCCTCGCGGGCCGACGTCGCGATGCCCCGGAACCGTTCCTCGCTGCGCGCGAGCGCACGGGCGCTCTCGCGTAGCTGCGCGGTGCGCTCCTCCACGCGCTCTTCCAGGTGATGCTTCGCGAGCTGCAGCTCATGCAGGTAGCGCGCCCGCTCCCGGTTCTGCGTGCGGATGATGGTGTCCGCGCGGCGCACGATCAGGAACAGCGCAGCGTAGAGCACCAGCATCGTGACCGCGACGACGCTGCCCGTGATCATGATGTCCGCGCGCCGGCTCGCGAGGTTGCTGGAGTTGTCCGAGTAGACCTCGAGCACGCCCGCGACGCGCCCGTCGGGGGTCGAGCGCAGCGGCAGGTAGGTCTCGATCAGGCTGCCGCCGGGGAACTGGTCGTGCTCTTCGTGGCCGGGCCGGTGCTCGTCGGCGTTGGTGCTGACACGGCCCTTCAGTGCGGCGACGAGGCCGGCGTGAAACGGCTCGACGCCGCCGATCTCCGCCGCGTCCGTGGAGAACACGATCGTCCCGACCGGGCTGTACATCCGCACCTTGACCACGTCGGTGCCCACGGTCCGCCGGCCCACCTCGCGCGCGAGGCGCGCCTCGGCGCGGCGCCGGGCGTCCTCGCCGAGGTCGCTCACGAAGAGCAGCGGGGCGTAGACCTCCCACAGGTCGTGCAGCATCGCCTGCGCGAGCGCGGTGTTCTTGAGCTCGCCGATCTCGACGTGCTCGTCGAGCTCGAGTCGGTAGTCCGCCCACGAGATCACCACCGTCGCGATCGCGACGGACACGAAGCTCGCGAGCGCGAAGCGGCGCAGGAGCCGGTACGGCTTGCCGGAATCGTTGCTGGGAACAGTCATCGGCGCGGATCGTCCGGCGCGCCCCGCTCGGCGCAGACGCCCGGATGCTCGGCCCAAAGCGCGCCCGGGCGGTTGATCTGGATCAATCGTCTCGAGCGCGGACAGGCGCCGCGGCGACCGGCTGCAGGCCGCGCGTCGGCGGCCACGCGCGACCGGGCGTGCTCCCGGGCTGACCTGACGGCGCGCGCTGCCGGACGGACGGCGGGTCCGGGCGCTGGCGCCAGGGAGAGCAAGCCGTCACGATCGCGTGCCCCCCCTCGGAGGCGCACGCATGCGCGGGCGGACCGGCCGGTCGCAGCGACACCCGATTCATCGCGGCACGCGCGGCGGCGCCGCTTCGGCGCGGCCGCGAACGTGATCGCGCGGCGCGCAGCCGCCGCGCGCATCGTGCGGGCAGCCGACGCCGGCGGCGGCGTCGCGACCGCCCTCCCGGTCCGCGGCCGCGACGGGCATCCCGGCCGGTGACGCGCCCGGCACGACCCGGTCCGCGCGTCGACCCGCGGCTCGCGAACCTGCTGATCTGGGTGGCGGCCGGCGCCGTCGGCGCGTGGATCGCGCTGCGGTGGCTTCCGGCGACCGTGGTCGACGGCGAGTTCGTGCCGATCGGACCCGACGCGTTCTACCACGCGCGGCGCATCCTGGACACGCACCTGGACCCGGGCGCGTTCTACCAGTTCGACCCGCTGGTGCACGCGCCGATCGGCAGCTGGGTTCCGGTGCCGTGGGGGTACGACCTGGCGGCGGCGTGGCTTCTGCGCGTGGTCACCGCGGTGCTGCCGGACGCGAGCCCGGGGCCGCTGCTCGCGCTGCTGCCGGTGTTCTGGGTGTTCGTGAACGCGGGCCTGCTGCTCGGGGTGACGTCGGCGCTCGGGCTCAGCCCCGCCTTGCGCGCCGTCGCGCTCGCGTGCTTCGCGGTCTCGCCGCTCACGCAATACCTGCACGGCGCGGGACAGGTCGACCACCACTTCGTCGAGTTGACGATGGTGCTCGGCACGCTGTGGCTCGGCCTGCGCAGCGCGGCCGGCACCGCGGGAGGTGCGAGCGCGCTCGCGTGGGGCGCGCTGCTGGGCCTCGCCCCGGCGGTGCACAGCGCGCTGTTCATCCTGCAGATCCCGGTGCTCGCATGGGCCCTGATCGCGTGGCTGAGGCGCTGCCCGCCGGCGCCCGCCCTGCTGCTGCGCCTGACGCTGGGCCTGCTCGCCGGGACGGTGCTCGCGGTGGCGCAGTCGGAGCCGGCGCGCGCAGGCGTGTTCTCCTTCCACCTGCTGTCGTGGTTCCAGGCCTACGTCGCGTGCTGCACGGCGCTGCTGCTGCTGCTCACGGCACGTCTCGCCCCCGGCGCACGGTCGCTGGGCGTCGTGCTGCTCGTCGGGCTGCTGCTCGCGCTTCCGCTTGCGGAGAACATCGTCACGGTCAACCGCTTCATGAGCCGCGACTACGCGGCGCTGGACGGGCTGCTCGAGATGACCTCGGTGTGGGCGCAGGCGACCGACGGCGGCACCGGCTGGCTCGTCGTCCTGAGCACCTACTCGGTGCTGATCGTGATCTTTCCGGCCGTGCTGGTGGCCCTGGCGTGGCGCGCGCTCGTGACCGCGGACCGGCGCGAGCTGCTGTTCTGCCTGAGCGCGCTGCTCGGCGGCACCCTGATGCTGCTGCAGCTTCGCCTGCACTACCTGGGCTCGTTCGCCGTGTACCTGCCGCCGCTGCTCGCGCTGCAGCACCTGGCGACGCGCTTTCCGCGCCGGCGCACCGCGCTGCACGCGTCGGCCGGCGTGCTGTTCGCGGGCGCTCTCGCGCCGGGACTCGCGATGCTCGACGCGCCGCGGGTGGGCGGCGGCCTCTACTACGAGCTGGTGCGAGGCGTCTTCCCGCCACTGGCCGAAGCGTGCGCCGATGCGCCGGGCGTGCTGCTCGCTGACTTCCGCGACGGTCATTTCCTGCGCTACCACACCCGATGCGCGGTCGTCGGCAACATGTTCGGCCTGACCCCCGCCGACCACCGGATGATCCGCCGCACCGAGGCGCTGATGGGCCGCTCGGCGGCCGAGATCCGGGATCACGAGCCGTGGATCCGCTACGTGCTCGTGGTGCGCGAGGACAACGTGCTGGATCCGCCGGCACAGGCCGAGATCCTGCGTCTCAACGCGGGGATCCGGGGCGACCTGCTGTTCGCGAGCGAGCCCTGGCCCGCGGGCTACGAGCTCGTCGGCCAGGTGGTCTACCGCTACCCGGACAGCGGCGCGGTCACCGTCGTCGCCCGGGCCTTCCGCATCGTGCGCTGACGCTGCGCACGCGGCGGCCAGGTGGCGTCGCGCCGGCCAGGGCGCGCCGCGTGGGTGACAGCCGGGACCGATCCCGGGCCCGGCGTGTCCCGGCTCAGATCCGGCGCCGACGCGTGCGCATCCCGGCGACGAGCACGGAACCGGCCAGCAGGCTCAGCGTCCAGGGCTCGGAGACCTGAGTCGCGTTGACCACGTTGAGGATGTCGTAGGCCCACGCGCTGGTGCGGTTGTCCTGGGTGACGTCGCAGAAGATGCCGTTGCTGCAGCCGAAGCTGCTGGTGAAGGTCGTGTCGCCGTCCCGGAGGAAGCCATTGCTCAGGTTCGGGCCGTTCGCGAAGTTGTTGAACTGGGTCACGGCCACCGTGTAGTCGCCGGCCGCGAGGACGGACGACAGGCAGGTGTCGAAAGTCGCGCCGGTGCCCGGGTCGGCGTTGCCGCCGCTGCCGCCGACCGCGGAGGCGTTGCTGAAGCAGGTGCTCGAGCCGTCGTCGTTGGAGTTGATCAGCGCGCCGGTGGAGTCGAACAGCGTCAGGATGGTGTCGATGCCGCCGTCCGACACCACGTTGCCGTCGGCCTGCGTACCGCCGCCGTAGCCGTAGGACACCAGGAACACCTCGGACACGCCGTCGGTGGTGAAGTTGAACAGCTGGACGTCGTCGTCCAGGTTGAAGTTGCCCGTGAACGAGATGTTCACGGCCTGCGCGGAGCCCGCGGCCGCGCTGAGGGCGAACGCGAGTGCGATCGGAAGTACCTTCTTCATATCTCAATCCTCGACAGGAGGGTGTTGGTTCATTCCAGGTCTCGCGCAGCGACTGCACGCAGACGTGTTCCGGCTTGGACATGCAAGAAAACGTGCCATGATCGGCAAGCGACTGAAAACATTACAGATCAGGTTTCGGCGTCACGCCGCGCACCGCCGAGGTGTAAAGATTTCCGACAGCCGCCCTGCGCGCGGCGACGGAGGCCGCGGGCGTCCGCGACCGGAGGTCCGGGGCATGCGGCGTCCGGGCCGACGAACGACGTTTCTGATCGGCACTGCCGCCGATGGCGATGCCGCCAACGTGCCAGTCAACACTCGACCACGCTCGCAGCGCGTGCAACATATTCGCACCTCACTCGCCGCTTTACCCAAGGTGCGCCATGGAACTCAGCCTCGAATCGCTGCTCTCGCCCGGAGGCCTGCTCGGCAATCTCTCCTACGTGCTGCTGATCG
>CBDUCN010000282.1:0-6930 GCA_965365655.1 uncultured Gammaproteobacteria bacterium | reverse complement strand
CCGGCAGCGCCGTGAGCTCGAGCCCCTCCAGCATCTCCCCCGGGTACGCCGCCACCGGCGCGGTCTCGCGCTCCACCATCAGGTTCCGCGACACCACCAGCGTCTCGCTGGTGAAGATGCGCGGCACGTGCCGCGGGTCGTCGGTGTGGTAGAAGCGCCCGTTGCCGATGGCCGCGATCTCCGCCATCAGCGCGCGGTTCGCGTCCACCCCCAGCGACACCGTGGACACCGTGATGCCGTCCGCCTCGATCCCCGCCGCGAAGCCGTCCAGGCGCACGTCGTTGCCGGCCAGCCCGTCGCTCAGCACGATCAGGTGCTTCACCTTCGCCTCCTGCTCGCGCAGCACCCGGTGCGCCTCGCCCAGCGCGCGCACCAGGTCCGTGCTGCCGCCCGCGCCCACGCCGCGAAGGCGCTGCGCGATCGGCTGGCGGTTGCCGACCTCGGTGGGCGGCACGATCCACTCGAACGCGTCGTCGAAGGCCAGCACGCCGACGCGGTCGAGCCGGTTCAGCAGCTCGATCGCGGCCAGCGCCGCGTTGCGCGCGATCACCAGCTTCTCCTCGCCCTGGCTGCGCGAGCCCATCGAGCCGGAACGATCGAGCACGAAGATCACCGCGAGGCTCGGGATCTTGACGTCGGTCTTCACGTCCATCGTCACCGGCAGCGCGCGCTCCACCGGCGTGTCCAGGTACCCGCCGGCCGCGTACGAGCGATCGCCGCCCAGCATCACCAGCCCGCCGCCGGTGTCGCGCACCCACGCTTCGAGCTGCTCCATCTTCGCGAGCGACAGGTCGAAGCCGGACACGTTGTCCAGGATCACGAGGTCGTAGTCGCCCAGCGCGTCGAGGCCCGCCGGCACCGCGTCCGCGGGCACGCGGTCCACCTCCAGGCCCTGCGCCGCCAGCGCCGCGGCCAGCGGCGCGCCGCCCGCGTCGCCGCCGACCGCGTGCAGAACCCGCGGCGGGCCGTCCACGTGCACGAAGGACTGCCAGCGGTTGTTCTCCGGCGCGCCGTCGCCGGGCGCGTTCACGATCGCCTCGTACGCGTGCACGCCGGGATGCTCGGCCTCGTCCACCAGGCGGTACGTGTTCATGCCGGGCGCGAGATCCAGCGCGGTGTCGGCGAGCAGCGCGCCGTCGCGCAGCACCAGCACCTGCGCGCGCACCGCGTCGCTCGCGTGCAGCGCGACCTCGACGCGGAACGGCTCGTGCACCCGCACCTTCGACGGCGCCGCGATGCCGCGCAGCGACACCTCGTGCACGCCGGCCGCGCGCTCCAGCGGAATCGCGATCACCTCCACCCCCAGCGAGCGCGCGACGTCGGCGGCGGCCCGCGCGTCGCCGCGGTTCTCGCGCCCGTCGCTGAGCAGCACCACGCGGCGGTGCTCCTCGGACGGCAGCGCGCCCACCGCGACCTCCAGCGCGCGCGCGATGTCGGTCGCCTCCGCGGAAACGTCCGCCGCGATGTCGCGCAGCGGCTCCGCGTCGCGCGCGAGCAGCGACTCCACCTGCGCGTCGGCGCCGAAGACCACCACGCCCACGCGCGCGTCCGGCGCCTTCGCGGCCAGCGCGCGGTTGACGAAGTCCAGCGCCTGCGCCGACGGCTCGCGGCCCACGCTGTGCGACACGTCCAGCGCGAACACGACGTCGGTGTGGCGCGAGTAGCTGCCGGCCAGCGGTCCCGCGAGCGCGACGACCAGCGCCGCGACCGCGCCGGCGCGCAGCGCGATGCCCAGCAGCTTGCGCACGCGGCCCTGCACCGGGCCGCCGCGCACGCGCAGCGCCGCGAGCAGCGGCAGCAGGAGCAGCAGCCACAGCCACGCAGGCTCTGCGAAGCGCTGGGCGAGCGCGGTCAATCCCTCAGGCATGCGGGCACCTCGCGAGGCACGCGGCTCGCCTCGTCGACGGCCCTGTCACCGGCATGCCGGCGCGCGCGCAATCCGCCACCGCGCCGGCCACGCGCATGGGCAGCCTGTCATCGTCGGCGCGGTGTTCCGGCGGCCCCGGAGCGCGCGCTCACGGCGTTGCCGCAAGTCCTTCGCGACCCGGCCTCGATACCTCGGGTATGTACAGGCGGGCATGTCGGTCACCCGTGTAGTGTCGGCGTCGACGGTTTCGCACTGCGCGGCGGCGCCGCGCCGCCGGCGGCCGCTCGCGAGCACCGCGCTCGTCCCGGCGCCAGGCCTCGTGCGCCTCGTCCACAGCATACCCCCCGCGGTCGCACCGGCTTCGGGCAGCGGCTCGACCGGGGGGCGCCTGACGCGGCGCCCGTCCCTGCGGTGTCCGGGCGGGTCGCTCGCTCATCGGGCCCCGGATCTGGCGGTGCGCAGCGGGACCGGGAAGCATGGGACATGACGCACCGCGCAGCCCCGGCGCCCGAGTCGTGTGCCGGGAACCTCGACGTGCCGCTGCGGGTCGCACAGGAGCGGGTGGCCGCACCGGGAGCGCCGTGGCGCCGGTACAGGCGGCCGGTGCGGTCGTCCGGGAATGTCTCGGGAGCGTGAATCCGCCGTGATCTTGTCGTGATATGACCTTCATAGACTGCTTCCCAGGGTCCGGGTCGACACCCGCACCCACCGAGACGGGCACCGGATCCGCCGATCCGGACTCATACCCCAGGGTCAATGAAGGAGATTCCGATGAGCACTGCCAAGACCACCGCCAGCCTCGCGCTCGCCGCCGCCGCCGCCACCTTCTTCGCGCTCGCGCCGGCCGGGGCCAGCGCCGCCGAGGAGACGGTCCACTGCATGGGCGTCAACGCCTGCAAGGGCCGCAGCTCGTGCAAGACCGCCGACAGCTCGTGCAAGGGCCAGAACAGCTGCAAGGGCCAGGGCTTCGTGTCCGTCACCAAGGACGTGTGCGAGCAGCTCGGCGGCAAGGCCGGCTGAGGACCCCGACCCGACGCCGGGGCGGGCTGATGCCCGCCCCGGCGTCGCCGGACCCATGCAGCTCGCGACCCGTCAATCCACGACCGGTGTGGGCGCCGTGACGCCCGTGTCGGTCACGCCGCGCCGGGTGCTCGTGGTCGAGGACGACCGCGACATCGCCCGGCTGCTCGCCCTGCATCTGAGCGATCTGCCCTGCCACGTGGACACGGCGTTCGACGGGGTGGAGGGTCTTTCTCGTGCACTGACCGGACGACACGATCTCATCATCCTCGACCTCATGCTGCCGCACATGGACGGCCTGGAGGTCTGTCGCCGGCTGCGGGCCGCCGGCCGCGAGACCCTGGTGCTGATGCTCACCGCCAAGTCTGCCGAGCTCGACCGCGTGCTCGGCCTCGAGCTCGGCGCCGACGATTACCTGGTCAAGCCGTTCAGCATCCCCGAGCTTCTGGCACGGGTGAGAGCGCTGTTTCGACGCGCGACGAATCGTGGTGATTCAGCCGCCGCGGCGACGCCGGACGTCATCGAGTTCCAGGACCTGCGCGTCGATCGCGCGACCCGCACCGTGCACTGCCTCGGTCGCGAGGTGGAGCTCACCGCGCGGGAGTTCGACCTGCTCTATCACTTCGCGAGCAACCCGGGACGGGTGTTCACCCGCAGCCAGCTCCTCGACCAGGTCTGGGGATCCGGGCACGACAGCTACGAGCACACGGTGAACTCGCACATCAACCGCCTGCGCGCCAAGGTCGAGCCGGACCCGGCCAATCCGCGCTTCGTGCTCACCGTGCGCGGCGTGGGCTACAAGTTCTCCGGCTGACGATCATGCCGCGCACCCTGTACGCACGACTCGCCTTCGCCCTGCTCGGGCTGTTCGTGCTGGTCGGATGCCTGTTCGCGCTGATCATGGCCACCTCCATGGACATGTTCCAGCAGGAGGTCAGCCAGAAGCTGCACCGCGACATCGCCGGCTACATCGTCGATCACAACGATCTTCACGTCGACAGCGCCGGCGCCCAGGCCTCGGTGAACCGCCTGTTCGAGTCGCTGATGGTGGTGAATCCCGACGTCGAGGTGTACCTGCTCGACCCGAGCGGCGAGATCCGCGCCTATTCCGCGGCGCCCGGGGTGGTGCGCCGGGAGCGCGTGGACGTCGCGCCGCTGCGCGCCTTCATCGACGGCGCGGACCTGCCGGTCTTCGGCGACGATCCGCGCAACCCGCAAGGCACGAAGATCTTCTCCGCGGCGCCGGTGCGCCGCGACGGACGTCTCGAGGGCTATCTCTACGTCATCACCGGCGGCGAGCGTCATGACAGCATCGCCTCGATGCTGCGCGGCAGCTACATCCTGCGCCTCGGCGCGGCGGGTCTTCTCGCCGCGGCCCTGTTCGCCGCCCTGGCCGGCCTGGTGCTGTTCGGACTGCTCACCCGCCGGCTGCGCCGGCTGTCGGCCGCGGTCTCGCAGTTCGAGCGCGAAGGGCGCATCGACACCGCAGCCTTGCCGCCGGCGGTGCCCGCAGGCGGCGACGAGATCGATCGACTCAACGGGACCTTTCGCCAGATGGCCGAGCGCATCGCCTCGCGCATGGGTGACCTGGAGCAGGCCGATCGCCTGCGCCGGGAGCTGGTCGCGAACGTGTCCCATGACCTGCGCACCCCGCTCGCCTCCATGCTCGGCTACCTGGACACGGTGCTGATGAAGGAGGGCACGCTGGACGAGGCCGAGCGCCGGGAGTACCTGGAGATCGCCGCGCGCCACGGTCACCGCCTGAACGGCCTCATCGGCGAGCTGTTCGAGCTCGCCTGCCTCGACGCCAACGATCAGCCGCCGGAGCGCGAGCCCTTTTCCCTCGAGGATCTCGCTCACGACCTGGTGCAGGACTTCGCGCTGCAGTCCCGGGAGGCCGGGATCCGGCTCGAAGTGGATGCGCGGCCGGGGCTGCCGCTGGTCTACGGCAACATCGCGATGATCGAGCGCGTGCTCGAGAACCTGATCCGCAACGCGCTGCGCCACACGCCGCGCGACGGCCGGGTGACCCTGTCGCTTTCCGAGAGCGACGGCGGCGTGGCCGTGCGCCTGAGCGACACCGGCTGCGGCATCGCACCGGAGCACATGCCGTACATCTTCGATCGCTTCTACCAGCCCCACCAGGAACGCGCCGAGGACGGGGGAGACGGCGCCGGCCTGGGGCTCGCCATCGCCCGGCGCATCCTCGAGCTGCACGGCAGCGCGATCGAGGCCCACAGCGAGCTCGCCCGGGGCACCACCTTCACCTTCAACCTGCCGCGGAACGTCACGTGAGTCTGCCACCCCGCCCCGATCTCGGCTTCGGTCTCGGGCTTCGCCCCGAGCACTACCAGACGGTGCTCGACGAGCGCCCGGCGGTGGACTGGTTCGAGGTCATCAGCGAGAACTTCATGGTGCCCGGCGGCAAGCCGCTGCACTTCCTGGATCGCATCGCCCGGCACTATCCGCTGGTGATGCACGGCGTCTCGCTGTCCATCGGCGGCACCGATCCGCTGGACCGGGACTATCTCGCGTCCCTGGCCGCGCTCGCGCGGCGCATCGAGCCACGCTGGATCTCCGATCACCTGTGCTGGACCGGCGTCGACGGGCGCAACCTGCACGACCTGCTGCCGCTGCCCTACACCGAGGAGGCCCTGGCCCACGTCGCCGCGCGGGTGCGCCAGGTGCAGGACGTGCTGGGCCGCCGCATCCTGCTCGAGAACGTCTCGAGCTACGTGGCCTACGCCGACTCGTGCATGAGCGAGTGGGCGTTCCTCTCGGCGCTGGCCGAGGAGGCCGATTGCCTGCTCCTGCTCGACGTCAACAACGTCCACGTCAGCGCCCACAACCACGGCTACGACCCGCACGCCTTCCTCGCCGGCGTGCCGGCGGATCGGGTCTGGCAGATCCATCTCGCCGGCCACAGCCGCAACGGACGGATGCTCGTCGACACCCACGACCAGCCGGTACCGGACCCGGTGTGGGCGCTGTATTCCGAGGCGGTGCGCCGCCTCGGACCGGTGTCCACGATGATCGAGCGTGACGACGACATCCCGCCGCTCGCCGATCTGATCGCCGAGCTCGACATGGCACGGCGCCTGGCAGCCCGCACCCTGGAGGCGGCGTGAGCACCCTCGCCGAGCTGCAGCGCGCCTTTTCGCGGCACGTCGCCGGTGTGCCCGGCGCCGCACCGCCGCCCGGTGTGCTCGGTGACGCCAACGCCGGCCCGGCCGAGCGGATGGCCATCTACGCCGACGGCATGCGGCTGCGCTTCCACGAGGTGCTGGCGATCGAGTTTCCAGGGGTGCATGCCCTGCTCGGCGGCGACGCGTTCGAAGCGCTTGCCCGTGAGTACGGCGCGTCCCACCCGTCCGCGCACCCCTCGATCCGCTGGTACGGACGTGCGCTGCCCGGGTTCCTGTCCGGCGCCGCGCCCTGGCGCGAGCGGCCGCTGCTCGGCGAGATGGCCCGCTTCGAGTGGTGCAAGAGCGAGCTGCTCGACGCGGTGGACGACGCGGTGCTCGCGGTCGAGGCCGTCGCGCGCATCGCGCCGGAGGACTGGGGCGCGATGCGGCCACGGCGCGTGCGTGCCTCGGCGCGGGTGTCCCTCGCGTGGAACGTGCCGGTCCTGTACCGGGCCATCCTCGAGGACCGGCCGTTGCCGGAGCCCGAGCACACGGCGGCGGGCGTCGAGTGGCTGCTCTGGCGCAAGGACATCACCCTCGCCTGGCGGTCCCTCGCGGCCGACGAGGCGCGGGCCCTGGACGTCTGCGACGCCGGCGGAAGCTTCGCCGAGCTGTGCGAGGCCCTGTGCGAGACCGGTGGCGAGTCGCGCGCGCCCATGCGCGCCGCCACCCTGCTCAAGCGATGGCTTGTGGACGGCCTGCTGCGAGCGGTCTGAGGCCTGCCGCGAGCGCGCGGTCCTCGTAGAAGCCCTGCGCATCCTGCTTCGAACCGAATCGATCGTAGAAGCGTCGCAATTCGTCACGGGTGAGCGTCACGACAGTCACCGGTTGCGGACGGCGGGCGCAGGCACGGCCGGG
>CBDUCN010000281.1:0-6996 GCA_965365655.1 uncultured Gammaproteobacteria bacterium | reverse complement strand
GCCGCGTCCCACACCGGGGCCGGCGAGCCGCCAGGCCGGCCGCGCAGCGCCACCGGGAGCACCGGGACCGCCTGCGCCGGAGCCGTCCGACGCGGCGACGGCGCACCGGCGTCGAGCCGCACGGCCCGGCTACACTCGCGCGACGCCGTGCGCAACGAGGTCACCGTGATGAGCGAGCCCGCCCGCGGATTCGAACCGGCCGAGTTCGCCGCGCGCACGGCGCGCGCGCAACGGCTGATGGCCAGTGCCCGCCTCGACGCGCTGCTGCTCAGCACGGAGGCGGAGGTGCGCTGGTTCTCCGGCTTCCACACCCGCTTCTGGGAGAGCCCGACCCGGCCGTGGTTCCTGGTCGTGCCGGCCGACGGCGGACCGATCGCGGTGATCCCGGAGATCGGCGCCGCCGGCATGGCCACGACCTGGGTGGAGGACATCCGCACCTGGCCGGCGCCGCGGCCCGAGGACGACGGCGTGTCGCTGCTCGCCGCCACCGTGCTCGGCCTGCCGCGTCGACACGGCCGCCTGGGCGTGCCGATGGGCCCCGAGTCGCACGTGCGCATGCCGCTCGCGGATCTTGACCGGCTGCGCCGCGAGATCGCGGCGCTCGCGCTCGTCGACGCGCAGCCGCTGGTAAAGAGTCTGCGCGAGATCAAGTCGGACGCGGAGATCGCGAAGATCCGCCACGCGTGCCGCATCGCCGGCGATGCGTTCGGCGCGCTGCCGGGCGCCATCGCGCGCGGGGTGAGCGAGCGCAGCGTCGCGCGCACGTTCGTGCAGGACGTGCTCGCGCGCGGCGCCGACAGCGTGCCGTACGTCGCGCTGGCGTCCGGGCCGGGCGGCTACGGCGACATCATCATGGGGCCGTCGGAGCGCACGCTCGCGGACGGCGACGTGATGATCCTCGACACCGGCGCCACCTTCGACGGCTACTTCTGCGACTACGACCGCAACTGGGCCGTCGGCGACCCCGGCGAGCCGGCGCGCCGCGCGTACCGCGCGTGCTGGGAGGCGACCGAGGCGGGCCTCGCGGCCGCGCGCCCCGGCGCCACCGCCGAGCAGGTGTGGGCCGCGATGTGGCGGGTGCTGGAGGCAGCCGGCGCATCAGGCGCCGGCGACGTGGGACGCATGGGCCACGGGCTAGGCATGCAGCTCACCGAAGGCCACTCGCACCGCCCGGGCGATGTGACGGTGCTGCGGCCCGGCATGGTGCTGACGCTGGAGCCGGGCTACACCTTCGCGCCGGGCCGGCTGATGGTGCACGAGGAGGATCTCGTGGTGCGCGACGGTGCGCCGGAGCTGCTCACGCTGCGCGCGCCGCCGGAGCTGCCGCAGGTCTGAGCACGGGCGCGCCGCCGGTCATCCGGCCGCGTGACGGACTCGCGACGCGTCGGCCGCACGCATGCACGCCCGCGCCGCGAGCAGGCCGCGCACGCCACCCGCCGCGCCGGGCGCTCCGGCGACGGCCGGAGCCTGTCGTACCCGCGGTCGCGGCGCGCCGCTCTTCCCCGGCGCCGCCGCGCGCCGCTCAGCCCGTCACCGGCGGCCTGCCCGCGTCCAGCCAGCGCGCGTACTCCTCGCGCACCGCGTCGGTGGGCGGGTAGGTGCCGATGACCGGCCGCCCGGCGCGCACCAGCTCCAGGATGAAGTCCTCGATGCCCTCCTGCTCGGCGGCGCCGGCGGCCACCTCCTCCACCAGCGCCTCGGGGATCACGATCACGCCGTCGCCGTCGCCGACCAGCACGTCGCCGGGGAACACCGCGACCCCGCCGCACGCGACCGGCACCTGGCGGTCCGCCGGGATGTGCTCGGTGGGCGTCGCGGGCGCCGCCGGGCCGGCGCAGAACACCGGCAGCCCGACCTTGCGCACCGCGTCGGCGTCGCGCACCCCGCCGTCGGTGACCACGCCCGCGACGCCGCGCACCTCGAGCCGCATCGCGAGGATGTCGCCCATGGTCCCGCAGTGCGCGACGCCGCGCGCGTCCATCACCAGCACGTGGCCCTCGGGGCAGTCCTCGATCGCGCGCCGCGCCGGGTTGTCGCTCGCGCCGAGACGGGCCAGCGGGTCGCGATCCTCGCGCAGCGGCACGAAGCGCAGCGTGTACGCCGGGCCGACGACACGCCCCGCGCCCTGCGCGTCGAGCGCGCGCACGCCGTGCATCACGCAGCGGCGGATGCCGCGCTTCATCAGCTGCATCTGCAGCGTGGCGGTCGTGACGCGGCGCAACACATCGCGGGTGTCGGGGCTCATCGGCGTAGATCCTCGGTGAACGTGCGGCCCCGAGTAGGCACCGATCGCCGTCGCCGCGCAACGGGGCCGCGACGTCGCGGCAGCGCAACAAACGGCGCGCACCCGGCGCGTCTTCTCACCTCTGCCGGCCGGCCGTGGACAGAGGGCGTTTGGCTGCGGCCTGTGTCCTGCACGTGGCTGTGCCGGCATGAATCGATCACGCAAGTAATTGATTCATGGAACGAGTGAGAGATCGCGCCTTGCGCGTCGCGAGCCGGAATCCGACAGCACGTCGGATTTCAACAAACTGTCCTGTTAGGCTCCTTCCGACGGCCGATGCGCGGATGAAGGCGTCGCACGCGGAACAGCCTCCGCGTGCGCTGCGGACGATGCTGACCGGCGAGCGTCGCGGCGCGCATGCGCCCGTGCGCGCAAGAACAATCGAAGAACGAGGGGGGAGCGAGTGAGCACCATCAACGAGCAGATCGAATACGAGGTCGGACAGGACAACATCCAGATCCTGGGCCTCGACATCCACAATCCGGTCTTCCTGATCTCCGGGGTCACCATCGTCGCGTTCGTGATCGGCGTGCTGATGTTCCAGGAAGCCTCGGCGGAAGCCTTCGGAGCGCTCCGGCCGTGGCTCACGTCGACGTTCGACTGGGTCTTCATGGGCGCCGCGAACATCTACGTGCTGTTCTGCCTGCTGCTCGTGGTCTCGCCGGTGGGCAAGGTGCGCCTCGGCGGCAAGGACGCGAAGCCGGACTACTCGTACGCCGGCTGGTTCGCGATGCTGTTCGCCGCCGGCATGGGCATCGGGCTGATGTTCTTCGGCGTGCTGGAGCCGGTGTACCACTTCCAGAACCCGCCGCTCGGCGTGGACCCGGCCGACACCGAGGCCGCGCGCGCGATCGGCATGGCCGCGACGATCTTCCACTGGGGCCTGCACCCGTGGGCCATCTACGCGGTGGTCGCGCTCGCGCTCGCGTTCTTCGCGTTCAATCACGGCCTGCCGCTGACGCTGCGCTCCGCGTTCTACCCGATCTTCGGCAACCTGGTATGGGGCTGGCTGGGTCACATCATCGACACGCTCGCGGTGTTCGCGACGCTGTTCGGGCTCGCCACGTCGCTCGGCTTCGGCGCCGAGCAGGCGACGGCCGGCCTGAACTACCTGTTCGACGTGCCCACCGGGGACACCACGAAGGTGGTGCTGATCCTCGCGATCACGGCCGTCGCGCTGGTGTCGGTGCTGGCCGGCCTCGACAAGGGCGTGAAGGTGCTCAGCGAGATCAACATGGTGATGGCGCTGGTGCTGCTGCTGTTCGTCATCGCCGTCGGCCCGACGATGGACATCGTCGGCGGATTCTTCAGCGGCCTCGGCAACTACATGGCCGACCTCGTGCCGCTCAGCAACTGGGTGGGCCGCGAGGACACCGACTTCATGCACGGCTGGACCACGTTCTACTGGGCGTGGTGGATCTCGTGGTCGCCGTTCGTCGGCATGTTCATCGCGCGGGTGTCGCGCGGGCGCACGGTGCGCGAGTTCGTGATCTGCGTGCTGATCATCCCGATGCTGGTGTGCGTGCTGTGGATGAACGCGTTCGGCGGCACCGCGGTGTCGCAGTTCATCAACGACGGCTACACCGGCGTCACCGAGACGGTGTCGGCGTGGACGCCGGAGCTGTCGCTGTTCAGGATGCTCGAGCCGATGCCGCTCGCCGGCATCACGTCGTTCATCGGCATCGTGCTGGTGATCGTGTTCTTCGTGACCTCGTCGGACTCGGGCTCGCTGGTGATCGACACCATCACCGCCGGCGGCAAGATGGACGCCCCGGTCGCGCAGCGCATCTTCTGGTGCATCTTCGAGGGGCTGGTGGCCATCGCGCTGCTGCTGGGCGGCGGGCTCGGCTCGCTGCAGGCGGCCGCCATCGCGACCGGCTTCCCGTTCGCGCTGGTGCTGCTGGTGATGTGCTACAGCACCTGGAAGGGATTGCGCGCGGAACCACGGTGAGCGACAGCATGCCGCGCCGCGCCTGACGGGTGCGCACGTGGCGGGCCGCCGGCACGGCGGCGCGCCACGCACTGCGTGCGCCGGGGCGCGTTGACCTGAATCAACCGGCGGCCGCGCAGCGGCTGCTAGGTTGACCCGGCAGGCGCGTCGCGGCTGCAACGCTCGCGATGAATCGACGAAAACAGCGGGAGATAAGCATGAGCCGCACCATCCTCGTTCCGGTGGACGGATCCGAACACTCGCAGAAGGCGCTCGAGTTCGCTGCCGACCTGTGCGGCAAGACGGGCGCGAAGCTCTCGTTGCTGCACGTGGTGCATGCGCTGCCGCACGATCGCACGCTGGTGCTGGGCGCCGCCGCGATCACCGTGAACATGACGGGCGAGGAGCTTCGCGACGTGGGCGCGAAGGTCATCGACGCCGCGAAGGCCTACGCCGCCGACCACGGCTGCAGCGATGCCGAGGCCGAGGTCGTGCTGGGCGACCCGGCGCACGAGATCGTCGAGCGTGCGAAGGCGCTGGACGCGTGGATGGTCGTGCTGGGCTCGCGCGGGCTCAGCGACCTCGCCGGCCTCGTCATGGGCAGCGTGTCGCACAAGGTGATGCACCTCGCGCCGTGCACCTGCGTGTCGGTGCGCTGACGGCGCAGCGCCTGCCCGCGGCAGCACCGGTCCCGTCGCCGCGGCGCACGCGGCCTTCCCCGGCGCAGCGCGCCGGCGCTCGCGGTCATGCGCGGGCGCCGCAGCCGGCGGGCGCGGCGCCGTCCGTGCCGGCGCGCGGCGCCACGCGGAGGGCGGTGGGCGCCGGCGGTCAGGCGCGCCCCGCGGCGAGCACCGCGATCGCGGTGTCCTGCACGCCGGTCCCGGTGAGGTCGCACAGCGTGATCTGATCCGCGGCGCTTCGCCCCGGCGCGGCGCCGGTGATCACCTCCCCGAGCTCCACCACCTCGAAGTCGTCGCCCACGGCGCCGTCGGCCAGCGCGTGGTGCAGCTCCCCGAGGCGCTCGCTCTGGCTGCGGCGGTCGCACACGAAGCGGTCCACCCGCGCCAGCACGTGCGGGTCGATCTCGTTCTTGTGCTCGGCGTCGGAGCCCATCGCGGTCACGTGCAGGCCCGGGTGCAGGCACCCGGGCGTGATCAGCGGCGTGGCCGACGGCGTCGCGGTGATCGCGAGCTGCGCCGACGCGATCGCATCGGCGGGCGTGGCCGCGACCGTCGCCTGCACTCCCAGCGCGCCGGCCAGCTCGCGTGCGCACGCATCGGCCTTCGCCGCGTCGCGGGCCCATACGCGCAGCGCGCGGAACGGTCGCACGCGGTGCGCGGCGCGCACCTGCAGCCGCGCCTGCACCCCGGCGCCCAGCACCGCCGCGGTATGCACCTCGGCCGGCGCCAGCCAGCGCGCGGCCACCGCGCCGGCGGCCGCGGTGCGCACGTCGGTGAGGTAGCCGTTGTCCAGCAGCAGCGCCTCGAGCAGGCCGGTGCGCGCGCTGAACAGCATCATCAGCCCGTTGAGACTGGGCAGCCCGAGCTTCGGGTTATCGAAGAAGCCGGGGCTGACCTTGATCGCGAAGCTGGGCAGCGACGGGATCCACGCGGTCTTCACGTCCACCTCGCCGCGGTGCGGCGGCAGGTCCAGGCGCAGCACCGGCGGCATCACGACGTCGCCGCCGGCGAGCGCCGCGAACGCGCTCTCGATCGCGTCGATCACGTCGTCGTCCAGGCCCACGCGTGCGCGCAGCGTCTGCTCGTCGAGGATGCGCACGTCGGGGCGCGGCACGCTCAAGCCGGCCTCCCGCGCGCCCGGCGCCGGACGCTCATCCCCGCACCTCGCGGTTGCCCACCGCGACCGGCTCGCCGGCCGCGACCCGCAGGAACTGCTCGCGGTCCACGTTGCGCCCGCTCACGACCAGCACCACCGGCCCGTCGGCCTCGAGCCCGTCGAGCAGCGCCGCCGCGCCGACCGCGGCGCCGCCCTCGGTGACCAGGCCGTGCTCGAACAGGCACGCCATGCCGCGGTAGATGGCCGGCTCGTCGAGCAGCACCACGTCGTCGACCAGGCGCCGGCACAGCGCGAAGGTGTAGCGGTTGCCGAGCCCGATGCCGCCGCCCAGCGAGTCCGCGAGGGAAGCCTCCTCCGCGACCTGCACCGGGCGGCCGGCCGCGAGGCTCGCGTGCATCGCGGCGCCGCGCTGCATGCTCACGCCGACCACGCGCACCGACGGGCGCAGCGCCTTCGCCGCCAGCGCGATGCCGCCGATCAGGCCGCCGCCGGACAGCGGCACCACGAGGGTGGCCACGTCGGGCAGCGCGTCCAGGATCTCGAGCGCGATGGTGCCCTGGCCCGCGATCACCGCCGGGTGGTCGAACGGCGGGATCTCGGTCAGCCCCTCGTCGGCGACCAGCCGCGCGACCACGTCGCCCGCCTCGTCCTGGCTCTCGCCGGCGCGCACGACCCGCGCCCCCAGCGCCTCCACCGCGGCGACCTTGTTCGCCGGCACCAGCCGCGACAGGCACACCACCGCCGGCACGCCGAGGCGGCGCGCCGCCCAGGCCACCGCGCGGCCGTGGTTGCCGGTGGACGCGCACACCACGCCGCGGGTGCGCTCGGCGAGGCCCAGCGTCGCGAGCGCGTTGGACGCGCCGCGGATCTTGAAGGCGCCCGTGGGCTGGCAGGTCTCGAGCTTCAGCCACACCGGCACGCCGCAGCGCTCGGTGAGGCCGTGCGCGGGCACCAGCGGCGTGTGCAGCACGGCGTCGAGGATCGC
>CBDUCN010000280.1:0-7006 GCA_965365655.1 uncultured Gammaproteobacteria bacterium | reverse complement strand
GCCCATCGCGATGCCCGCGACCGGCGCCGCGATCGGCACGCCCGCGTCCATCAGCGACATGCTGGTGCCGCACACGCTGGCCATCGAGCTCGAGCCGTTGGACTCGGTGATCTCCGACACGACCCGGATCACGTAGGGGAAGGTCTCCATGTCCGGCATCACGGCCAGGATGCCGCGCTTGGCGAGGCGGCCGTGTCCGATCTCGCGGCGCTTCGGCGAGCCCACGCGGCCGGTCTCGCCGACACAGAACGGCGGGAAGTTGTAGTGCAGCATGAAGGGCTCGCGGTACTCGCCCTCGATGGCGTCAATGATCTGGGCGTCACGCCCCGTGCCCAGCGTGGTGACCACGATGGCCTGGGTCTCGCCGCGCGTGAACAGCGCCGAGCCGTGGGTGCGCGGCAGCACGCCCACCTCGGTGCGGATCGGGCGCACGGTGCGCGTGTCGCGGCCGTCGATGCGCGGCTGACCGTCGAGGATGCGCCCGCGCACCAGCGACTTCTCCACGCCGGACAGCGCCGCGGCCACGGCCTTCGGATCGTGCTCGGGCTCGTCGCCCGCGCTGAGCGCGTCCTGCACCGCCTGGTACACGGCGTCCACCGCCGTGCGCCGCTCCATCTTGTCGGCGACGGAGTACGCCTCGAGCAGCTTGCCCTCGGCCATCTCCCTGACCTTCGCCTCCAGGGACTCGTCCTTTTCGGGCGCCTTCCAGTCCCAGCGCGGCTTGCCCGCCTCCTCGACGAGCTCCTTGATGACGCCGATCACCGGCTGCATCTGCTCGTGACCGAACAGCACCGCGTCCAGCATCTGCTGCTCGGACAGGCGCTGCGCCTCGGACTCGACCATCAGCACCGCGCGCTCGGTGCCGGCCACCACGAGGTTGAGCTTGGACTGCTCGAGCTGGGAGCGCGTCGGGTTGAGCACGTAGCGCCCGTCCACGAAGCCCACGCGGGCGGCGCTGATCGGGCCGTTGAACGGCACGCCGCTCAGCGACACCGCCGCCGACGCGCCGACCATGGCCGGGATGTCCGAATCCACCTCCGGGTCCACCGAGAGCACGGTGACGATGATCTGGGTCTCGTGCTTGAAGCCCTTCGGGAAGCAGGGACGAACCGGCCTGTCGATCAGGCGGCAGGTGAGCACCTCCTTCTCGTTGGGACGGCCCTCGCGCTTGAAGAATCCGCCCGGAATCTTGCCCGCGGCGTAGGTCTTCTCCTGGTACTCCACCGTCAGCGGGAAGAAGTCCAGGTGATCGGCGGGCTTGCGGCGCGACACGGCGGTCACCAATACGACCGTGTCGCCCAGGCTCACGATCACGGCGCCGTCGGCCTGGCGCGCCACCCGGCCCGTCTCGATGACCAGTTCCTTGTCGCCGTAGGGAATGCTCTTGCGAATGGCGGTGCTCATGGATTTTCCTCGATCGGCCGCGATGTCGGTTGGACGGCGACTGGGGTTTGTTCAAAAAACGGCCACGGCGGCCGGCTCATCGCCGGCCGCCGTGAGCGGGAATCTGTACGCTGATGGCCGCGGAGCCGCCCGGCGGTCCGGGCCGCGGCCGGGACCGGCGCGCCCGGCACTACCGGCGCAGGCCGAGCCGGCCGATCAGCTCGCGGTAGCGGTCAAGGTCCTTGCGCTTGAGGTAGTCCAGCAGCTTGCGCCGCTGGCTCACCATCTTCAGCAGCCCCTGCCGGGAGTGGTGATCGTGCGCGTGGGTACGGAAATGGTCGGTGAGGTGGGCGATGCGCGCGGAGAGCAGAGCTACCTGCACCTCTGTCGAGCCGGTGTCACCGGTCTCGCGGCCGTATTCCTGGACGATCGCTTCCTTCTGCGAGGCGCTGAGCGACATGAACGTGCGGTTCCACTGCTGACTTGAAACAGCCGCGCATTCTAGACCGACCCCACTTCGGTAACAAGCCTCTGCCGCGCCAGACGCGCCGTAGGAGCCGCGCCCTCACGTCACTGCGCGCGGGCCCGAATCACCCGCCCGCGAGCAGCCGCCTCGGAGCGATGCGCCCGTCGTCCAGCACCTCGCCGACGCCGAGGAAGCGCCGGTCGGCGCCGTACAGCCGCACCAGCCCGCGGGTGGGCGCACGCGGGACGAGCACCGGCTGGCCCTGGCGCAGGTAGAACGCGCTGTTCGGCTCCAGCTCCACCCGGGGATGATCGGCCAGCGCCCGGTCCACCGGCAGCAGCAGCGCATCCAGCGCCTCGCGGCCGGCCGCGGCCGCCGCCTCCACCGCTTCCAGGGTGATCAGCGCGTCGTCGCCGAACGGGCCCACCTGGGTGCGGCGCAGCATGCTCACGTGCGCGCCGCAACCCAGCGCCGCGCCCACGTCCTCGGCGAGGGTGCGGATGTAGGTCCCCTTGCTGCACAGCACCTCCACCTCCAGCCAGTCGTCGCCGCGGGCGACGAGCTCGAAGCGGTGGATCGTCACCGACCTCGCTTCGCGCTCCACCTCGAGGCCCTTGTAGGCCAGCTCGTAGAGACGGCGCCCCCGGTGCTTGAGCGCGGAGTACATCGGCGGCACCTGCTCGATCGAGCCGGTGAAGCCCGCCAGCACCTCGCGCAGCCGCGCGTCGTCGACGCGCTCCACGGGGCGGCGCTCGAGCACCTCTCCGTCCGCGTCGCCGGTGCTGGTGCGCACGCCGAGCTGGAAGCGGGAGCGGTAGCGCTTGTCGGCCTCGAGCAGGAAGCCGGACATCTTCGTGGCCTCGCCCAGGCACAGCGGCAGCAGGCCGCTCGCGAGGCTGTCCAGCGAGCCCGTGTGGCCGGCCTTGCGCGCGTCGTACAGGTGCTTGACGCGCTGCAGCGACTCGTTGGAGCGCATGCCGGACGGCTTGTCCAGCAGCAGGATGCCGTCCACCGCGCGGCCCCGCACGCGCCGGCGGCCCATCAGCCGCCGTCCTCGTCGGCCGGCGGGGGCTTCGCCCCGCGCAGCAGACGCTCGATGTGCTCGGCGCGATCGAGGGTGGTGTCGTGGGCGAACTGCAGCGTCGGAAGGTACTTGAGCCGGAGTCGCCGCCCGAGCAGCCGGCGCAGCAGGCCGCCGGCGCGGCCCAGCGCGCGCAGCACCGGCTCCGGGTCCGCGTCCTGGGGAAGGGTCATGAACACGGTCGCGTTGCGCATGTCGGGCGACAGGTCCACGCCGGAGACGGTGACGCCGCGAAGCCGCGGGTCGTCGACCTCCTCTATCAGCAGGCTCGCGAGCTCACGCCCGATCTGATCGGCGACGCGCCGGCTGCGGCTGAAGTCCTGGCTTCGCATGGGCGATCGCGCCCGGCGCCGCGGCGCCGCGGGTCACAACGTGCGCTGCACCTCGATGCGCTCGAACACCTCGATGTTGTCGCCGACCTGGACGTCGTTGTAGTTCTTGACGCCGATGCCGCACTCGGTGCCGGACTTCACCTCCGACACGTCGTCCTTGAAGCGGCGCAGCGACTCGAGCTCGCCCTCGTAGATCACCACGTTGTCGCGCAGCACGCGGATCGGGTTGTTCCGCTTCACGGTGCCCTCGATCACGATGCAGCCCGCGATGTCGCCGAAGCGCTTGGAGCGGAACACGTCGCGCACCTCGGCGACGCCGACGATCTCCTCGCGCACCTCCGGCGACAGCATCCCGGAGACGGCCGCCTTCACGGTGTCGATCACGTCATAGATCACGCTGAAGTAGCGCAGGTCGACGTCTTCCGCCTCGACCAGGCGCCGCGCGGCGCTGTCGGCTCGCACGTTGAATCCGATCACCGTCGCGTTGGAGGCGAGCGCGAGATTGACGTCGGTCTCGCTGATTCCGCCCGTGCCGCTGGCCACGACGTTGACCCTGACCTCGTCGCTGGAGAGGTTGGTCAGCGCCTCGCGCAGCGCCTCCACCGACCCCTGCACGTCGGCCTTCACCACCACGTTCATCGACGCGGTCTCGCCTTCGCCCATCTGCTCGAACACGTTCTCGAGCTTCATGGCCTGCTGCTTCGCGAGACGCACCTCGCGGTACTTGCCCTGGCGGTAGTTCGCGATCTCGCGCGCCTTGCGCTCGTCGGCCACCACCACCGCCTCGTCGCCCGCGGCGGGCGGCCCGGACAGGCCCAGCACCTCCACCGGCGTGGACGGTCCCGCGGACTCGACCTCCTCGCCCAGGTGGTCGTACAGGCCGCGCACGCGGCCGTACTCCTGTCCCGCGAGCAGGATGTCGCCCTTGCGCAGCTCGCCCGACTGGACGAGCACCGTCGCGACGGGGCCGCGACCCCGGTCCAGCCTGGACTCGATCACCGCACCGGACGCGGGGCCCTCGGCGGGCGCCTTGAGCTCGAGCACCTCCGACTGCACCAGGATGGCGTCGAGCAGCGCGTCCACGCCGTCGCCGGTCAGGGCGGACACGGGCACGAAGATCGTGTCGCCGCCCCAGTCCTCGGCGATGACGTCGTGCTGGGACAGCTCCTGCTTCACGCGCTCCGGGTCGGCGTCCGGCCGGTCCATCTTGTTCACGGCGACGATCAGCGGAACGCCGGCCGCCTTCGAGTGCTGCACCGCCTCGACGGTCTGCGGCATGACGCCGTCGTCGGCCGCGACCACCAGGATCGTGATGTCGGTGACCTGCGCCCCGCGCGCGCGCATCGCGGTGAATGCCGCGTGGCCCGGCGTGTCGAGGAACGCGATGGTGCCCTTGTCGGTCTCCACCTTGTACGCGCCGATGTGCTGCGTGATGCCGCCCGCCTCGCCCGCGGCGACCTTGGTGCGCCGGATGTAGTCGAGCAGCGAGGTCTTGCCGTGGTCGACGTGCCCCATGATGGTCACGACCGGCGAGCGCGGCTGGTCCTCGCGGTCCTCCTCCTGGGTCAGCACCGCATCCTCGAGAGCGTTCTCGTTGAGCAGCTTCGGCTTGTGACCCAGCTCCTCGACCAGGATCACGGCCGTGTCCTGATCGATCACCTGGTTGATCGTGGCCATGGTGCCGAGGTTCATCATCGCCTTGATCAGCTCCGGCGCCTTCATCGACATGCGCTGGGCGAGGTTGCCCACGCTGATGGTCTCCGGGATCGTGACCTCGCGCACGACCGGCGCGGTGGGCTCCTGGAAGCCGTGCCGCGACCCGCCCGGGGCGACCACGGTGCGCTTCGGCGGCTTCTTGCGACGGCGCCCGCTCTTCTCCTTCGCGACGTGCAGCTCCTCGCGGTCCTTGCGTCCGCGATCGCGCTCGCCGCCGCCCTTGCGGGCCGGGCGACGGCCATCGCCGCGGCGGGCCTGCTCGATGACCGCCTGCTTCTCGGCGACCTCCTCCTGCTTCTGGGGCGCAACCTCGGCGGCGGCCGGCGCCGCCTCGGGCTCGGCCTCGGGCTCCGCCTCCGGCTCGGGCTTCGGCTTCGGCGCCGGCTTCGGCTTCAGCAGCTCCGCCTTCTCCCGCGCCTCGGTGTCCGCGCGCAGGGTGTCGTCCATGTCCTGCTGGCGGCGCTTCGCCTCCTCCTGCAGGGCGCGCCGCGCCTCCTCGACTTTGTCGGCATCGGACGCCGGGATCGAATGCGGGGTGCGTTCCGGCTCCGGACGCGGCGCCGCGGCGCCCGGGGCGTGCACCGTGCGGCGCTTGCGAACCTCCACCGTGACGGTCTTGCGCGTCCGGTCGCGGTCCCGCGAGCCGGACTTGAGCTCGCTGACGGCGCTCTTCTTGATCGAGATCTTGCGCGTCGGCGGCGGCGCTTCCTCTCCGCCGCCGTGCAGGCGTCGGAGATGGTTCAGCAGCTGCACGCGGTCCTTGTCGTTGATGGACTCGTCCGCGTCGTTGTGCGGCAGGCCGGACTCGCCGAGCTGCGCGAGCAGCCGGTCCACCGGGATGCCCACCTGTTCCGCGAGCTTTCTGACCGTAACTTCCGCCATGGGCACCTGTCCTCTGTCTTCAGTCGCGCGGCGCGCGGGATGTCGCGGGCCGCCCTGCCTTCCCTGCACGAACGGCGGCCTGAACGGCGCGCACCGCCCGCCGAGCCGCACGCGTCACGCCTGCGCCTCGTCCTCGAACCAGATCTTGCGCGCTTCCATGATCAGCTCCCCGGCGCGCGCCTCGTCCACCTCCGCGATGTCGCGCATGTCGTCCACCGCGAGCTCCGCGAGGTCCTCGCGGGTCGCGACGCCGTGCCGCGCGAGCTGCTGCGCGAGGGTGTCGTCCATGCCCGGCAGGGTCAGCAGGTCCTCTGCCGGCGGCTGGTCGGAGAGGCCTTCCTCGCGGGCGATCTCGCGGGTGAGCAGCACGTCGCGAGCGCGCGACTGCAGCTCGGACACGATGGTCTCGTCGAACTCCTCGATCTCCATCATCTCGGCCTCGGGCACGTAGGCCACCTCGTCGAGCGCCGTGAAGCCCTCCTGGACCAGGATGTTCGCGACCTCCTCGTCCACCGCGAGCTGCTCCATGAACAGCTTCTGCACGCGCTCCGCCTCGGCCTCGCTCTTCTCGTCGGCCTGCTGCTCGGTCATCACGTTGAGCTCCCAGCCGCTCAGCTGGCTGGCGAGACGCACGTTCTGCCCGCCGCGGCCGATGGCCTGGGACAGCTGCTCCTCGGCCACCGCGACGTCCATCGAGCGCGCCTCCTCGTCGACCACGATGGACACCACCTCGGCCGGCGACATCGCGTTGATGACGAACTGTGCCGGGTTCTCGTCCCACAGGATGATGTCCACGCGCTCGCCGGCGAGCTCGTTGGACACGGCCTGCACCCGCGAGCCGCGCATGCCGACGCAGGCGCCCACGGGGTCGATGCGGGGCACGGTGGTGCGCACGCCGATCTTGGCCCGCGAGCCCGGGTCGCGCGCACATCCCATGATCTCGATGAGGCCCTCGCCGATCTCGGGCACCTCCAGGCGGAACAGCTCGATCATCAGCTCGGGGGCGGTGCGGCTCACGAACAGCTGCGGGCCGCGCGGCTCCGGGCGCACGTCGCGCAGGTAGCCGCGCATGCGGTCGCCGGGGCGCACGAGCTCGCGCGGAATCAGCTCCTCGCGCAGGATCACGGCCTCGGCGTTGCCGCCCAG
>CBDUCN010000279.1:0-7022 GCA_965365655.1 uncultured Gammaproteobacteria bacterium | reverse complement strand
GCGTCCCACACGCCGCGCTCGCGCATGTAGCGGGCGAGGCCCGGGTGGATCTCCACCAGGTCCGCGGCGGCCTGCACGCCGCGGCGCTGCATCTTCGGCATGTCCTCCTTGAGCTGGACGAACGCCTTGTCCGCGGCCGCGAGCTCGTCGATGTTCTTCTCGACGATCAGCAGCATCTCGTAGAGATCGTCGGCGGGCACCTCCATGCCGACGTGCAGCCCGTAGAAGAACGGCAGCATCACCATCTTGTCGACGCCGACGTCCTCCTGGAACGCGGCGGTGGGCACCTCGACCGGGTTGAAGCCGGCGGCCTCGAGCTTCGCGCGCTCCTCCGCGGTGGGGTTCAGGTAGTTCCAGTCGGTCGCGAGGCCGGCCTGCGTGATCCACCCGGCCGTCGTGCTCTCGGCGTTCGTGTACACGGTATACGCGGTGAAGTTGCCCTGCTCGAGCAGCGAGCCGGCGGCCTGGATGTCGACCTCGATGTAGTCGTGCTTGATGCCCAGCGCCTCGAGCGCGCGCTCCATCTGCGCGCGGGTGTCCCACGGGCGCGGCCCGGTGAAGAAGCGCTGCCCGTCGAGCTGGCCCCAGCTCGTGATCTTGCCGGTGTCGCGGTCGTGGATGCCGACGCCCACCTCGATCGTGAAGGTCCAGAAGGACTGCACCGGGGCGCGCTTCACCGCGTCCTGGAAGCCCTTGAAGCGGCGGATGCCGTTCGCGAACTCGTAGAAGCCCACGTCGGAGCCGTAGTAGCCGTCGAACTGCTCGGTCGCGTAGCCCTTCACCGACACGATCGCGCCCGGCGTCGGCTGCACGCTGATCTGGTAGCCCTTCCACTGCTTGTTCAGCACGTTCGACAGGTTCGTCAGGATGCGGTGCCCGGAGGACCCGACCCGGGACGTGCCCCAGCGGATCTCCTTGTCGGCGGCGTACGTCCCCGCCGGCGCGCCCGCGCCCAGCGCCAGGGCGGCCAGCACCGCGATCAGGTTCTTCTTCATCGTCATCGTCTCCTCCTCGGTCTGCTTGGAAGCCGGTGGCCGGCGCGGGCTGCACGCGCGCGGCAAACCCTTAAAGCTATTGGGGCCCGGCGCCGGATGTCAACGCGGGTCCCCGTGCACCGGGACCGTGCGCTGCGCGCCACGACGGGGTGCACGCGCCGTGTCCGGCGTCCGCCGGGGCCCGGGTCCGGCCGTCCCGGGGCGTGCGGCGGTGCCGCACCGGCGCGGGGCGCGGCGTGCGGCCGCCGCGACGGGCCCCGGAACGCGGGGCCGCGTCCGGCACACGGCCGTGCCGGCATGAACGGGTCACGCAAGTGATTGATTCATGGAGCGAGCGGGAGACCGCCCAGGCGATGGAGCCGGCCTGCAAGCGGGTCGGGATCCGACACGATGTCGAATCCCGACGACCTGTTAGATTCCACCGCGTCCCCCGCCAGGTGCGAGCACGATGAGCCAGTCACCCCCGACGGCGAGCGCGCGGCGGCCCCGCCCGTGAGCTGGGTGGGCGTCGACGTGGGCGGCACGTTCACCGACGTCGTGGTGCACGATCCCGCGAGCGGCGCGCTGGTCTGCGGCAAGCGGCCTTCGACGCCCGACGATCCGTCGCGCGGCGTGCTCGACGCGCTGGCCGCGGTGTGCGGCGACCTCGCCGGCGTCACGCGGCTGCGCCACGGCGCGACCGTCGCGACCAACACCGCCATCGAGCGCGCCGGCGCGCGCCTCGGGGTGATCACGACCGCGGGCTTTCGCGACGTGCTGGTGGTCGGGCGCGGCCACCGCGAGCGCCTCTACGACATCAAGGCCACGCGCCCCGAGGGCCTGGTGCGCCGCTCGCGCATCCTGGAGGTGGCCGAGCGCACCGGGGCGCGCGGCGAGGTGCTGCAGCCGCTGGACGAGGCGGCGGTGCGCGACGCCTGCGAGCGGCTGCGCGCGATGGGGGTGGAGTCGCTCGCGGTGTGCTTCCTGCACGCGTGGGCGAACCCGGCCCACGAGCAGCGCGCGGCGGCCATCGCCGCCGAGGTGCTGCCCGGCGTGCCGGTGAGCACCTCGTCCGAGGTGCTGCCCGAGCACCGCGAGTACGAACGCTTCGCGACCACCGCGCTGAACGCGTACGTGCGCCCGCGCATGGCGGCCTATCTCGGCGCGCTCGAGGATCAGCTCGCGTCGCGCCGCCTCGCGTGCGCGCCGGAGGTGATGACGTCCAGCGGCGGCTCCTGGACCTTCCGCCAGATGGCGCGGCTGCCGGTGAACTCCATGCTCTCGGGGCCCGCGGGCGGCGTGATCGGCGCGGTCGCGAGCGCCGCCGCGCTGGGCCTCGAGGACGTGATCACGTACGACATGGGCGGCACCAGCACCGACGCGGCCATCGTGCGCGGCGGGCGCTACGGGCTCGCCGGCGAGGGACGCGTCGCGGGGCTGCCGAACCGCGTGCCGCAGATGGAGATCAACACCGTGGGCGCCGGCGGCGGCTCCGTCGCGTGGCTGGGCGAGGGCGGCTTCCTGAACGTGGGCCCGCGCTCCGCGGGCGCGGTGCCCGGGCCCGCGTGCTACGGGCGCGGCGGCGTCGAGCCCACGGTCACCGACGCGAACGTCGTGCTCGGGCGCTTCCGCCCCGAGGACGCGCTGGGCGGCGGCATCGCGGTGGACGTGGACGCCGCGCACGCCGCGGTGGCCTCGCTCGCGCAGCCGCTGGGGCTGGATGTGCGCGAGACCGCGCTCGGCATCGTGCGCCTCGCGGTCGCGCGCATGACCGGCGCGATCAAGGAGATCTCGGTGATGCGCGGCCTCGATCCGCGAGACTTCGCGCTGCTCGCGTACGGCGGCGCGGGCCCGCTGCACGCGGCGCTGATCGCGGCCGAGCTGGGCATGCGCACGGTGGTGGTGCCGCCGCTGTCCGGCGTGTTCTCGGCGCTCGGGCTGCTGGTCGCGGACCGGCGCCGGGACCTGGGCGTCACGCGGCTGCTGCCGCTCGCCGGTGCGACCCTCGACGACGTGCACGCCGCGCTCGCGCCGCTGCGCGACGCGGCGCTCGCGGAGCTCGAGGCGGAGGGCTTCCGCGGCGAGCGGGTGCGCGTGGAGGCGCAGGTGGACATGCGCTACGCGGGCCAGGCCTTCGAGCTGACCACGCCGCTGCCCGACGGCGCGCGCGACCTCGACGACCTGGTCTCGGCCTTCCACGCGCTGTACGAGGAGCGCTACACGCACGCCGGCGACGGGCCGGTGGAGGCGGTGGCGTTCCGCGTCTCCGCGTACGGGCTGACGGACAAGCCGCAGCTCGCGCCGCTCGAGCCGGGCGACGCGCCGCCGCGGCCGTTCGCGACGCGCGACGTGGTCTTCGACGCCGGGCCGCGGCCGACGCCCGTGTACCGCCGGGCGGAGCTGCGCCCGGGACCTGCGCTCGACGGGCCGGCGCTGATCGAGGAGGACGGCGCCGCGACGCTGGTGCCGCCCGGGTTCCGCGTCGAGTGTCACGTCCGCGGCGCGCTGCTCGTCACGCGAGGCGACGCGCCGTGAGCGCCGTCGATCCCGGCGCGATCGATCCGATCACCCTGGAGGTCGTGACCGAGGGGCTGATCTCGGTGGTGCGCGAGATGCGCGCGACGGTGTTCCGCACCGCGCGCTCGGTGGCGATCTACGAGGCGCGGGACTTCTCGTGCGGCCTGTTCGACCCGCAAGGCCAGGTGGTCGCGCAGTCCGAGGACATCGGCTCCCACGTGGTGCCGATGCCGTGGACGGTGGAAGGGGCGCTCGAGCGCCTGGGCGCGGATCTCGCGCCCGGCGACCTGATCCTCACCAACGACGCGTACATGGGCGGCACGCACCTCAACGACGTGACGCTGATCTACCCGGTGTTCCACGAGGGCGAGCGGGTGTTCTTCGCCGCGGTGCGCGAGCACTGGGCCGACGTCGGCGGCGCGGTGCCGGGCTCCATGTCCGGCTCGGCGACGGAGATCTACCAGGAGGGGATCCGCATCCCGCCGATCAAGATCGTCGAGGGCGGGCGGCGCAACGACGCCGCGATGACGATCCTGCTCGCGAACATGCGCGTGCCGGACGAGCGCCTGGGCGACTTCGACTCGGGGCTCGCGGCGTGCCGCACCGCCGAGCGCCGGGTGCGCGAGCTGCTCGCGCGCTATGGCGCCGGGACCCTGCTCGCCGGCGTGCGCCGCAACCTCGACCGCTCGGAGGCCCGCATGCGCGCGCAGATCGCGAAGCTGCCGGACGGCGAGTACCACTACGAGGACTACCTGGAGACCTTCGGCCCGCCGCCGGACCATCGCCTGGAGCCGCTGCTGCTGCCGCTGACCCTGACGGTGCGCGGCGACACGCTGACCGCGGACTTCACCGGCGCCGCCGAGCAGGCGCCGGCGCCGGTGAACTCCAGCCTCGCGGTCACCGCGGCGTCGGTGTTCATCACGCTGAAGTCGGTGTTCGATCCGACGCAGGCGCTGAACCAGGGCTCGTTCCGCCCGGTGACGGTGATCGCGCCGCCGGGCACCATCGTCAACGTCACGCACCCGGCGCCGGCCGGTTCTCACGGCGAGATCCGCAAGCGCGTGATCGCGACCATGCTGGGCGCGCTGTCGCAGGCCTGCCCGGAGCTGTCGTCGGCGGACATCCACCGCACCTCCTTCCACAACCTGATCGGCGGCATCGATCCGGCCAGCGGCAGGGAGTTCGTGCACTACGAGTGGTCGTCGGGCGGCAACGGCGCGTTCCTGGAGGCGGACGGGCCGAGCGCGATGGCGGCCGTGGACTGGGGCGACCTGTCCACCGTGCAGTCCACCGAGGTGCTGGAGACGCGCTTCCCGCTGCGCGTGGAGTGGAGCCGCCAGGCCACCGACTCGGGCGGCCCCGGGCGCACCCGCGGCGGGCTCGGCATGCGGCGGCTGCTGCGCCTCACGCGCGGCAGCGCGCGCTACTCGCTGCTGTCCGACGGCGCGGTGGTGCCGCCGTTCGGCGTGCTGGGCGGCGAGAGCGGCGCGCCGGTCGCGAGCTACGCCGCGCGCGACGGCTCGCTCACACCGTTCCCGACGCCGGGCAAGGTCGGCGGGCACGCGATGAGCGCAGGCGACGCCGTCGTGCTGCAGAGCGCAGGCGGCGGCGGCTACGGCGATCCGCTGGAGCGCGATCCGGCACGGGTGCTGGACGACGTGCTGGAAGGCTACGTGTCGCCGGACGCGGCGCGCGCGATGTACGGCGTCGTCGTCGACGGCGACGCGGTGGACGCCGCGGCCACTGCGCGCGAACGCGCGCGGCAGCGCGCCGCGCGCCGCACCCTGGCCGTCGTCGACGGCGACGCGGAGCGGGCGTTCGACGCGGTGGGCCGCGGGCGCAAGCGCGTCGCGCGGCTGCACCCGGACGACGCCGCCGCGTGCGGGATCGCGGAGGACGACATGCTGGAGCTGCTCGCGGCGGGCGGCGCGCCGCTGCGCGCGTGGGCGCGGCTGGATGCCGGGGCCGGGCCCGGCACGGTGGCGCTGGACGCGAGCGGGTGCCGGGTGCTGCGCACGGTCCCCGGCGAGCGGCTGACCCTGCGTCGGCTGCACCGCCCGGCGCTGCGTTGAAGATACGGGCATACGCCGCGTCGGCGCGCGAGCGCGATGCGGCCGGGCTCATGATTGCGCCGCGACGGGCTGCTACCGTGCGGGCGCCGGGCAGGAGGTCACGACCATCAAGACGCGTTTTCTGAGCGAGCTGCTGGCGACGATCGCCGATCGCGGCCGCCACCTGATCAAGCTGGACGCGGGCGAGCGCGGGACGGGGGAGTCCGCGGTCGCGCTCGCGGAGGCGCTGCTGTCGGAGCGCGGCGAGGCCTCCGGGGTCGCGATCGCGCGCGCGCTGCTCGAGGAGTTCCAGGCGCTGGACGCCGCCGGGCGGTCGCGCTTCTTCGGCGAGCTGATCGCGCGCTTCGGCGCCGATCGCGAGCGCCTCGAGCGCGCCGTTGCCGCGTGGCGCGAAGACCCCGGCGACCGCACCGCCGCGGAGCTGCACGACGCGGCCGAGCCGCGGCGCCAGGAGCTGATCCGCCGGCTGAACCTCGCGCCCGGCGGCACCGCCGGGCTGGTCGCGATGCGCGCCGAGGTGCTCGCGCGGCTTCGCGACGAGCCGCAGCTCGCGGTGCTGGACCACGACTTCCACCATTTGCTCGCGTCGTGGTTCAACCGCGGCTTCCTGAGCATGGCGCGCATCGACTGGTCGACGCCCGCGGTGATCCTGGAGAAGGTGATCCGCTACGAGGCCGTGCACCGCATCCGCGACTGGGACGACCTGCGCAGCCGCATCGAGCCGCTGGACCGGCGCTGCTACGCGTTCTTCCACCCGGCGCTGGTCGACGAGCCGATCATCTTCGTGGAGGTCGCGCTCACGAAGGAGATCCCCGGCGCGATCGGCCCGGTGCTGGCCGAGGAGCGCGAGCACGTGGCGCCCGACGACGCGACCACCGCGGTGTTCTACTCCATCTCGAACTGCCAGAAGGGACTGCGCGGCATCTCGTTCGGGAACTTCCTGATCAAGCAGGTGGTCGAGGACCTGTCGCGCGACCTGCGCAACCTGTCCACCTTCGTGACGCTGTCCCCGGTGCCGGGCTTCAGGCGCTGGCTGGACGGCGCGCTGAGCGGCGGCGGCCTGGACTTCATCGGCGACGGCGCGCGGCGCACGCTCGCGACCCTGGACGACGCGGGCTGGCCGGACGATCCGAAGCGCTGCGACACGATGTCGGCGCTGCTCGAGTCGCTGGCGGCGTACTACCTCGTGCGCGCGAAGACGGGGTCCGACCGGCCCGTGGACCCGGTCGCGCGTTTCCACCTCGGCAACGGCGCGCGGCTCGAGCGCATCAACTGGCTCGCGGATCGCTCCGAACACGGCGTCGCGCAGTCCGCCGGCATCATGGTGAACTACCAGTACCGGGTGAAGGACATCGAGCGCAACCACGAGGCGTACGCGAACAGCGGCGAGGTGATCGCGTCGAAGGCGGTGGCGGCGATGCTCAACGATCTGCCGGGCGTGAAGGCGCGCGGCTGAGCG
>CBDUCN010000278.1:0-7038 GCA_965365655.1 uncultured Gammaproteobacteria bacterium | reverse complement strand
GCACCTACGTGCTCGACGGCTGCCGGTGCATCCCTGCACCGGACGCGGGCCGGCGAAAGACGGAGCTCTTCACCCGCCCTTCGAGGCGTCGGCGAACGCGGCGCGATGACGGCGTCACGGGATCAGCGCGCGTCCAGGAACCGGATCAGGTGCTGGTCGCAGTAGCTCTCGGTGTCGAGCACCAGGCGCTCCTGCACGAGCTGCAGCTGGTGCACGAAGAACATCAGCACGATGCTGATCACCAGCGCGATGAACGTCGAATTGAACGCGACGCCCAGGCTCTGGGTGACGCCGGTGATGTCGCCTTCCACCGCGCGGTGCGCCTGCCCCAGCGCGTCGCCGATGCCGCGCACGGTGCCGATGAAGCCTATCGACGGAATGGCCCACGCGACGTAGCGCACGATGGACAGCTCCGACTCCAGCCGCTCGCCCTCCGACTCGCACAGATCGCGCGTCGCGGTGGACACCGCGTGCACGTCGCGGGTCGCATCGAAGCGCTCGAGCGCCGTTCGCAGGCTCCGGATCAGCAGCACGTCCTGGATGCGACGCGGCAGCGCGTCGAGGCTCTCGCGCAGCGCGGCGACGTCGTCGGGGCGGATGCGCTGCCCGTCGCCCAGCACGATCAGGTCCTGCTCGAGCAGCGCGCGCTGGCGCTGCGTCGCGACGCCCTTGTAGGCCATGATCGCGAACGCCCACAGCAGCAGCACGAAGCAGGCCTCCTGCTCGAAGTCGCGAACCACCACGTACAGGGAGCGTTGCGGGACGTGCTGCGGATCCGCCTCGACGCGCGCCTGCTCGGCGGCGAGGAACGCGTCCGCGTTCGGCCGCACGACGGTCACGTACACCGCGTGCACGAGGATCACGCCGATGATCAGGCTGAACACCTGGTACACGAACTCGGCGGGAAAGGTTCTCTTCATCGCTGGTCCTGAGGCGGCGTGGGCGGCCGGTGGCCGCGGGCGTGTCAGATGTCCACCGGGAAGCGCACGGCGGTGTCCGCGCTGACCTTCTCGCTGGGCGTGAACGGAGCCGGGGCCGGCGGGGCTGCCGGCGCCCGGCGCGGCGTCCCGGCGGACGCGTTCCTGCTGCTGTCCCCCGCGGTCGCATCGGGTGCAGGTGCGGGCGCGGGCGCGCGGGGCTGCTGCGCGACGGCCGTGACGAAGGCCGCCGCCAGCGCGGCGGCGCACAGCGTGCGGGCCGCGCGAGAGGTGACGGTGATCGGGCGTCTCGCGTTCATCGCGCGTCGCTTGCCGTGAAAGCCTCACGGCCGTCGGCCGCAGGGCTACAACGGTAGCGCGGCGCCTGTTCCAGGTCACCCCGGTTCCCGCGCAGCCGGCCCGCGGCGACGCCGCCGCGACGGGTGGGTTCTCGTGCACCGGACGTGCGGCGCGGACCGCGCCCGCGGTCGCCGCGACGCCGGGCCGCGCCCGCAGGCCCGGGACGCGCGCCCCGCCGGCCCGCGTTCACCGTGCGTAGCGCGCGATGCGAAAGCCCAGGTCGCTGCGCGCCTTGTCGCTGTAGTCGCGGAAGCTCAGCCTGAGCTCGCTGATGCTGGCGTGGCGCCAGCTCGACCCGCGCACCACGTGATGGCGCCCGGCCTCGGGGCCCAGCGGGTCGACCGCGCCGTCCGGGTCGCCGCCGGGCGAGTACCGGTCGTGGCACCACTCCGCGACGTTGCCGCCGAGGTCGTACACGCCGACGGGGTTCGCGTCGAAGCTCGCGACCGGCGCGCTCGCGGCGTGGCCGTCGTCGTAGCCGGTGACGACGTCGGACAGCACGTCGCGCGCCGAGCGGTCGGCGTAGTTGCCCGCGCGCCCGGCGGGCGGGAACGCGCCGCCCCACGGGTACTTCTCCTCGCTCGAGCGGCCCGCGCGGCGCGCGACGTACGCCCACTCCGCCTCGGTCGGCAGCCGGTAGCCGGTGGTCGGCGGGCGCACCGGCACCAGCTCCTCGCCGCGCGCCTCGTAGGCGGGCGGCAGGCCGTCCTTGCGGCTCAGCCAGTTCAGGTAGCGCGCCGCCTGCTGCCAGGTCACGCCGGCGACCGGCGCCGCGTCGGCGTCCAGGCTCACGCCGCCGGCGCTGCCGGACGAGTGCTGCGGGTCGAAGCGGCGGAACTCGGCGTTCGTGACCTCGCGGCGGGCGAAGTAGAACGGCCGCTCGAGCACCGCGCGGCGCAGCGGCTCGTTCGCGCGCCGCCCCGGCTCGCGGCGCGATGCGCCCATGCGCACGGTGCCCGGCGCGATCAGCACCAGCTCCTGCCCCTCGCCGGTGCGCAGCGCCCCGGGCGGCGCGCGCTCCACGGGCTCGAGGGTCACGTCCACGCGCTGGCTGACGCCCGGGCGCGGCGTCAGCGTGGCGCGGTGCGGCCGGTAGCCGTCGCGCCGGATCTCGATCGCGTGCTCGGTCGCGGTGAGCTCGTGCCGGCCGGTCGCGGCGCCGCGCGCCTCGCCGTCCACCACCAGCTCGGCGTCGGCGGGGTCGACGGTGACGAAGACCACGCCGAGCAGCGCGCTCAGCCGGACCTCGATCGTGTGCCGCTCGCCCGGCGTTAGCGTCAGCGTGCGCGTGGCCGGGCGGTAGCCGGCGCGGCTCAGCTGCACGCGGTGGGCCTCGCGCGGCGTCACGTCCAGGTCGAGCGGCGTGCGCCCGGCGAAGTCCCCGTCCACGGTCACGCTGGCGCCCGGCGGCACGCTGGCCACGCGCAGCCGCGCGAGCGCCTCGGCGAGCCGGAACGGCGGCAGCTCGAGCGCCACGCCGGGCTGCACCGTGAACGACGCCGTCGCGCTGCGGTAGCCGGCCTTGCGGATCTCCCCCTCGTGGTCGCCGTCCAGCAGCTCCAGCGCGAGCGGGGTCACGCCGCGCAGCTCGCCCGCGATCCAGACCTCGGCGCCGTCCGGCTCGGACGTGAAGGACACGCGCGCCCAGCGCGGCTCGAGCGCGATCTGCACGGACTGCCGGCGGCCCAGGCCCTCTACCTGCACCACGCGCTCGGCCGGCAGGTGGCGCTCCGCCTCGGCGCGCAGGGTGTGCGCGCCGGCCTCCAGGCGCAGGTCCGCGAGCGGCGCCTCGCCCACCGGCGTCCCGTCCACGCTGACGCGCACGCCCGCGGCCGGACGCGTGGTCACGCTCAGCAGGCCGGGCAGCGGCTCGAGCCGGAACGACCGATCCAGGTGCCGGCCGCGCTGCACCTCGATCGCCTCGTCGAGGTCGCGGTGCCCGGCCTTCGTCGCGCGCAGCCGGTAGCGGCCCGGCAGCAGCAGGAAGCGCCCGCCCGCCTCGACGTGCGGGAACGGGCCGTCGAGGCGCAGCGTGTCCGGGGCCGGCTCGACGCGCAGGGTCGCGGCGGTGGACAGGAACACGAACGCGGCCGCCGCGACGAGCACGCAGAACACGCCCAGCAGCGCGAGCGAGAGCGCGCGCGGGGGCGCACGGCGCCGACCCAGCTCGATGCGCGGCGCGGCGGCGGTCGGCGCCGTCCCCGATGCGTGTCCGTCGCGATCGGCGGGGCCGCGCTGCGGCGATTCGCGCGGCGGATCCGGTCGCGGCGGGTCCGCCGTGCGATCCGCGCCCGGCGCGCCGACGGGTGCGCCGGGGCGCGGCGCCGCCGTGCCGGGGTCCGGCGGCGGCGCAGACGGCGGCGCCGCGAGCGCCGCGGGCCGGGCCGACGCGGTCACCGTCAGCGCGAGCACGTCCGCGCGCACGGTCACCCGCACCTCGGCGCCGCCCGCCGCGATGCGGTCACCGTCGCGCAGCCACGCCGAGTCGCCGAGCGCGTCGCCGTTCACGGTCAGCGCCGCGCCGTCGCCGGCGGGCTGCACGAACGCGTGGCCCTGGGACAGCCCGATGAAGGCCAGCACCGTGTCCGCGGCGACGCCGGGGCACGCGATCTCGGCGCGCTCGCCGCCCAGCGCCAGCGGAAACGCGTTCGCCTCGATGCGACGGCTGCCGGCGGCGGCGCTGATCAGCGCGGCGCGGATCACAGGCGCTCCTCGCAGATCACGGTGACCGTCGGGGCCTCGCCGGCGTCGACCGTGAACTCGCGGCGCACGTCGCGAAAGCCGGGCCGCGTGCCGACTGCGACGTAGCGCCCGGGACGCAGCGACAGGGTGTGCCGGCTCACGCGGCCCAGGCGCGCGACGCGATGGACCACGACCTCGGTCGCGCCGTCCGAGCGCACGGTGACCGGCACCGGCGTGCGCGCGGCGTCGACCAGCTCGCGCAGCCGCGCGAGCTTGCGCGCGGCACCGGGCGGCGCCGGCCCGAGCGCCCGCGCCGCGTCCAGCAGCTGCTGCGCGTCGGCCAGCGGCGCGTCCGACGCGAGCTTCTCCGGCGCCGCCAGGTACGCGTCCACGCGCTGCTCGAACGCAAGCCGCTCGCGGCTGCGCGCGACGCCGTCCCGCGCGAAGCCCGCGTTCGCGTCGACCTCGAGGGCCTGCTCGTAGCTGCGGATCGCCTCCGTCCAGCGCCCGGCGTCCTCGTGCGCACGCGCGTCGGCACGCAGGCTCGCGAGGCGCGCGTGCTGCTGCGCGAGCGCGAGCCGGCGCATGCCGTCGGCGAGCGCGGGGTCCGTGGCGCGGACCGCGCGCGCCTGCGCCAGCGCGTCCGCGGCCGCGGCGCGATCGCCGCGCTGCAGCGCGTCCAGCGCCCGCGACATCGCGGCGGCGAAGTCGCGCTCCTCGATCGCGGCGGCGACCCGCGCGAGCGCGCTCCGCGCGTCGTCGAACGCCGGGTCCACCGCGAGCGCCTGCTCCAGCGCCGCGCGCGCCGCGTCGAGGTCGCCCGCGGACTCGCGCTGCATCGCGCTCGCGTGCAGCGCGAGCACCTGCTCCAGCGTCTGCGCCCGTGCGAGCCCGGCGCGCGCGGCGTCGCTCGCCGGATCGATCGCGAGCGCCGTCTCGAACGCGGCCAGCGCGGCGGCCGCGTCGCCGCCGGCGAGGGCGCCGGCGCCGGCGGCCAGTGCGGCGTCGAGGCGCCGCGGCCTGTCCTGATCGAGCGCGGCAAAGGCCGCCGCGGCTTCCGCGTAGCGCCCGGCGGCGGCCTCGAACTCCGCGTTCGCGAACGCGTCGTCGCCGGCGGCGAGCCGGGACAGCGCCCGCGCGTGGTCCTCGCCGCCCCACTGCGCGACCCGTGCGGCCTCCAGCCGCGCCTGCTGCGCGAGCGCGTCGGCCAGCGCCGCCTCGGCGCGCAGGCGCGCCGGGTCGGGCTCCGCGGGAGGCGCCGGCGGCCCGGCCGCGGGCCGCGCGGGCGCGGCGGCGCGCGGCGCCCGCGGCGCGGCGCCCCGCGGCTCGCGGCCGGTGTCTGCAGCGCCGGCGCCCGCGGCGGTCGGCGCGTCGCGCACCGCGTCCGGAAGCACGAAGATCACCGCGGCGGCGGCCGCGAGCAGCAGTGCGAGCGCCGCGAGCGTCACGGCCCGCGCAGCCGTGAACGGGCCGCGGCGCGCGGCGGGCGGCGGAGATGCGGGGGGCCGCAGCGGCTGCTCTCGGCTCAACTCGGGCGGGGCTCCGCGGCGCGCGCCGCTCAGAACCGGTTCTGCAGCGGCGGCTCGACGGCGCCGGGCGCGCTCACGTCCAGCAGCCCGGTCTCCGAGGCGTGGATGTCCCTGAGCAGCCGGCGCCACGTCGCGTACTGGGTCTCCGCGGAGCCGGTGAGCTCCACGGTGCGCCCGTCCACGTCGACCACCATCGGCTTCACCTCCGCCTCGAAGGATTCGCCCAGCTCGCGGATCGCGTCGCGGTAGATGACGGTCTCGCCGCTCTTGTCGATGCCGCTCTTCAGCGCCATCGTGCCCCCGTAGACCATCGTGCTGCGCAGCGCGCCGTTGTTCCAGCCGCTGTCGCTGTCGCTGGTCGCGGCCATCACGATCGCGCCGAGAATGGCGGCCGCCCCGAGCAGCTTCTGCGTCGTCGCCTCGCTCTCCGCCTTGCGCAGCGCCGCGGCCTCCTCGCTGCGCGACTTGCGCCAGCTCTGGTACGGCTGCCACATCTCGTCGTAGAACTGGTCGTAGTGCGCGCTGACGGTGTCGGTGAGCAGGTGGTCGCGCTCGCGCAGCGCGTTCACGCGCTCGAGCATCGGGTCGTCGCGGGCCGGCAGCCGCAGCAGCCGGTAGCGGCCCTCGTCGTCGCGCGCGAGGTGTGCGCCGAACGCGTCCGGCGCGAACTCGGCGGCGACGCGCGCGTGCGTGATGCGGCGCAGGTCGCGCACCTGCGCCGGCTGCATGCGCGCGCGGTGGGTCGCGAGATCGTTGGCCACGCGGTTGTACAGCGCCTGGAACGCGTCGTTCACGCGGCGCTCGTTGTCGCGGTAGAAGGCCGTCGCGATCTCCGCCTCGTAGGTCTCGTCCAGCCACTGGCGGCCGCTCGCGTCCGTCGCGTTCACGTGCACCGACAGCACCTCGCCGTCGGAGTGCCGGATCTCGCCGCTGACCACCACGTCCACGCCGGCGCCGCCCTCGGGCACCACGCGCACCGCGCCCCAGTAGCCGCTGCGCTGCATCGTGTGCTTCAGGTGCACCGGGATGAAGCGTGCCTCGGCGTTGCGGATCGCCTCGGCGAAGCCCTGCTCCTCCTCGTCGACGTCGTCAAGCGGACCCGGCGCGAAGACCTCGATGCCGACGTCCAGCAGCGCGCTCTCGGGAAGCTCGGCGCCGGGCGTGATGAGGCGAACCGGCTCGCTCGCGTCGGTGCGCACGGTCATGCCCTGGCACCCGGCCAGCGCCGCGAGCGCGAGCCATGCCGCGCCGAGCCGCCACAGCGCGCGCGCCGCGCTCATCGCGACGACGCCTTGTAGCGCCGGTACTCGTCCCACAGCCGCTCGCGCAGCGCCGGGTCCGGCTCGCTCTGCGCGGCCTCGCGAAGCTGGCGCGCGACCACGTCGTCGTCCCGCCCGTCGGCGACGTCCGGCGGCGTGCGGTCGGCGACGCCCGGCAGCGGGCTGCCGGCGCCGCTGCCGGCGCGCGCGAGACCGCCGCGCGCCGCCTCGGTCTCGGTGCCGTCGCCGGTGCCTTCCGGCGGCAGCCAGCCGCCGCTGCTCGCGGACGCC
>CBDUCN010000277.1:0-7195 GCA_965365655.1 uncultured Gammaproteobacteria bacterium | reverse complement strand
TGAACGTCGCGCGCAACACCGGCACGGTGCAGAACCTGAAGAACCGCCGCCACGATCTGTACACGGTGCTGTGGCGCGAGAAGTGACGGCGCGGCGACGCACTGCGGCGCGGGGCCGCGGTTGACTCGCGCCCCGCGCGTCCTATACTCCGGCGACCTCGTACCTGCACGGTGCGGGCTCCAGAAGAACCGAGCACGATGACGCACCCCGACTCCGCTACACGCAGCACGACGCGACGGCCCACCGGCCGCGGCGCGCGCGCGTGCGTGCGGCGACGCATAGCCAGCGCCGGGCGACGGTGCGCGTGCCCCTGTCGCGGCCGCGCGCGCCTGCCGTCCGGCGCGAGGGATTGCATCGCGTAGGCCTCGCGCGACACACGCGCCCGGAGGTCTGCGCAGCGGTGAAACGCCGCGCACCTCCGGGGAAGAGCCCCGGCAGGTGTGCGACCTGACCGGGGCTTTTTGTTGCGCCGGTCATGCACGCATCGCGTGCGCGAGACCGGAGAACCGACATGAGCGTGAAGCAGACCGTCGACGTACGCATCTGGACCGACGACATCGAGGACGACGCGCGGCAGCAGCTCGCGAACGTCGCGGCGCTGCCGTTCGTGGGGCCGTGGGTCGCCGCGATGCCCGACGTGCACCTCGGCAAGGGCGCGGCGGTGGGCGCGGTGATCCCGACCCGCGGCGCGATCATCCCGGCCGCGGTGGGGGTGGACATCGGCTGCGGCATGATCGCGACGCGGCTCAGCCTGCGCGACGCGGACCTGCCGGACTCGCTCGCGCGGGTGCGCGCCGCGATCGAGCGGCGCGTGCCGGTGGGCTTCCAGATGCACGACGAGCCGCGCACGCGCGGGCGCGCCGTGAAGCCGCTGCGCGAGCGCCTGGACGCGCTGGTCGAGCGCACGCCGGATCTCTCGAAGGCGCTGCGCAAGCCCGACACCTGGCTGCGCCAGCTCGGCACCCTGGGCGGCGGCAACCACTTCATCGAGGTGTGCCTGGACGAGGCCGGGCACGTGTGGGTGATGCTGCACTCGGGCTCGCGCGGGATCGGCAACCAGATCGGGCAGCTGTTCATCGCGCGCGCCCGCGACGAGATGACGGCGCTGGACGTGCGCCTGCCGGACCGCGATCTCGCGTACCTGCGCGAGGGCACGCAGTCCTTCGACGACTACGTCGCGGCGGTGGGCTGGGCGCAGGACTACGCGGCGGAGAACCGCGCGCAGATGCTCGCGCTGGTGCTTGCCGCGCTGCGCGCGACGCTGCCGCCGTTCACCGTGACCCGGGAGGCGGTGAACTGTCACCACAACTACGTGACCCACGAGCGTCACTTCGGCGAGGACCTGCTGATCACGCGCAAGGGCGCGATCCGCGCCGGCCTCGGCGAGCTCGGGATCATCCCGGGCTCGATGGGCACGGCGTCCTACATCGTGCGCGGCAAGGGCAACGCGCAGAGCTTCGAGTCGTGCTCCCACGGCGCCGGGCGGCGCATGTCGCGCACGCAGGCGAAGCAGGCCTTCACCGCGGACGACCTCGCGCGCCAGACGCGCGGCGTCGAGTGCCGCAAGGACTCGGGTGTCGTCGACGAGATCCCGGCCGCGTACAAGGACATCGACGAGGTGATGCAGAACCAGCGCGATCTCGTCGACGTGGTGCACACGCTGAAGCAGGTGGTGTGCGTGAAAGGGTGACGCGCGGAGGCACCGTGCGGCGGCGGCCGTCAGGCGCGCGGTGCGGGGCGGCCCTGTCCGGGTGACGTCGGCCCGTATCGGGCCGGCGTGATCCGGGATGCCGGTATCCGTTCGTGAACGCGGTGCGCAGGCCGTGCGCGCGCCGCCGCGGATCAGACGTCCGGCATCGTGAACGGCGCCGGGTCGATGAAGCGGCGGAACACGTTCTCCGTCAGCCGCGACACGTCGTTGTCGCCGCCGTTCGTGAGCAGGCTGCCGCAGTAGGTGATGGAGCCGGTGGAGAACACCGCGCCGCCGGCCGGCGTCTCGAAGAAGGTCATGTCGGCGCGGATCAGCGCCTTCGCCGGGTCGCCGGCCCAGGTCTGGATGTGCGTGAGCTGCTCCTCCGGGACCAGCACCCACGGCGCGTCGGGCGGGTGGTTCTCCGAGCTCGCGACGACCAGCGCGTGCTCCGGCGAGCCGAGGCGCACGTCCATGCGGTCGAGCTCGAAGCCGGCCGCGCCGTGCGCGGACAGGCCGTGGTTGCCGAAGGTGTCGCCGCGCACGCCGTCGAAGATCCACGCCGCGCGCGGGTCGGCCGCGGCGTCGCGCTTGCGGTAGTGCGAGCCGTGGAAGTTGCCCTGCGCGGTGAAGCCGACGCCGGCCAGCGCCTGCGGCGGGCGGCCGTTGCGCCGCCACATGCCGCCGTACTCGCCGTCGAACTGGTTGTAGTACTCGCCGGGCTCGGCGGCCCACGCGCGGATGCCGCCCTCGCCGCGGCGGATCTCGATCACGCCCGGCTTCTCCGGCGACAGCGCGACCTTCCAGTAGAAGCCGTTGCCGCCGAGGTAGCACAGCCGCCCGCCGTGGTCGCGGTACTCGGTGAGCGCGTCCAGCGTCTCGCGCGTGTGGTACTCCGGGTGCGTGCCGGTGGTGACCACGCGGTAGTCCTTGACGAGGTCGAAGCCCTCGTCGTGCAGCTCCTGGTCGGTGATCACGTCGTACGCGAGGCCCTTCGCCTCCAGCCACGCGACGAGGTGCGAGTCGGCCGGGAAGTGACGCAGGCCCGAGCCGCGAAGCTTCGGGTACGGGTAGGTCAGGTAGCCGATGCGCACGTTCAGCATCGGGCGGTGCCACGACGCGATCGAGATGCCGGACAGATCCGGGTGCACGTTGTACGTGGACAGCCCGTACTCGCGGTGCGCGCCCGGGTTGTGCGGGTAGCCGCCCCACTCGCCGGACTGGCGCACCCACGCCTCGCGCCACTCGTCGTCGCGATCCCACTCCGGGCGCGCGTGGTTCGCGTAGATCGCGTAGGTGAACGTGGACGCGAGCACCGCGATGTCGGCCGTGCGCGTGCCCTTCGGCGGCACGACGTGGAACGGCACGTTCTCCTCGTCCTCGCCGGCGGAGAGCACCAGCGCGTAGATGCCGGAGCGCGTGCCGTCGGGCACCGTCCACTCGAAGCAGGTCGGCCAGCGGCAGTCGTCGACGTCGTCCTCGTGGAAGTGGATCGCGCCGTAGTGCCCGGGCGCGTGGCGGAAGCACATCTCGGTGCCGTCCCAGCGCGAGCCGGTCATCGCGCGCGCGGGCATGTTCACGGTGCGCCCGTGCAGGCCGTTCGGGCCGGTGTCCTCGACCCGGCTGGTCGCGACGCCGCGCGCGAAGTCCCACGCCGCGACCGCGCCGGGCACCTCGCCGCCGTTCGCGAGCGTCTCCACCTCGTCGACCGTGAGCACCCGGTCGTAGAGCAGCGGCGCCTCGAGCTTGCCGTTGAAGTGCGCGGTGGGCGCCACGGAGTTCGCGGCGCCCATCAGCAGCGCACCCGCGGCCTGCGGCGACGCGTCCGGGCCGAGCTCGTGGGTGTTCACCGCGAGCTCGCGGTCCAGGCCCAGCGCCGGGTGCAGGCGCACCTCGCCGACCTCGAGCCGGCGCCGTACCGCGTCGAAGCTGAGCCACACCAGGTACCAGTGGCGCACCCGCAGCCGGCTCTCGCGGCGCGGCCCCTCGAGGCTGGCGCCGCCGCCCATGACCCCGCGCAGGCGGCCGTTCGCGCCGAGCATCAGCCCGAAGCCGCGGCCCTCGCCGTCGAGGCGCGTCAGCAGCGCCTGGTTGCGCTCGGTGATCAGCGTCGGGAACACGCGGCACAGCACCGTGAAGCTGCCGCCGGAGAACCACGGCTCGACGCCGTCCACGGCCACGTAGGAGCCGTGCGGCACCGTCTGCGGGCCGGGCTCGGCGACCTGGCGCACCGCGGAGTCCACCGGCTCCACCTGCAGCCCCGGCCCCTCCGGGTTCGGGTCGGCGCAGATCACCCGCGCGAGGCGGCCGCTGACGGCCCGGCCGGTCGCGTTCGCGACCTGGAAGCGGATGGTCTCCCCCGGGCGTACGGACAGGCGATCGGCGTAGGCGGCGATGGGGAGCATGGGGCGCGGGGCCTCCCGAAGGAAACGGGTTTAACCGGTGGCGTAAACGTTGCAGAAAGGGGGGAGGCGGTCAATGAGGGCGGTCACCGAAATGACCGCCCGATCCGGGGCGGCCCGCGCGCATCGGTTTGCGATCCGCGCCGCGGCGGCGCGCGGCGCTTCGTGCCGGGCGGCCCGGAGCCGGCGCGCGGCGCACTGCGGGACGTTGCCGGAGCGTCAGTCGTGCGGGCGTTGTGCGGACCAGGCGCTGTCGGCCTTGTGGATCACGCCCTCCGGGTCGGCGGCGAGCATGTCCTTTCCGGACTGGCTGTAGTTCAGGAACAGCTTGCCGTCGACGATGGCCCAGACCTCGGGATCCGCGCGCCACTTGCCGCCCAGCGCCAGGCCGGCGGCGCAGAAGCCGCCGTACTGCGGCGCGTACTTCAGCGGGTCGGCCGCGAACCGATCGCGGTGCTCGGCGGACGCGAAGCGCCAGGTCGCGTCGGCCCAGCGGTGCTCGAACTCGCTCGTGCCGCGCACCGCGCGGCGGAGCGTGAAGTAGGCGACCGGGTCGTAGCCGTCGATGGCGATGCCGAACACGTCGGTGTTCACCGCGCGCGCATTCTGCGTGAGGAGCAGCCATCCGCCCGCGCCGGCCGCGAGAACCGCGAGCAGGCATCCGCCGAGCAAGGCCTTGCGTCCGATGAAGCGAGCCATGGCTCCTCCCAGAACGCCCTGTGCGCAGGCACGCTCGCCTACTATAGCCCCGATGCCCGACGACGCCGGGCTTCCGGCCCGCCCGCCGTCGGTGGTGCGTTGCATCAAAACCAGGCGCGAGTCACGCGTGGCACTGCATCGCGCGTGCGTGCAGCCCGGACCGGGTCGACATGGAAACGAGCTCGCTGAAGCGCCACCTGGCGGCCGTGCTGTACGCCGACGTCGCCGGCTACAGCCGGCTGACCGGCGACGACGAGGAGGGCACGCACCGCCGGCTGGGCGCGGGGCTGGACACGCTGACCGCGGCGGTCGAGCGCCACGGCGGACGCGTGGTGCACTTCGCCGGCGACGCGGTGCTGGCCGAGTTCGCGAGCGCGGTGCAGGCGCTCGCGTGCGCCGGCGACGCGCAGGCGGCGCTGCTCGCGGCGAACCGCGACCTGCCGCCGGAGCGGCGCCTCGAGTTCCGCGTCGGGCTGAACCTCGGCGACGTGATCGACGATCGCGACGACATCTACGGCGAGGGCGTCAACGTCGCGGCGCGCCTCGAGGCGCTCGCCGATCCGGGCGGCATCTGCATCTCCGAGTCGCTGCGCGACGCCGTCGGCAACAAGCTGCCGTACCGCTACGAGTTCATCGGCGAGCGTCGGGTGAAGAACATCGCGACGCCGGTGCGCGCGTACCGGGTGCTGCCGCACGATGGCGAGGCGCGCACCGACTTGCGGGCGCTGCTGGCCGGGCGGCGGCGGCGGGCGGTCGTCTTCGCGGCGGTGGCCGGGCTCGCCGCGCTGGCCGGGCTCGCGCTGTTCAAGGGTCCCCCCGCCCTGGACGGCCTGCTCGGGGAGACCTCCACCGGCGCGGGCGCGCCGGCCGCGGCGCCGGCACGCGCGCTGTCGGCGCTGCCGTCGATCGCGGTGCTGCCGTTCCGCAACCTCAGCACCGATCCCGCGCAGGCATACTTCAGCGACGGCCTCACCGAGGACATCATCACCGAGCTGTCGCGGTTCCCGGAGCTGCTCGTGATCGCGAGCGGCTCGGCCTTCGCGTACCGGGCCAGCGCGAGCAGCGATGAGCAGATCGCGCGCGAGCTCGACGCGCGTTACCTCCTCGAGGGAAGCGCGGAGCGCACGCCGTCGGCGGTGCGCATCAGCGTGCAGCTGGTCGACGCCGCGAACGGCGTGCGGTTGTGGGCGGAGCGCTTCGACCGCACGCCGCAGGACCTGTTCCGGGCGCGCGACGAGATCGTGCGCAGCGTGGTCGCAACGCTCGCGGTGCGCATCGAGGAGATCGAGCGCGAGCGCGTGCGCCACGCCGGCGGCGAAGCGCTCGCGGCCTACGACCACGTGTTGCAGGGCCGCGAGCGGCTTGCGCGCGGCACGCGCGAGGGCAACGTCGAGGCGCGTGCGCTGTTCCGACGCGCGCTCGACGCCGATCCCGGCTCCGCGAGCGCGCACATCGGGCTCGGCGAGGCGCACCGCCAGGCGCTGCGCTACGGCTGGGCGGAGTCGCCCGAGCGCGAGCTCGCGCAGCTGGAAGACGCGGCCCGCGAGGCGCTGCGCGCCGACGCGGCCAGCGCCGGCGGCCACCAGCTGCTCGGCTACGCGTACCAGCTGCGCGGGCGTCTGAACCTCGCGCTGGCCGAGTACGCCCGCGCGCTGGAGCTGAACCCGAACGATGCCGAGAGCTACGCCGGCTACGGCCTGACCCTGATGTTCGTCGGCGGGCGCACCGACGACGCGCTGGAGGCGCTGGAGACCGCGCGGCGCCTCGACCCGCACATGCGCCCCAGCGACAGCGTGCGCAGCCGCAGCTGGACGCTCGCGCTCGCGTACTATCTGCACGGGCGCTACGACGACGCGATCACGGTGCTCGAGCAGGCCCTCGCGTGGTTTCCGAATCACTCCGGAACCCGGGCGCTGCTGGCCGCGGCCTACGCGCAGCGCGGACGCACGGCCGACGCCGAGCGGGCCGCGCGCGCGGTGCGCCAGAGCGACCCGTTCTTCGACACCGCGCGCTTCGGCACCGGGCTCGGCAGCGAGGCCGATCGCGAGCGGCTGCGGGCAGGGCTGCGCCGGGCGGGGCTGGAGTAGCGGGTGATGCCCGTTCCGCCGGGGCGGCGCCGCGCCTGCGGGCGGAGCATCGTGAACCGTGGCCGTAGCGATGGCCGCCCCGCCCGCGCCGGGGCGGACACCGGCAGCTCGCGCGATCGCGCGGCTGCTGCGCGTCGCCGGCAGGTCCCGGACCGCGATGGCCCGGTGGCCTGCGGGCCGACGCGGCCACCATCGGCGTCCGTCCGCGTCGCTGCTCATCCTCGGTCGTCCACCCCCGCTTCGCGCAGCATCGCGCGCAGCAGCGTCCACGGCCTCGCGAGCCCGCGCGCCCTGCGCCCGATCCCCTTCCACGGGTC
>CBDUCN010000276.1:0-7270 GCA_965365655.1 uncultured Gammaproteobacteria bacterium | reverse complement strand
GTCATCAACGACACCTGCGGCCACGTCGCGGGCGACGAGCTGCTGCGCCAGCTCGGCCAGATCCTCCTCGGCGCGGTGAGAAAGCGCGACACCGTCGCGCGTCTCGGCGGCGACGAGTTCGGCCTGCTGCTCGAGCACTGCTCGATCGAGCGGGCGCGCGAGGTCGCGGACGAGCTCCGCGAGCGCGTCGCCGAGTTCCGCTTCGCGTGGAGCGGGCAGTTCTTCCGTGTCGGGGCGAGCATCGGGCTCGTGCCCATCGGCGCGCAGGGATGGAGCGTGGAAGACGCGCTGCGCGTCGCGGACAGCGCCTGCTACGCGGCGAAGGAAGGCGGACGCGACCGCGTGCACGTCTATCACCCGGGTGACGCCGAGTTCGCGCGCCGCCACGGCGAGATGCGCTGGGTCGCACGCATCGACCAGGCGCTCGAGGAGGGTCGGTTCCGGCTCTGGTGCCAGCCCATCGTGGCGGCGGGGCCTGGCAGCCGCGGTGCGGAGCACGTCGAGCTGCTGCTGCGCATGGTCGGCGAGGACGGCGCGCTGATCGCGCCCGCCGCCTTTCTTCCCGCGGCCGAGCGCTACGGCCTGTCGACGCGGATCGACCGCTGGGTGATCGGCGCCGCACTCGACTGGCTGCACCGCAATCCGCGCCGGCTCGCGGCGCTGGCGCATTGCTCGATCAACCTGTCGGGCGCGTCGCTGGGCGACGCCGAGAGCCTGCGCTTCCTGCGCGAGCGGCTCGACGCGACGGGCGTGCCGCCGCAGCGGCTGTGCTTCGAGATCACCGAGACCGCGGCGATCTCGAACCTCTCGCGGGGGCTGGAGTTCATGCAGACGCTGGCGGGACTGGGCTGCTGCTTCTCGCTTGACGACTTCGGCAGCGGGCTATCGTCCTTCGCGTACCTGAAGACCCTGCCGGTGCAGTTCCTCAAGATCGACGGTGCGTTCGTGCGCGACATCCTCGACGACCCCGTGGACCTCGCGCTGGTGCGCTCGATCCACGAGATCGGGAAGGTGATGGGCAAGCAGACCATCGCGGAGTTCGTCGAGAGCGAGGCCGTGCTCGTGCGCCTGCGCGAGATCGGCGTCGACTTCGTGCAGGGCTATCACGTGGGGCGCCCGCGACCGGTCCGGGACGACGGCTGACGCCCGCGCGGCGCGTCGGCGCGACCCGCCGGCGGTGCGGCGTCCGCCGGCGGCGAGGCCGGCACGCCGGACAGCATCCACTCGCGAACCTGCACCGCGGCGTCGCTGAGGGCCCGCTCGGCCGGCCACACGACGTGGAACGCGTGCGCGGTGCGCAGCACGTGGCGCGACGCGTAGAGAAGCAGGCCGTCCGTCACCATCGGGTCCACGAGGTGCTTCCAGCCGAGGCCGATCCCCTGGCCGCCCAGCACCGCCTGCACGACCAGCACGTAGTCGTTGATGAGCAGCCCGGTGGCCCGCGACGGCGGGGGCAGGCCCAGCGAGCGCAGCCACGCGCCCCAGTCGGGGCACGGGCGGTAGGGCTCTTCGAGGTGGATCAGGCGATGCCCCGCGATCGCCGCGTCGTCCTCCGGCATGCCCTGCTGCTCGACGTACGCGGGGCTGACCACGGCCGCGATCTCCTCGTGCGCCAGCACCGCGTCGCGGCAGCCGGCCCAGCTTCCCGACGTGCCGCAGCGGATCGCGAGCGGCATGCCCTCGGTCACGATGTCCACGTCGTGGTCGCCGGTCTGGATGCGCAGGTCCACGTCCGGCAGGTCGGCGCGCAGGCGGCGCAGCCGCGGCAGCATCCAGAAGCTCGCGAACGCGGTGGACGCGGACAGGGTGACGTGACGCTCGCGGGCGGTCGCGGTGAGGTCCTCGGCGGACCTGCGGATGTAGCCCAGACCCATCGCGACGTCGGCGTGGAAGCGCCGTCCCGCCTCGGTGAGCGCGACCGAGCGGTGGCGGCGGGTGAACAGCTTCACGCCGAGCCGCTCCTCGAGCGTGCGGATCGCGTAGCTGACCGCGGCCTGGGTCATCGCGAGCTCCTCGGCGGCGCGGGTGAAGCTGCCGTGGCGACCGGCCGCCTCGAACACCACCAGCGCGTTCGCGGAGGGCAGCAGGGTGCGCAGGGTTGCCATAAGCGCAACTTATGCCTCGCCCAAGGTTTTTCCAAGGTCACAGGTGCCGGTCCCGGGACTTATGATCGTCGCGTCCCCACCGTGGAGCGAGCGCCATGAGCGTCACCGGAGAGCACGCCGCCGAGCGGCGCGAGGCTGGCCGGGGGGGCGCCCGCCGCGGGCGCCGGTCGCGCGGTGAACGGGCGTCCGCCGCGGCACCCGCGTACATCACCCGTCGGATCCCGTGCCTGGAGCTGCTCGGCGAGGAGGGGCTCGCGCGCATCGAGGACACCGCGGATCGCATCCTCGAGGAGGTGGGGATCGAGTTCCGCGGCGGCGACGAGGGCAGCATCGCGCTTTGGCGCGACGCCGGCGCCGACGTGGACGGGGAGCGCGTTCGCTTCCCGCGCGGCCTGGTGCGCGACGTGCTGAAGAGCGCGCCGGCGCAGTTCGTGCAGCACGCGCGCAACCCCGAGCGCTCGGTGGTCATCGGCGGCGGCAACGTCGTGTTCGCGCCGGCCTACGGCTCGCCGTTCGTGATGGACCTCGACAAGGGCCGGCGCTACGGCACCATCGAGGACTTCCGCAACTTCGTGAAGCTGGCCTACTCGATCCCGTGGCTGCACCATTCCGGCGGCACCGTGTGCGAGCCGGTGGACGTGCCGGTGAACAAGCGTCACATGCACATGGTGTACGCGCACCTGCGCTGGTCGGACAAGGCGCTGCTCGGATCCGTCACCGCGCCGGAGCGCGCCGAGGATTCGGTGGCGATGGCGCGCATCGTGTTCGGCGACGACTTCGTCGAGCGCAACTGCGTGATCATGGGCAACGTCAACGTCAACTCGCCGCTGGTGTGGGACGCGACGATGACCGGCGCCATCCGCGCGTACGCGCGGGCGAACCAGGGCTCGGTGATCGTGCCGTTCATCCTCGGCGGTGCGATGGGCCCGGTGACCACCGCCGGCGCCATCGCGCAGGCGCACGCCGAGACGCTGGTGGGCTGCGCGCTGTCGCAGCTCGAGCGCCCGGGAGCGCCGACGATCTACGGCAACTTCCTGTCCTCGATGTCGCTGCGCTCCGGGTCGCCCACCTTCGGCACTCCGGAGCCCGCGCTCGGCTCGCTGGTCGTCGGCCAGCTCGCGCGTCGCGCCGGGCTGCCGCTTCGCTGCTCCGGGTCGTTCACGACGTCGAAGCTGCCCGACGCGCAGGCGATGATCGAGAGCATGATGTCGATGCAGGCGGCGGTGCTGTGCGGCGCGAACTTCGTGCTGCACTCGGCCGGCTTTCTCGACGGTCTGCTGTCGATGTCCTACGAGAAGTTCGTGCTCGACGCGGATCACTGCGGCGCGCTGCACACCTACCTCGCGGGCGTCACGGTGGACGACGAGACCCTCGCCCTCGACGCCGTGCGCGAGGTCGGGCCGGGCAATCACTACCTCGGCTGCGCGCACACGATGGCGAACTACGAGCAGGCGTTCTGGCAGTCCCAGACCGCCGACAACGACACGTGGGAGACGTGGAGCGAGACCGGCAGCGTGGACGCGGCGGCGCGCGCGAACCGGCGCTGGAAGCAGCTGCTCGCCGACTACGAGCCGCCGCCGATCGACGATGCGGTGGACGAGGCGCTTCGCGACTTCATCGCGCGCCGCGAGGCCGCGATGCCCGACGCGTGGTACTGAGCGGGGTCACCGTGCGACGCCCGGGGGCCTGCATGCCGCAGGCCCTCGCGGGAGACGAGCCGCGCGAGGGGCGCCACGACGGGTGTCGTGCGCCGTCGCGGCGTCCGCGCGAGTGCCGGTCGGGTATCGTCGGCCCGCGCGCCGCGCGCGCATCCGCAGACCGCACCGCCAGGGCACGATCATGACTGCCAACGATCCGCTGCTGCAGCCGTACCGGCTCAAGCACCTCACGCTGCGCAACCGCATCATGTCGACGGCCCACGAGCCGGCCTATTCCGAGGACGGCCTGCCGAAGACGCGCTACCGCCTCTACCACGAGGAGAAGGCGAAGGGCGGCATCGCGCTCACGATGACCGCGGGCTCCGCGGTGGTGGCGCCCGACAGCCCGTCCGCGTTCGGCAACCTGCACGCATATCGCGACGAGATCGTGCCGTGGCTGCGCGAGCTCAGCGATGCCTGCCACGTACACGGCACCGCGGTGATGATGCAGATCACCCACCTCGGCCGGCGCACGAGCTGGAACAAGGCCGACTGGCTGCCGGTGCTCGCGGCGTCGCCGATCCGCGAGCCGGCGCACCGCGCGTTTCCGAAGGCCGCCGAGGACTGGGACCTCGACCGCATCGTCGCGCAGTACGCCGACGCCGCCGAGCGCATGCGCGACGGCGGCCTGGACGGGGTCGAGGTCGAGGCGTACGGGCATCTGCTGGACGGCTTCTGGTCTCCGGCCACCAACCACCGCGACGACGAGTACGGCGGCTCGCTGGACAACCGGCTGCGCTTCACGTGGCGCGTGCTGGACGCGATCCGCGCGCGCGTCGGGGACGACTTCGTCGTCGGTGTGCGCATGGTCGCGGACGAGGACTGGGAGCAGGGGCTCTCGCGCGAGGAAGGGGTCGAGATCGCGGAGCGGCTCGTCGCGTCGGGCAGGGTGGACTTCCTGAACCTGATCCGCGGCCACATCGACAGCGACGCGTCGCTGGAGAAGGTGATCCCGGTGCAGGGGTCGCCGTCCGCGCCGCACCTCGACTTCTGCGGCGAGGTGCGCGCGCAGACCCGCTTCCCGGTGTTTCACGCGGCGCGCATCCCGGACGTCGCCACCGCGCGCCACGCGATCGCCGAGGGCAAGCTGGACATGGTCGGCATGACCCGCGCGCACATCGCCGACCCGCACATCGCGCGCAAGGTCGCCGAGGGGCGCGAGGACGACATCCGGCCCTGCGTCGGCGCGACGTACTGCCTGGATCGCATCTACGAGGGCCACGAGGCGCTGTGCATCCACAACCCGGCCACGGGGCGTGAGGCGACGGTGCCGCAGATCATCGCGCGCAGCGCCGGGCCGGCGCGCCGCGCGGTGGTCGTCGGTGCCGGTCCGGCCGGCCTCGAGGCGGCGCGCGTGCTGGGTGAGCGCGGGCATGCGGTGGTGGTCTTCGAGGCGGGCGCCGACGCCGGCGGGCAGGTGCGGCTCGCGAGCCGGCTCGCGCGCCGGCGCGAGATGATCGGCATCGTGGACTGGCGGCTGCGCCAGTGCGAGGCGGCAGGCGTCGAGTTCCGGTTCAACAGCTATGTCGGCGAGGAGGAGGTGCTCGCGCAGGCGCCGGACCTCGTCATCGTCGCGACCGGCGGGTTGCCGAACACCGGCATCGTCGAAGGGGCCGAGCTGGTGGTGTCCACCTGGGACATCCTCGCCGGCGACGTCGCGCCCGCGGAGCGCGTGCTGCTCTACGACGACAACGCGCAGCACCCGGGGCTCACCGCGGCCGAGCTGATCGCCGGCGCGGGCAGCGCGCTCGAGATCGTGACCCCGGAGCGCTTCTTCGCGGCCGACATCGGCGGCCTCAACCACGTCGCCTATGCCCGTGCGCTGGACCGCGCGGGTGCGCGGATCACGATCAACAAGCGGGTGCGGGCGGTCGCGCGCGCCGGTAACGACCTGGTCGCGACCATCGGCTCCGATTACTCGGATCGCGTCGAGGAGCGCCGCGTGGACCAGGTCATCGTGGAGCACGGGACGCTGCCGCTCGACGACCTGTACTTCGCGCTGAAGCCGATGAGCCGCAACCTCGGGGAAGTGGATCATCGCGCACTGATCGACGGTGCGCCGCAGGCCGTCGAGCGCAACGCGGACGGCGCGTTCCAGCTCTTCCGCATCGGCGACGCGGTGTCGTCACGCAACGTGCACGCCGCGATCTACGATGCGTTGCGGTTGTGCAAGGATCTGTGAGCGGAGGCGCACCGTCGTCGCGGCACCACGCCGCAAGCATGCGTCACCGCCTTTTTGCGGTGACGGGCCGTGCGTTTAGTCTCAGGAACTTCTCGCGGGCCGGGTCAGCGGGGAGCCCTGCGCCGGGCGGCGGCGCCGGCCAGACATGCCAGGCCTGCGATGACCAGCATGCTGGAAGGCGGTGCCGGCACCGCGGCGGAGATGGACAGTGCGTCTGCATAGTGTCCGTCGAACTCCGCGCCGGCCACGGCATCGTTGGAGACGTTCTCGATGGCGCTGATGATCACGCTGAGATAGTCGGCTTGCGTGGGCACCAGGTAGTCCAGGGTCAGGAGTTCCCAGGTGTTCAGGTCCGCGTCACTGATCAAGGTCGCCGTCGCTTCGGCGAATGCCGATCCGAAGGTGGTCGGGAAGTCGGCCGGGCTGCCGGCCAGGGAACGGACCGTGATGCGGAATTCCGTGTCGGTCTGCGTATCGCCCACCACCCGATTGAAGTGGCTCGACAAGGTGATCGTCGTCAGCCCGTCGTTCACTCCGGCGACGCTCACCAGCTGCGTGACGTCGCTGCCCGCGCCTACGGCTCCCGTCGGGAAGGTGCTGTCGAAACGCAGCATCCGGATGCCGTCGAGGGGAGCGACGCCGTCAGCCTGCACGCCGGTGACGATCGTCGCCGGGTCACCTTCCCAGTCTCCGAGCGCGTCGGGGAAGTTGTTGCCGCCCACCGCCACGCCGGTGCAGCAGACCAGTTCGAGGGTCTCGAAGCTGGCGTTGACCAGGGTCGTCGCCGATGCCGGTACGGGCACCAGCGTCGCGAGGACGAGCAGCGTGGATGCGCCCGTGCAGCGCAAATGCCGCTTGGGCGGGGTCACGCGTTCGACGGTTCTGCCCTGCATGCTCCACCTCCGGTGGTACGTGCTCATGGCCGGCCGGTTCGCGGCTCCGATCCGGGTAAAGAGGCCTCCAGGAATGAAATGCAAGATTCGAACCGACCGGGATGCGGCGCCGCAATTCAGCACGTTACGGAGTTCCCCGCCGCCGGGACGGCGGACGGTGTAAAGAAATTCGACAGACATTTCGATTCTTTCGATAGGGTCGGACCAACTCATGTCTCTGATTTTCATCGAAATTGCGCTCCAATCGCGCCCCCTCGCGCTCTTAGGCGCAAAAACAAGCGATTCTTCTGACGGTCTAAGGCTGGCGCGGGCATCCAAGACGCGCGCGAAGGGGGACTATGCGCACGGCTAACACTCCGAAACTCGGGTCTTCTCGTGGGAAAGGTGAACGGA
>CBDUCN010000275.1:0-7319 GCA_965365655.1 uncultured Gammaproteobacteria bacterium | reverse complement strand
AGGTCGGTCAGCACCGACTCGGTGTCGCGCCCCATCTCGGCGCCGAGGTGCTTCACGCGGCCGGGCGTCTGCGACAGCTTCGGGATCACGCCCTGCACCGCGAGGTCGCCCAGGCGATCGTCGGGCACCCGCATCAGGGTGTCGCGCACCCAGAACTGCTCCTCGGCGAAGATGTCGGCGATGCTGCACACCTTGCCGCAGGGCACGTCACCCTCCGAGCACAGGCGGATCACCTCGTCGCGGTCGTGACGGCCGGTGAACTCGCTGACGATGCCGTTGACGACGTCGCGGTCGCGCACCCGGCTCTTCTTCAGGCCGTACGCGTCCGGCTCCGCGAGCTCCGGGCGGCCCATCACCCGCGCGAGACGCGCGAACATCTTGTCGTTCGTGCACGCGATCGCGACCCAGGTCCCGTCCCCGCACTGGTAGTGGCTGTGCGGAACCGAGCTGTGGGTCTCGGTGCCCATGCGCTCGCGCACCTCGCCGGTCTTGTCGTACACCGCGGCGATCTCGTCGAGGAAGCGGAAGATGCCGTCGTGCAGCCCGATGTCGATGAACTGCCCGCGCCCGGTGCGCTCCCGCGCGCGCAGCGCGAGCATGATGCCGAACGCGCCGTAGAGGCCGGTGAGATAGTCCGCGAGGGTCGTGCTGCCGGCGATCAGCGGCGGCGTGTCGGGCCGCCCGGTGATGTAGGACAGCCCCGCGTAGGCCTGCGCGATGCGCGCGAAGCCCGGAAGGTGCGACTTCGGCCCCTGCTGGCCGTACGCCGACACGCGCAGCATCACCAGCTTCGGGTTGATGGCCAGCAGCTCGTCGAACCCGAGCCCCCACTTCTCGAGCGTCCCCGGACGGAAGTTCTCGACGACCACGTCGGCGCGCGCGACCATGCGCCGGAAGATCGCCTTGCCCTCCTCCTGCTTCAGATCCAGCGTGATGCAGCGCTTGTTGCGGGCGTCGTTGAACCACCAGTACGTGTCGCCGGCCTCGCTCTCGGTGCCCAGCTTGCGCAGGTAGTCACCCTCGCCGGGCTTCTCGATCTTGATCACGTCGGCGCCGAACTCGGCGAGACAGGTGGCCGCGAAGGGGCCGGCGATGAAGGTCGCGATGTCGAGAACCGTGACGTCGTCCAGGGGCATGAGACTGTCGGGCATGGCGGAGACCGGGTGCGGCGGTGGGGGCGTATACGGACGGTAATATACGTCGCCGCGCGCAACCGCCGGCGATGCGCCGGAGTGCCCGGGTGATGTCGAGCCCACGTTCATGAGAGCCGCCGGATCGTGCGACGCGCCGCAGGGCCGCGCGCCGGCCGCGGGACGGCCCGCGGGACGCGGGGCGTGAGCGCCGGCGGCGACGACGAGGCGCCGCCGGAGGCGCAGCCGCGCGGCCGGCCGGCCGCGCCGCGCGGCTGGCTCGGACGCGTGGACGCCGCACGCATCCTCCGCACCCTCGCAATCGGCGCGCTGGGCGGCGCCGCGTTCTTCGCGTTCGAGCTGCCGCTCGCCTGGATGCTGGGCGCGATGGTGTTCACCACCGTGGCGTCGCTGGCCGGCGCGCGGCTGAAGCTGCCGCCGCGCATGCGCGGGCTGTTCGTCACCATCCTCGGCGTGTTCCTCGGCAGCGCCTTCACCCCGGAGGTGCTGGACAGCGTGGCGCGCTGGCCGCTGTCCATGGCAGGGCTCGCGCTCTACGTGGGCGCCGTGACCGGCGTGCTGTACGTCTATTTCCGCCGCGTGCAGAAGTTCGACCGCGTCACCGCGTACTTCTCCGCGACCCCCGGCGGGCTGAGCGAGATGGTGATCGCCGGCGGCGCGCTGGGCGGCGACGACCGCCGCATCGCGCTGGTGCACGCGGCACGGGTGCTGATGGTGGTGATGATCATCCCGTTCGGCTTCCGCTTCGTGGAGGGCGAGGCGGCGAACACCACCGGGCAGGGACTCGCGCTCGCGGACGCCGAGTGGCGCGAGATGTGGGCGCTGGTGGCAGCGGCCGTCGTGGGCCCGTTCCTGGGCCGCGCGCTGCGCCTGCCGGCGTACCGGATGGTCGGCCCCATGCTCGCGAGCGCCGCGGTGCACATCACCGGGCTGTCGCACTCGCCGCCGCCCTGGGAGCTGGTCGCGATGGCGCAGGTCGTGATCGGCTGCGCCGTGGGCTCGCGCTTCTCGGGGGTGCCGCTCGCGCAGGTGGGCGCCACCATCACCGCGTCGGCGGGATCCACGGTGCTGATGCTGCTCACCACCCTCGCGTTCGCGTGGACGGTGAACGGCGCCACCGACCTCGGGCTGGAACCGCTGATCCTGGCCTATTCGCCCGGCGGTCTCGCCGAGATGAGCATGATCGCGCTCGCGCTGGGGATCGAGACCGCCTTCGTCGCGACCCACCACGTGTTCCGCATCGGCCTCATCGTGATCACGGCGCCGTTGCTGTTCCGGCTCCTGGAGCGCTTCGGACGGCGCCGGGACGCGCCGCCGCCCGGCGACCCGCCGGGCGATTGATCGGGACGCTATCGACCCGCTTCCTTCCCGGCACGATCTGCGGGCCGCCTCACAGAAGCCCGCAAACCCCGCCCTTAACGTTCTGCTCTGACGGAAACGCCGCCGTTCCGACCCATCGCGGGCGCCGGCCAGGACCTTGGGGGTATACGACATGACGACGAGATTCCATCGACAGGCCGCCCGCGCGCTCGTGCTGTGCGCTCTGGGCATCGGCGCGCAGGCGGCCGGCGCCACTCCGGCGGACGGCTTCGGGGTGGCCGCCGCGGTGCGCGGCGACGTCACCGTGACGCCGGCGGGCGGCGGCACGCCGCAGCCGCTGCGCGGGGGCGAGGTGGTCTCGCCGGGCGACCGCATCCACACCGGTCCCGGGGCCGCGCTGCAGGTGCTGCTCACCGACGAGACCGTGTTCAGCCTCGGCGAGGACACCCGCTTCCAGCTCGAGCGCTACAGCTATGACGCCGCCGACGCGGACGGCGAGATCCACGCGAGCGTCGCGCGCGGCGCGTTCAAGGTCACCAGCGGGCGCATCGGCGAGGCGCACCCGGACCGCATCACCGTGGACCTGCCGAGCGGCACCGTGTCGCTGCGCGGCACCGTGGTGGCCGGCTATGCCGGACCCGAGGGCGACACCGTCGGGCTGGTGGGCCCCGGCGCGCGGCGCGAGAGCCTGGAGAAGAAGGGCTCCTTCGTGTTCATACCGAAGAAGGGCGCCGCGGTGCGCACCGCGGAGGACGAGATCCTCGTCTACCGCGCCGGCTACGCCGTCACCGTGAACGCCGACGGCGAGGTCAGCGAGCCCTTCGAGATGAGCGGGCGAGAGTTCGGCCAGCTCGTCGCGAGCCTGGTCGGCTACCGCCGCGGCGGCGACGACGGCCCGCCGCGCAGCCGCCGCGCACGCTACGGCGCCGACGACGACCCGGAGGACGCGTCGGAGCCCTACCACGGGCGCAAGCACCGCCAGCGCCGCCGGCATACCGATGATGACGACGACGACTACCTCGCGAAGCTCGACGACGACGACTACGACGACAAGGACCACTACGCCGAGGATCGCGACGAGGACGACCGCACCCGGCGCCAGCAGGACCTGGTCGGGCGCATCCTCGAGGACGACGACTTCGTGCAGGGGCTGCCGTACACGAAGCTCGCGGACCTCAACGACGTGCAGAACCGGGAGGGCCGCTACGCCGAGAGCGGGCTGCGCATGGAGGAAGGCGGCACCTTCGACTTCCGCTTCGAGTTCGGCACCGCGGCGCCGGGCGAGCTGGACTACGTGGGCTTCGAGAACATCCAGACCGAGGACGTGGCCAACGGCGAGCTGTCGTGGGACGTCGCGGTGGACGGCGCCCCGATCTTCGAGCGGCTGGACCTGCGCTCCGAGGACGGCACGCTGATCAACAAGGCGGACTGCGTCGGCGTGTGCGAGGGCCGCATCCGGATCCGCAACGCGGGCAACGGCGCGGTCGCGAAGTTCTTCCGCCTGCGCCTGGAGACCGAGGAGGACAAGTTCGACGAGCGCCTGGTGCGCCCCGGCGGCAACAACAACTTCCCGCAGTAGCCGCCCGCCGTTTTCCTTCCCCTCATGAGCCCGCGCCAGTCGCGGGCTCTTTTTTTTGAAGGGGGACAGTGCACACATGTCCCGTTCGCGCCTCGTCGGGCATCGAGGTCGCAGGGGGAAATGTGTGCACTGTCCCCCTTTTTCGTCAGAACAGGTCGAAGCGCTTGCTGAGGAAAACCTCGACGCCCGCGTCGTCGTACTCGAAGTTCTGGATGTTGCTGTCGGCGCGGGTCAGCGTGCCGGTGACGCTGAACGCGACGTCGCGCAGCCCCCGGGTCAGCATGCCGGCCGGGGCGAGGCCGGCCAGCGTGCCGGCGAAGATGAGCTGGTAGCCCAGGTCGTCGTCGCGACGCCGGGTGCTGGAGACGAACGGGTTCGGCTCGTCATACAGGTCGACGCCGTAGCGCAGCCGGTTCACCAGGTACATCCCGCGGGCCAGGAGCCAGACGTGCGCGAGGCTGAATCGCGCCGCGTCGTACTCGCGGAAGTCGCGCCGCGCGCGCTTCGACGTGTAGCCGACCCCGGCGTCGATGCGGTGAGCGGGCGCGAGCACGTAGCGGGCATTGACGTCGAAGTCGAAGCGCGCGCCGGTGCGCTGCGCGGTGAAGTCGTCGGCGACGTCGAAGCTCTCGTAGGCCGTGCGGTGGCGCCCGCGCAGCGTGAGGCGTCCGTCCATGAAGCGCCGCTCCAGCGACAGCTGCACGCCCACGGTGTTCACGAAGGCCTCGCCGTCGAGCCGGAAGTGCGACCCGCCGAGCTGCACGTCGAGGTCGGCGAAGGAGAGCTGCTTGCGAAGCCCCACCCGGCCGTCGAAGGAGCGGTAGTCGTTGGTGTCGACGGTGACCTGCTCGTTGAAGAACGCGTCCACGCCCCCGTAGACCTCGTCGCCGGCCTGGTTGCCGAGGTCATGGCTCACGTCCAGGCCGACCTGCCCGAGCCACGCGACATCGTCCTCGGCGCCCGCGACCGGGATGTTCCGCAGCTGCAGCGGCGTACCGAAGAAGTTCACGATCGCGTCGATGCGCTTCGAGTCGGGAGCGTAGTTCGCGTTGGTGCGATACGACACGCCGCCACCGACGGTCATCCCGACGCGGGTGCGCCGCTCGCGCCGCGCGATGAGCGATTCGAGGCGGTCCGTGCGCGCGAGGGTGCGCTCGTCGGGCTGGCCCTCCCGCACGCGCTCGATCTGTGCGCGGGCGGCCTCGGCGCTGTCGAGGCGGTACAGCACGAACGCGTAGAGCAGGCGCACCTGCGTCGCGTCGGGGACCGACGCGAGCACCCGCTCCAGCGTCGCCGCGGCGCCGCGCAGGTTTCCCTCCGCGATCTGCGTTCGCGCGTAGCGCATGTTCAGGTCCGGATCGTCCGGAGCCCGGAGCACCTCGGCAAAGCTCACGGGACCGCCCGGCACGTCGCTGTAGTCGATGCCTTCGCGCGCCGCACGCGTCACCGCATCGATCCGTTCGATCTGCTCGAGCGCCTGGTCGCGGGCCGTGATGTCGCGCTCGCCGAACTGCGCGTGCGCGGGCGACGCGGCGCCGTACAGGACGGCTGCCACGACGGCGGGAAGGCTGCGGCGCGTGACGTTCATCCGGTGTTCCCCTCGAGCGATACAAACGTACGAGTATAGGAATTCGGATCTGGGCCGCTCAAACTACACCTTCGTGTTCTACGGCCCGATTTTGGGATTCCACCGGGTCGGCGCGATGGCCCCCGGCAGCCGCGCCACGATCCCGGGCGCGGTCAGCGCGTCACTCGAGGTCCAGCCCTTCGTGACGCGCAACGCGCTCCAGCGCGTCCTCGAACAGCGCCCGGCTCGTGGCGGCCGTGATGCGCAGGTAGTGGTGCATCACCGCGTCCTCGTCGTTGCGGTTCTCGCACTGCGCGCTGTACTCCTCGAAGGCCGACAGGCTCATCACGAGATCGGCGAGATGACGCGGGCACTCGCACGCGATGCTGGTGGACATGCCGGCGACCCTGGCGAGCGTCGCGTGGCCCCAGCGCCGCTCCGGGATCGGCGTGTCGTCGGCCAGCGGCCGCAGCACCGGGCGGGCCGGCCAGCTCTCGGCCAGCGAGGCCACCAGCCCCAGGCACAGGCGCTCGAGCTCCACCGCGTCTGCCGGCGCCCGCAGCAGCGCGACGTTGCGCCGGCGCAGCGCGTCCACGTCCGAGCGTGCGCCGAAGCCGTACACCAGCACCGCCGCCGGTGCGCCGACCGCGGCGAGCATGCGCTCCACCTCGGGCCCGGTGCCTCGATCCACCACGGGACATTCCACTATCAGCACGTCGATGGGGGCGTCGATGGCGGCGCCGCTGCCTTCGCCGGACAGTGACGCTGCAACCGCGTCCACGCTCTCGGCCGTCGCGGCGAGCCGCATTCGCCGCACCCGGCGCGCCTGCTGGGTCAGCAGGGTCGGCAACGCGGCGCCTACCGCGGCGACGGTCACGACGCCAGGGCCGTGATCCATGTCGTCGAGCGGCTCGGAGTGCGACTGCTGAAACAGGCGCTCGAGCTCGGACATCGACAGGTCGGCGAGACGCTGCAACGACATCCCGCTGCGCGCGAGGTCCTTCACCAGCGCGAGCCGCTTGACGTCGGCGCCGGAGTACAGGCGCTCGCCGCCGGGGCTGCGCCGCGGCTCGACCAGCCCGTAGCGGTCCTCCCACTTGCGCAGAGTGTGCGCGGAAATTCCCGTGAGGCGCGCAGCGGCGCCGATGCGGTAGGCGCCCTCGTCCGCGCCGCGAATCGAAGTGTCGGTGCTCATGAGTGATGTCTAGGGTTCGTCAGCGTGAGTCTTGACGAAGTCTACCCGCGCCCGACGCGGCCCGCCCTCACGCGACAAAGGTGCGGCTGCAGGCCGGGGGAGACCTGCAGCCGCGTGACGGTGACCGGCAAACGGGGGGAGGAGAATGCCGACCGCCGCTGAGTGTCAGATGAGGGCTGCGCTGACGTCTTTCAAGCGGCTGCGCACGGTATCCAGAGCGCGGTTCTGGAGCTGGCGGGTGCGCTCCCGGGTGATGCCCAGGATCGCGCCGATCTCCTCCAGCGTGTGTGGCTCGGTGCCGTCCATGCCGAGGCGCAGACTGAGTATGCGGGCCTCGCGCTGCGGAAGGTCGCTCATCACCTGGCGCACGATGGCCGCCACCTCACCCTCGTGCACGGAATCCGGCGCGTCGCGCTGGTCGCGGTCGGGGGTCAGGTCGAGAAAGCTCGTGTCCTCGCCGGCGCGCACCGGCGCGTCCAGGGACATCGAGCGGTTGGCGGCGTTCAG
>CBDUCN010000274.1:0-7362 GCA_965365655.1 uncultured Gammaproteobacteria bacterium | reverse complement strand
GCCGCGTCAGCCGAGGCTCGCGAGCAGCTCCGTCTCCGGCACCGGCCGGCCGGTGAGCCACCCCTGCAGCTCGTCGCAGCCGAGGCTCACGAGCATCGCGCGCTGCGCGTCCGTCTCCACGCCCTCGGCGACGACGCGCATGTCCAGCGCGTGGGCCATCGCGACCAGCGCGTGCATGACCTTCGCGACGTGCGGCTCGTCGGTGAGGCGGTGGATGAAGCTGCGGTCCACCTTGAGCACGTCCAGCGGCATGTTCACCAGGTAGCCCAGCGACGAGTAGCCGGTGCCGAAGTCGTCGATCGCGAGCGGCACGCCGGCCTCGCGCAGCGCCGCCAGCGCCGGCGGCCCGGCGTCGCCCTCGCCCATCAGCAGGCTCTCGGTCAGCTCCAGCTCCAGGCGCCCGCCGTCGAAGGGCTCGCCGGCGGCGGCCAGCGCGTCGCGCACCACCGCGACCATGTCGCCGTGCTGGAACTGCAGCGCCGACACGTTCACCGACACGTCGAGGTGCGCGAGGCCGCGCGCGCGCCAGCGCGCGAGCGCGCGCGCCGCCTCCTCGATCACCCAGGTGCCGAGCTCGACGATCAGCCCGGTGCTCTCCAGCAGCGGCACGAAGCGCGCCGGCGACACGTTGCCGTGCTGCGGGTGCTGCCAGCGCAGCAGCGCCTCGGCGCCGGTGACGCGCCCGCTCGCCGCGTCCACCCGCGGCTGGTAGTGCAGCGTGAAGTCGCGCGCCGCGACGGCCTCGCGCAGCGCCGCCTCCAGCGTGAGCTGCGCCTGCGCCTCGAGGTTGAACTCGGCACGGTAGCTGCACACCCGCCCGCCGGGCCCCTGCGCGCGGCGAAGCGCGGCCTCCGCGTGGGTGGCCAGCATCGCGGCGTCGACCGCGTCGTCGGGGAACAGGCTGACCCCGGCCGTGCCGGTCACGTACGCGTCGCCGGCCCCGGTCGCGACCGGGCGCGCGATGTCCGCGATCATGCGCTCGGCCACCGCGCGCGCCTCGCCGGCGCTCCTCAGGTTGCCCAGCATCAGCATCAGGGTGGCGTCGCCGGTGCGCGCGAGCATGTCGTCCCCGCGCACGTGGCCGGCCAGGCGGCCCGCGATCTCGGCCAGCACGCGGTCGGCGGCAGCACGGCCCAGGCTCTCGCGCACCAGGTCGAGCTGCCCGACGCCGAGCGCCAGCACCGCGATGCTGCAGCCCGCCTGGTGCATGCCGGACAGGCGACGCTGCAGGCACTGCTCCAGCATGTCGCGGTTCGCGAGGTGCGTGACCGGATCGCGGAAACGCGCGCGCTCGAGCGCCGCCTCCTGCTGCTCCAGCGTGCTGCGAAGTGCCTGGCGCTCGTGCTCCAGGCGCATGGCGCGCTCGCGCTCGCGCGCCGCCGCGACAGAGCGGGCGACGCCTTCCTCGATCACCGCGACCAGCTCGTCCTCGTCCCACGGCTTGTCCAGGTAGCGGTAGACCGCGCCCTGGTTCAGCGCCTGGATCACCGCGTCGCGATCCGCTTCGCCGGAGAGCAGGACGTGGGTCGCGTCCGGCGCCCGCTCGCGGGCCGCGGCCAGGAACGCGGTGCCGCTCATGCGCGGCATGCGATAGTCGGAGACGATCACCGCGGGCGCGAGTGCCGCGACGCGCTCGAGCGCGCGCTCCGGGGCGTCCTCGGTGACCACGTCGACGCGAGCGCGGCGCATCATCACGCGGCGCAGCGCGCTCAGCACGCTGCGCTCGTCGTCGACCAGCAGGATGACGGGCCGCGGCGCGGCCTCACGAGCGGCCTCGGGGGCCGGGGCCGGCGCGCAGGCCGGCGCCTCGAGATCAAGACGCAAGGCTGTGCTCCTCGAAGGGATGGAATCCGGTCGCGGCGCGTGCGCCGTCCAGCGGCAGCACGACGGTGAACGTGCTGCCTTCCCCGCGCACGCTCTCGACGTCGATGCGCCCGCCGTGCCGCTCCACGATGCCGTGTGAGATCGACAGGCCGAGGCCCGTCCCCTCGCCGGGCGGCTTGGTGGTGAAGAACGGCGTGAACAGCTCGTCCACCGCGTCGGGCGTGATGCCGGCGCCGGTGTCGCTGACCCGGATGCTCACCGTGTCGCCGTCGTGGCGCGTCTCGACCGTGATCGTGCCCTCGCCGTCGATGGCCTGCGCCGCGTTGACGACCAGGTTCATGATCACCTGGTTGATCTCGCCGGGGTTGCAGCGCACCGGCGGCAGCGTCCCTAGACGCCGGTCGACGGTGCAGTGGTAGCGCACCGCGTTCCACGCCATGCGCAGCGTGCTCTCCACGCACTCGTTGATGTCCGCGTGCTGCATCTCGCGCTGGTCGACGCGCGCGAAGGACTTCAGGCTGCCCACGATCTCGCGCACCCGCTGCGCGCCGTCCAGCGACTCGCGCACCAGGTCCTCTACGTCCTCGAGCATGAACGCGAGGTCGCCGTCGGCGGCGGCCTCGGCGCGTCGAAGCAGCGACGGGTCGTGTTCCTTGCACCCGCGGTAGCCGTCCAGCAGCTCGGCCTGGCACGACAGCGCGCGCTGGAACGCGCCGGCGTAGTCGGCGAGGCTGGTGAGGTTGCTGGTGATGAAGCCCATCGGGTTGTTGATCTCGTGCGCGACGCCGGCGGCGAGCTGGCCGATGGAAGCGAGCTTCTCCTGCTGCACGAGGCGCGCCTGCGCTTCGCGCAGCTCGGCGTTCACCGTCTTCAGCCGCGCGTACTGCTCGGCCAGCGCCAGCTCCTGCTCGTGGCGCTCGAACGCGCTGCCGAGGTGCACCGCGGCGGTGCTCACCAGGCGCAGCAGGCGCCCGTCGCGGCTGCGCGCGTCGGGGAGGAAGAACTCCGCGACCGCGACGACCCGGCCGGCCACCTTGATCGGCACGGCGAACGCAGACGTGAACGGCAGCTCGGCGACCCGCTCGCGGCGCGGGAAGTTCGCGTCGTCGGCCAGCGACTCGATCCACACTGGCACGCCGCTCGCGAGCACGCGGCCCGGCAGCCCCTCGCCGCTCGCGAAGGTGATGGACTCGCTCACGCCGCGGAAGCGCTCGAGGCGATCGTCCTCGACGGGCGGCAGGTGCCAGATTCGCGACGAGTAGAGGCGTCCGTCCTCGCACTCCTCGCGCACGAAGACATGCCCCACCGGCCACGCGCACTGCACGCACACTGCCTCCACGAACGCGCGGAACGCGGGCGCGCGGGCGAGGCGCTCCTCGGCGAAGGTGGCGACCTGGTGCAGCAGCGCGAGCTCGCGCTTGTCCTGCGCGAGGGTCTCGTTCTGCGCCTGCAGCTGCTGGTTGAGCCGGTAGAGCTCGCGCGATCGGTTCTCGAGCAGCTCCTCGGAGCGCTTGCGGGATCGTCGTTCACGGGCGAGGGCGCGCGCGAGCGCGTCGGCGGAGGCGTTCATGGTCGCGGGGAGAGGGGCACGTGGGCGCTCGGGGCTGGTCGGTCGTTCGCCTCGCGTCGCCGCAGGCGTGGCTGAAGGACTCGCGCGCTCAGGCGAAGCTGAGCTCCAGGCGGCAGTGATCGTCGCCGTGGTGCATGCAGCGCGGGTGCGCGGTGGCGATCTCCACGCCGTAGTGGCGGGCGGTGCCCTCGATGAGCCCCTCGGCGAAGGTGCACAGCCGGCGCGGGGAGCGGTAGAGCATCACCAGCCGGTCGGCGCCGGCGTCCACGTAGTCGAAGGTCGGCAGCGCCGCGTCGGGATAGAGCTTGCGGACCTCGACGTGGATCACGTCGTCCACCTGGCGCAGCAGGCCGCGCGCGTCCACGTCCTGGAACATCGCCGGGTAGAGGCTCGCGAACTGGTGCAGGGTGTACTCGCCGAACGCCCTGACGAGGTCCGGCACCGGCGCGCCGGTGAGCTGCGACAGCGCGCCGACCAGCGAGAACAGCTCGCCGTCGGAATACGTGTCGCCGGCGGTGTACACGCCCTCCGACGCCGGCTTCGCGTGCTCCAGCATCGCGTCCCAGGTGTCGAGTCCGAAACGATCGAGCACCATGTCCTCGAGGATGGTGAAGACGGCGCCTTTCATCGGGGGAACGTCCGTGACCTGGGTGTCAGCGGGGTATCGGCGGCACGGCGGCGATCTTGAGCGGGTCCGGCGTGACGGCGCGGCGCCCCGGTCGTAGCGCTTGTAGCGGTCGGAGCGCCGCGTCGCATCCCGCCCCCGCGTGACCAGCGGGCGGCGCGGGGCGGGGAGGTCGGCGACGAAGCGCCGGAGCGGGCCGTCGCGGCCGCGGCGTCCGGCGCTTCCGTTCAGTCCTGGCCGTCGAGCGCGCGCCACACCCGCTCGGGCGTGAGCGGCATGTCGACGCGCCCCGTCGCGCCGGCGCGGCGCAGCGCGTCGTTCACCGCGTTCACCAGCCCCGGGATCGTGCCGCCGCAGGCGGCCTCGCCGACGCCCTTGACGCCGATCGGGTTGGCCTCGGTGTCGGTGGCGACGTAGTCGGTGACGAACTCCGGGAAGTCCGCCGCGCGCGGCATGAAGTAGTCCATGAAGCTGCCGGTGACGAGCTGGCCGCCGTCCGCCTCGTAGACGATGGCCTCGCCCAGCGCCTGGCCGAGGCCCTGCGCGGCGGCGCCGTGCACCTGGCCGTCGGTGAACGGGCGGCTCACGATGTGACCGAGATCGTGCACCATCGTGCAGCGTGCGATCGTCACCGTGCCGGTGTCCGGGTCGACCTCCGCCTCGATCACGTGCGCGCCCACCGGCACCGACGCCGCGGGCGCCTGGTACACCGGCGCGACCTTCACGTGGGTGTCCAGGGTCTGCGGAAAGCGTCCGCCCTCGGCGACCGCGTCCAGCACCGCGGTCATCGCGACGCGGCGATCGGTGCCGGCCACCGCGTAGTGACCGGCCTCGAACGTGAGGTCGTCGGCCGCAGCCTCCAGCAGGTGCGCGGCGAGGCGCTTCGCCTCGACGACGAAGGCCTCGCTGGCCTCGTGCGCGGCGGAGCCCGCCATCTCCAGGCCGCGCGAGCCGCCGTGGCCGCCGCCCACCGGGTCGAAGTCGGTGTCGGCCTGGTGGTAGCGGATGCGCGACGGGTCCACGCCCAGGCGCTGGCCGACCATGAACGGCAGCACCGTCTCGTGGGCCTGCCCGATGGACTCCGCGCTCGCGTAGAGGTCGAGCCCGCCGTCCGGCTCGAGCGCGAGCGTCGCCTTCTCCTCGCGCCCGCCGCCGGTGAGCCCGAGGTAGGTCGTGACCGCGAGGCCGCGCAGCAGACCCTTCTCCCTCGACGCCTGCGCGCGCTGCTCGAAGCCCGCGACGTCGCCCAGCTCGCGGGTGCGCGCGAGCAGCGCGGGGAAGTCGCCGGAGTCGATGGTCATGCCCATCGGCGTGCGGTACGGGATCGCGCCGGGCTCGAGCAGGTTCTTCTCGCGCAGCACGGCCGGGTCCATGCCGAGCTCGGCGGCCGCGACGTCGATCACGCGCTCGATGTGCACGTTCGCCTCCGGGCGCCCGGCGCCGCGGTACGCCTCGGTGGTGATGGTGTTGGTGAACGCGACGCGCGAGCGGTAGTGGATGTGCGGGATGTGGTAGAGGCCGCCCTGGGTGCGCGCGGTGCCGCCGGCGGGCGTGAAGCCGCCGGTGGAGCCCACGTACGCGCCGACGTTGCCGACGGTGTCGACGCGGAACGCGAGGAAGCGCCCGTTCTCGTCGAGCGCCAGCTCCGCCGTGGTCTGCTGCTCGCGGCCGTGGGAGTCCGACAGGAAGGACTCGTCACGCCCGCTCATCCACTTCACGGGCCGGCCGAGCTTCTCGGCCGCGAACAGCACCATCGCGTATTCGGGGTACAGGCCGTTCTTCATGCCGAAGCCGCCGCCGACGTCGTACGCGACGAGCCGCAGATCGCCGGCGTCGCAGTGGAACACGTCCTTCGCGAGCTGGGCGCGGTTCGCGCGCAGGTTCTGTGCGTTGGTGACGAGGGTGCGCTTGCCGGAGCCGCCGTCGAACAGGCCCACCGCGCCGCGCGTCTCCATCGGCGCCGCGTGCACGCGCGAGATCGCCATCTCGCAGCGCGCGACGTGGTGTGCCGACGCGAAGGCCTGCGCGACCGCGTCGGCGTCGCCGGTCGCGAACTCCACGGCCAGGTTGCCGGGCGCCTGCTCCCAGACGAGGGGCGCGCCCTCGGCCAGCGCCGCGACCGGGTCGGTGACCGCGTCCATCGGCTCGTAGTCCACCTCCACGAGCTCGGCGGCGTCGCGGGCCTGGGCGGACGTCTCCGCGACCACCATCGCGACCGGGTCGCCGACGCAGCGCGCGACGCCGACGACCAGCCCCGGGCGCGGCGGGACCGGGATCGGCGAGCCGTCGGTGAACTTCGCCTGAGTGCGCGTGGGCAGCGGGCCGAAGCCGGCGGCGGTCCAGTCCTCGCCGGTGTACACGGCCAGCACCCCCGGCGCCTCGAGCGCCGCGGCGGCGTCGATGCTCGCGATGCGCGCGTGCGCGTACGGCGAGCGCACGAACGCGCCGTGCACCATGCCCTCGAGGTGCACGTCGTCGACGTAGCGGCCCTGGCCGGTGAGGAAGCGCGCGTCCTCGCTGCGCACGCGGGGCTGGTCGGCAGTCCTGGCGTCGTCCATCGGTGTCGGAGTCTCCGGGTGTCTCGTGTTGCGCCCGGATGTTACCGGGGTGACGGGCGGGCGGCCGGCCGCGCCGGGGGGGCCTTCGTGTGGCCGCTCCGGCGCGAGCGCGGCGGCGCGCGGGCGGCAGTGAGCCCCGTGTCGTGGCGCCCCGGGCACCGGCGTGCCGGCCGCGACGCGACGGCGCTCGCCCCGGCGGTGCGCCCGGGTGGCGCCGAGGCGCGGGCCCGCGCTGCGGTGATCGCCGCGGGCAGGCGAGCACGCCGCGGCCGGCCGATGGCGATGCACGGCGGACCGAGGGTCTCGATCCGATACGGGCCCGAGGCCGCCGCGGCGCCGGCCACGCGCGAGATTTGCGAGCGCCGTCACGGCGTCATCGGTTGAACCTGACGCGGCGGACCATATAATGCGCGGCCCTTCGTGGACCGCCCCGGCATCTCAACGAGTCAACCGCCCGTGCTCGATCGGAACCGACCCGTGCGCGTCTTCCGCAACTGGAAGCGCCACTGCTGGAGCATCATGCAGGACGGCGTGCTGCACGCGTCGGCTCGCCAGGTGCGCCTGGCGGACGTCGAGTTCAGGGTCCGCGAGTCCGGCCGCCAGCGCATGCTGCGCGAGCGCCGCAAGAACGTGCACGCCTACGCCGTCGGGCACCTCGTCGACTGGGTCCATCCCGACGACACCCGTGACCTCGCGACCCTCGACGGGCGCCAGGTGCTCTACGACGCGTACCGCTTCCCGACCTTCGTGGACCGCGACAGCCACGCGCCGGTGCTGGGATCGGA
>CBDUCN010000273.1:0-7363 GCA_965365655.1 uncultured Gammaproteobacteria bacterium | reverse complement strand
GCCACTCCTTCGGCACCCTGTGCCACTACTACGGCCGCGAGGCGGCGCTGGAGCTTCGCGAGGACGTGGACACGGTGATCGAGCCCGGGATGGTCGTCTCGATGGAGCCGATGATCACGATCCCGGAGGGGCAGCCGGGCGCGGGCGGCTACCGCGAGCACGACATCCTGATCGTCGGCGACGGCGGCGCCGAGAACGTGACCGGGTTCCCGTTCGGCCCGGAGCACAACGTGATCCGGTAGCGCCGGGTCGACTGCGGGCCGGGACCCGGTCCCGGACCGGCGCGCCCGCAGCGGCGCCCGGCAGCGGCGCTACAATCGGGCGACACTCATCGCGAGGTCCGCCGATGTCCCAGCCCGCCCCCCGCACCGCACCGGCGCCCCTCGACGCCCTGAAGGCGCTGCTCGGCGACCGCCTGTCCACCTCGGCCGCGGTGCGCGAGCAGCACGGCCGGGACGAGTCGTTCCACGCGGCGAAGGCCCCCGACGCCGTCGCGTTCGCGCGCAGCACCGACGAGGTGGTCGCGATCGTGCGCCTGTGCGCCGAGTCCGGCACGCCGGTGATTCCGTTCGGCACCGGCACCTCGCTCGAGGGCCACGTCGCGGCGCTGTCCGGCGGCGTGTGCATCGACGTGTCGCAGATGGACGCGATCCTGGAGGTGAACCAGGGCGACCTGGACTGCCGGGTGCAGGCGGGCGTGACGCGCAAGACGCTGAACGAGCACCTGCGCGACACCGGGCTGTTCTTCCCGATCGACCCCGGCGCCGACGCGTCGCTGGGTGGCATGACGGCGACCCGCGCATCGGGCACGAACGCGGTGCGCTACGGCACGATGCGCGAGAACGTGCTGGGCCTGACCGTGGTGCTCGCCGACGGGCGTGTGATCCGCACCGGCGGGCGCGCCCGCAAGTCCGCCGCCGGCTACGACCTGACCCGGCTGTTCGTCGGCTCCGAGGGCACGCTCGGCGTGATCACCGAGGTGCAGCTTCGTCTCTACGGCGTGCCGGAGGCGATCTCCTCGGCGGTATGTGCGTTCGACACGATGGAAGGCGCCGTGGAGACCGTGATGCTCACCATCCAGTCCGGCATCCCGGTCGCGCGCATCGAGCTGCTGGACGCGGTGCAGATGGACGCGGTGAATCGCTATTCGAAGCTCGACTACCCGGTGAAGCCGACGCTGTTCTTCGAGTTCCACGGCTCCGAGAGCGGGGTGCGCGAGCAGGCGGAGACCGTGGGTGGGCTGGCCGCGGAGTTCGGCGGCGGCGACTTCCAGTGGGCGACCCGCCAGGAGGACCGCAGCAAGCTGTGGCAGGCCCGCCACGACGCGTACTACGCGGCGCTCGCGCTGCGCCCGGGCAGCAAGGGCTGGGCCACCGACGTGTGCGTGCCCATCTCGCGGCTCGCCGAGTGCATCCTCGAGACGCGCCGCGACATCGAGGCCTCTGGGCTCATCGTGCCGCTGGTCGGGCACGTCGGCGACGGCAACTTCCACCTGGTGTTCCTGGTCGACCCGGATCGCCCGGAGGAGATGGAGAAGGCCGCCGAGGTCAACGACCGCATGGTGATCCGCGCGATCGACATGGGCGGCACCTGCACCGGGGAGCACGGCATCGGCTACGGCAAGATGGGCTTCCTGAAGCACGAGCACGGCGAGGCCGTGTCGGTGATGCGCTCGATCAAGCAGGCGCTGGATCCGAAAGGGATCATGAACCCGGGGAAGATCGTCTGAAGGCCGGGGTCGCGTCGCCGCCCGTGACCGTCGGCGGCCGGGCGTGGCTACGGCGCTGCTCGACGGCGCGCACACGCACGCGCGGGTGCCGCGCCGGCCGGTGACCGCGGCATCGGCTGGGGCGCCGGAAACCGTCCCGGACCTCATGAATGCTTCGCGCGCCGTCGCAGCAGGCTGCGTGACGGCGTCACCGGCCCGGAGCGCGTGAATCTCTTCGCACGGCACGCGCGGCGGGCCGGTGAAGGATTCGCGAGCGCTCAGCCGTCGCCGTCCTTCCTGCGCCGCTCGTCGCGCGGCGGCTTGCCGTAGTAGTCGCGGTAGCACTTGCTGAAGTGCGGTGCGGAGACGAAGCCGCACGCGATGGCCACGTCGACGACGCTCATGCCGGTCTGCAGCAGCAGCTGGCGGGCCTTGTGCAGGCGCAGGTCCAGGTAGTAGCGGGTGGGGGCGCAGCTCAGGTATTTCTGGAACAGGCGCTCGAGCTGGCGGCGCGACAGGCCGACCGCGTGGGACAGCTCGTCGAGGCTCATCGGCTCCTCGAGGTTGGCTTCCATCAGCGCGACCGCTTCCATCAGCTTCGGCTGGCTGGTGCCCAGCGTGAGTCGAAGCGGGATCCGCTGCCGGTCGTGGCGCCCGCGGATGCGCTCGCACAGGAACTCCTCGGAGATCGCGGTCGCGAGCGCCGCGCCGTGGTCGCGGCGGATGATGTTGAGCATCAGGTCCAGCGGCGCGGTGCCGCCGGAGCAGGTGTAGCGGTCGCGGTCGATCTCGAACAGCTCCTGCGAGACCACCACCTGCGGGAACTCCTCGCGGAAGCTCGCGAGGTTCTCCCAGTGGATCGTGCAGCGGTAGCCGTCCAGCAGCCCGGCACGGGCCAGCGCGTGGCTGGCCGTGCACAGCGCGCCGATGCGCGGCGCCCACTGGGCGAGGCGGCGCAGACCCGCGAGCAGGGGGCGGTCCGTGTGCTGGGTGATCCGCTCGCCGGCGCACACCAGCACCAGGTCCAGGTTCGACGCGTCCGCGAGCGCGACGTCCGCGGTGAAGATCAGGCCGTTGCTGGCGTGCACGGGGCCGCCGTCCACGCTCAGCATCTGCCACTCGTAGAGCCGGCGGCCGGCGACGCGGTTGGCCATGCGCAGCGGCTCCACGGCCGACGTGAACGCGATCAGGGTGAATTCCGGCACCAGCAGGAAGCCGATGCGGCGCAGCCGTTGTGCGGTCCCGGCGGGCGGCTGGGCCCGCGTCGCGTCGCCCTGGTTCATGACGATGGCCGACCCTCGGCCGCGGTCGCGGCCTGCGCGTGGGCGTAGGGTAATCAACAACGCGGGGGGCGCGAAACCGCGGCGTGCGTCGCGCGCCGCGGCGACGATCCCGGTTCCCGCCGGCGGCCCCGTCGAGCGGGGCGCCCGTTGCGCCGTGCCGCGCGGGGCGCCTGCTAAATAGCTGTTCCGAATCGTGCTACACGTCGTGGCTCCGCTTGCGAGCTCCTTGCCGACTCCCCGTCCCTATCCCTCCCCCTCGTCACGAGGGGGAGGGGACCAGGCTGAAAGGCACGTGTAGCACGGTTACGCACGGCTATTTAGACTGCCGGTCCCCCGGGCCAGGAGGCAGGACCGACGATGACCGTGAACGTGAAGACCAGCGTCGACGAGATGGTGAAGGCGGCGTACGACGAGATCGAGACCATCGACGTCGAGCAGGCGAAGGCGCTGCACGGGCGGGACGACGTGGTGTTCGTCGACATCCGCGACATCCGCGAGCTCAAGCGCGACGGCCGCATCCCCGGCGCGTTCCACATGCCCCGCGGGATGGCGGAGTTCTGGATCGACCCCGGCAGCAAGTACCACAAGGACGTGTTCGACCAGGACAAGCGCTTCGTGTTCTTCTGCGCGGCCGGCTGGCGCTCCGCGCTCACCGTGCAGGCCGCGCAGCGCATCGGCCTCGAGAACGCGTGCCACTTCGAGGGCGGCTTCGGCGCCTGGAAGAAGACCGGCGGCGCCGTCGAGACCGACGGCTGACCGGGGCTACTTCACGACCAGCTCCTGCGGGAAGTCGCAGAAGCGCCGGGCGCCCTGCGCGGTGATCTCGACGCACTCGCTGATCTCGATGCCCCAGTCGTCCAGCCACACGCCGGGCATCACGTGGATGGTCATCCCGGGGCGTAGCTCCGTGCGGTCCCCGGGGCGCAGGCTCAGCGTGCCCTCGCCCCAGTCGGGCGGGTACGACAGGCCGCACGAGTAACCCATCCGCGAGTCCTTCACGATGCCGTGGCGCGAGATCACGCCGCGCCAGGCTGCCTCCACGTCCTCGCACACGCGCCCCGGCCGCGCCGCCTCGATGGCGGCGTTCAGCCCCTCGACCACGACCTTCGCGGTGTCCGCGAGGCGCGTCGGCGGCGGGCCCAGGTGCACGGTGCGCGCCATCGGGCAGTGGTAGCGCTTGCGCACCCCGGCGAGCTCCAGGATCGTCGCCTCGCCGGCGCGGAAGGGCTGGTCGGTCCACGTCAGGTGCGGCGTCGACGTGCCCAGCCCCGACGGCAGCATCGGCATGATGGCGGGGTAGTCGCCGCCGGCGTCGGGCTCGCCCGCCACCTGCGCCTGCAGGATCGCGGCCGCGGCGTCGCACTGGCGTACCCCGGGGCGCACCATGTCGATGCCCACGGCCATCGTCTTCTCGATGATGCGCGCGGCCTGGCGCATCAGCGCGAGCTCGGCGTCGCTCTTCACGCACTTCACCCAGGCCACGAGGTTGGTCGCATCGCGGAAGGTGGCGTCGGGGAGCCCGGCGGTGAGCCGCGCGTGGCAGCGCGCCGTGTAGTAGGCGGTGTCCTCCTCGACGCCGACGCACCCGCCGCCGAGGCCGCGCTCGCGCAGCAGCCCGGCGACGAAGTCCATCGGGTGGCGCTCGAAGGACTGCACGTAGTTGTCGGGGTAGCCGACGATGGAGTCCTCGCCCAGCCACGTGGTCACCCGCGCCGCGTTGGCGTCCATCATGCGTCCTATCCACAGCGGCTCGTCGAGCGCGAGCGACACGATCACGCACTGGTGCACGTAGAACGACCAGCCGTCGTAGCCGGTCAGGTAGCCCATGTGGCCCGGATTCACCGAGACCAGGGTGTCGATTCCCGCGGCCTCCATGCGCGCGCGCACCGCGCCGAGGCGGGCGTGGTACTCGTCGACGGAGAAGGCCGGATACTCGTTGACGCTCATGTTCGCTCCAGCGGCATTGCCTGCGCGGCGGGAAAACGGGGACAGTTCACGAATTTCCTTTGAGGCGCCAAGACGGATACGGCGTCATCGCATAGCGGACCGGTGTGCTCGGGCGCTGGAAATTGGTGAACTGTCCCCGTTTTCCCGTTTCTCCCGCGCAGTGTGGGGATGCCGTGGATCCGGGGCAAGGGTGCGGCGGTGGACGCGGCGCCGCGCGCCGTCAGTTCGCCGGCACGGTGCGCGCCGACGCCCAGCGCCTGAGCTCGGCGATGCGCTCCGCCATCACCACCGACAGCGGACGGGTGCGCCCGATCTCCTCGCGCAGCAGCCGCGCCGACGGCGGCTCGCCGTGCGCGCGCGCGGCGTACAGCGTGGACACCATCGCCTGCTCGAGCTCGGAGCCGGAGAACCCGTCCGCCAGCGCGGCGGCGCCCGCGAGGTCCAGCGCCTGCGGGTCGACGTCCCGGCGCTCGGCGTGAATGCGCAGGATGACCTCGCGCGTCGCCTCGTCCGGAAGGTCCACGAAGAAGATCTCGTCCACCCGGCCCTTGCGCAGCAGCTCCGGCGGCAGGCTCTGGATGTCGTTGGCGGTCGCCACCATGAACACCGGGGCGCGGTTCTCGGCCATCCAGGTCAGCAGCGTGCCCAGCACGCGCTTCGACACGCCGCCGTCCATGCCGTCGCTGCCCACGCCCTTCTCGATCTCGTCGATCCACAGCACGCAGGGCGCCATCGCCTCGGCCTGGCGCAGCGACTCGCGCAGGTTGCGCTCGGTCTCGCCGTGGAACTTGTTGTACAGGGTGCCGAAGTCCAGGCGCAGCAGCGGCACGCCCCAGCTCCCCGCGACCGCCTTCGCGGCCAGGCTCTTGCCGCAGCCCTGCACCCCGAGCAGCATCACGCCCTTCGGCCGGTCGAGGCCCTTCGCGTCGCCGCGGAACACCGCCTCGCGCAGCTCCAGCCACCGCTTGAGCCCGGCAAGCCCGCCGACGTCGCCGAAATGCGCGGTGTCGAATTCGAAGGACAGCACGCCGTCGCGCCCCAGCAGGTCGAACTTCGCGCGGTTCACGCGCGGCAGGTCGGTCTCCGTGATCGCGCCGTCGTCCTCGATCGCGCCGCGCGCGAGGCGCCGCGCGTCGCTGACCGGCAGCCCGGCGAGGTTGTCCACCAGCCGCGCCATGTGCTCGCGGCTCGTGCGCACGTTGCGGCCCGGGTGGCGCCCGGACCAGGCCCGCGCCTCGCCGAGCACGATCTGCTCGAGCTGCTTGCGGTCGGGGATCGCCATCTGGAAGCGCGTGCACAGCCACGCGATCTCGTCCGGAACGTCGATCTCGTGGGAGACCAGCACCAGGGTGTGGCCCAGATCCGGGAAGGCCAGTGCGATGTCCTTCAGGTAGCGCACGATCACCGCCTGGTCCATGAACGGATGGAAGTCGCTGAGCAGGTAGATGCCCGGCTTGCGGGTGCTCTTGATCTGGCCCAGCAGCTCCTCCGGGTCGCGGGCGTGCGCCTGCGTCCCCATGTCCACGTCGGCGCGGCGCAGGCCCTCGGTCACCGTCCAGTGGAACAGCGGCCGCGGCATGATCAGCGTGAGCCGCCCGAACAGCTCCAGCACGCGGCGCTCCTCCCGGGTCTCGATCACCAGGATGGGCACGTCGGCGCGCAGCAGCAGTTCGAGATCGCGCAGCTCGGGCATCGTCGTCACCTCCGCGGCGGATGCTAGCGAAGCGGCGCGCCGTGGGCCACGTCCCGGGTCCCGGGTCCGGGCTTGCCGCGTGCGCGACGCAGGCTCGACGGGCACGGCGGCATCCGGCGCTTCGCGGGTACCGATGCCGGCCCGGGTTCGCGACGGCGCCGCGGGAACCGGGGTGCCGTAGGCGGTCGCGGGGCGGTCCGGCCGCACCCGGTGCGCGCTGCCCCGGCACCGCCGGGCCAGCGGGCCGTGGGAGCGCCCGCGGGACCGATTGCCCCGCACGGGGCCCGCGACGCGCGCGTCGCGCGGTCGTGCCCTGCGCGCGTTTGTGGTTCAGACTGCGGCCGTTTCGATCGCGACGGGGACGGCGCCGGTGATTCACGACTTCAGCATGAGCCACCAGCAGGCCCGCGACGGGGCCGACGCCGGGGACGCCCAGGCGTGCTTCCGGCTCGGGCAGATGCGCGGCCTCGGGCTCGGGTGCGCGCAGAGCTACGCCGACGCGGTGCGCTGGTACCGGGAGGCGGCCGGACGCGGGCACGCCGGCGCACAGTGCAACCTGGGCTTCATGTACGGCACCGGGCGCGGCGTGCCCCAGGACTACGTTCAGGCCTATGCCTGGTACAACGTCGCCGCGGCGGCCGGGGAAGACGTCGCGCGCCGCAACCGCGACGCGGTGGCGCACCGCATGAGCCCCGGGCAGCTCGAGCGCGCGCAGGAGCTGTCCCGCGAGCT
>CBDUCN010000272.1:0-7367 GCA_965365655.1 uncultured Gammaproteobacteria bacterium | reverse complement strand
CGCTCGACGACGAACGGCCCGCGCGACGCTTCACGCTGGACGGCGACGGCGCGACGCACGCGGCGCGGCGCATCGCGGCCACCATCGCCCGCGGCACCGACCTTCCCGCCCGCCCGGCTCACTTCGCCCTCACAGAGGCAATCGCATGACATCAGTCCACCGAGGGGCGCCATTCGTGCCCAGGGTCGCGTACGTGCTGAAGCGCTTTCCGCGGCTTTCCGAGACCTTCATCCTCAACGAGCTGCTCGAGCTCGAGCGCCAGGGCGTGGACGTCGAGATCTTCTCACTGCTGCGCCCGCCGGCCGAGGAGCGCCACGCGCTGCTCGATACGCTGCGCGCGCAGGTGACCTATCTCCCCGGGCGCAGCGCGCTCGCAGGGGTGAAGCTGCTGCGCGGCGGCGCCGCGGACGAGCCGGCGAAGACCTCCCTCGAGGAGGACATCCGCGACGGCGACACGCCGCTGGCCGAGCTGTTCCCCGGCAAGGAGCCCGCGGAGGCGGCGCACCTCACGCTGCAGGCGTCGGTGCTCGCGTCGCTCGCCTCCGCGCGCGGGATCCGGCACCTGCACGCGCACTTCGGATCCAACGCGACGACCGTGTCGCTGCTCGCGAGCCGGCTGAGCGGGATCCCCTACTCCTTCACCGCCCACGCGCGCGACATCTACCACACCTACGTCGACACGCAGACCGACGACGACCTGCGGCGGCGCAAGATGGCGGAGGCGGCGTTCGTGATCACGGTGTCGGAGTACAACCGCCGCCATCTCGGCACCCTGGGCGGCCCCGCGGTGGCACGCAAGGTGCACCGCCTGTACAACGGCATCGACCTCGACCGCTTCCGTCCGCGCCCCGCCGTGCGCGCCGGGACCACCTTCCTCGCGGTCGGGCGGCTGATCGAGAAGAAGGGGTTCCCGGACCTGATCGACGCGTGCCGGATCCTGTCCGAGCGCGGCCACCATTTCCGCTGCGTGATCGTCGGCCAGGGCCCCGACGAGGACGCGCTGCGCGCGCGGATCGCGGCGTTCCACCTCGAGTCCACCGTGGAGATGGTCGGCGCGCAGCCCCAGGAGCGCGTCATCGAGCTGATGGCCCAGGCGAGCGCGGTAGTGCTCCCGTGCGTCGTGAGCGACAGCGGCGACCGCGACGGCCTGCCGACGGTGCTGCTCGAGGCCCTCGCGAGCGGCGTGCCGGCGATCTCCACCACCGTCGCCGGCATCCCCGAGATCATCGACGACGAGGAGTGCGGGCTGCTGGTTCCCCCGGCAATCCCGGTGCTGCTCGCGAACGCGATGCAACGGCTGCACACGGACGCGGCGCTGCGCGACCGGCTCGCGGACGCGGCCCGCGCGAAGGCGGAACGGGTGTTCGACCTGCGCGCGAACGTGGAGGAGCTGCGCCGGCGCTTCGTCGCGGCGATCGCGCGCCGGCCGGCCGGACATCGGGAGGTGAGCGATGAGAGTCGCGTACGTATCGGCTGACCACGGGATCCCCGTGTTCGGCGACAAGGGCGCGAGCGTTCACGTCCAGGAGCTCGTGCACGCGCTGCGCGGGCTGGGCCACGACGTGACCCTGCTCGCCGCGCGCCTCGGCGACGCCGACGGCGCGGGCCTCGACGCGCAGGCCGTGAAGGTGCGCGTCGCCGGCGGCGGCGCGCAGGCCGGCGACCGCGCCGCGAAGGAGCGTCGCTACCAGGACATCGGCCGCGCCGCGGAGGCGCAGATCGTCGAGATGCACGCACGCCGGCCGTTCGACTTCATCTACGAGCGCTACTCGCTGTGGAGCGCGGCCGGCGTGCGCGCCGCGAAGCGGCTCGGCATCCCGTGCGTCGTCGAGATGAACGCCCCGCTGATCGTCGAGCAGCGCCGCTACCGCAAGCTCGAGCAGGCGGAGCGCGCCGAGGCCATCGAGACCGAGGTGCTCACCGGCGCCGACCACCTGGTCGCGGTGTCGGAGCCGGTGCGCGACTATGCGGTGTCGCGCGGAGCCGACCCGGCGCGCTCGCACGTGCTGCCGAACGCGGTGAACGTCGATCGATTCCACCCGGCGGTAGCCGCGTCCCCGTTGTCGCGCGATCCCCGCGACTTCGTGATCGGCTTCACCGGCAGCCTCAAGCCCTGGCACGGCATGGAGGCGCTGCTGCCGGCGTTTCGCGACCTGCAGCGCGAGCACGGCGGCTACCGGCTGCTGATCGTCGGCGACGGTCCGCTGCGTCCTTGGGTCGAGGGCTTCGCGAGCGGCGCGGACATCGCCGATCGCATGACGATCACGGGCTGGGTCGCGAACGGCGAGCTGCCGTCGCTGCTGCAGTGCATGGACGTGACGGTCGCACCGTATCCGCCGCTGGACGACTTCTACTTCTCCCCGCTGAAGCTGTTCGAGTACATGGCGATGGGCAAGCCCGTCGTCGCGAGCGCGGTGGGGCAGATCGCGAACATCATCGAGCACGAGCGCAACGGCCTGCTGACCGGCGCCGGCGACGTCGGCGCGCTCGCCGCGAGCATCGCACGCCTGCGCGACGATCGCGCGCTGCGCGCGCGCCTCGGCGGCGAAGCGGCGGCCACGGCCCGGGCGCGGACCTGGCGCGACAACGCGCGCGAGGTCGTCGGGCTCGCGACGTCGGCCCGGCTGGCCGCATGAAGGGGGCGTCGTGACGGACTCACCGGCGCAGCGCACGCGATCCGCGCGGGCCCGGCTCGGCACGCTTCGCCGGCTGTTCCGGCGCTTCGCGCCGCACCTGCGCAGCCACCGGCGCACGCTCGCCGTCGCGGCGCTGTGCGTCGTCGGCGTCACCGCGATGGAGCTGCTGCGCCCGTGGCCGCTCAAGATCGTCTTCGACGCGATCCTGCTCCCACAGGAGCATCCGGACGCCGTGATCGCGTGGCTCACGCGGATGCTCCCCGGCACCGACGCGCTGCTCGCCGCGGTCGCGCTGTCGATCCTCGCGATCGCGGTGCTGCTGGGGCTGTTCGGCTTCGGCCAGGCCTACCTCCTGGCCGCGGCCGGCCAGAAGGTGGTCGCGTCGATCCGCGCCGAGCTGTTCGGCCACATCCAGCGCCTCTCGCACTCCTTTCACGACGAGAACAGCACGGGCGACCTGCTGCTGCGCCTGAACGGCGACGTGCACCTGATGCGCGACCTGCTCGTGACGAGCTCGATCTTCATCGCGTCGCGCGCGCTGCTGATCGTCGGCACCGTGGCCGTGATGGCGCTGCTGGACTGGCGGCTGACACTGGTGGCGCTGTGCATCCTGCCGGTGCTCGCGCTCGCGGTGTCGCGCTTCGGCAACGAGATCAAGGGCGCGTCGCGTCGCCAGCGGCGCAAGGAAGGCAAGATCAGCCAGGTGATGACGGAGCGGATCTCGGCCATCACGCTGGTGCAGGCATTCGCGCGCGAGGCGCACGAGGACGAGCGCTTCGCGCGCCACAACAGCAGCAGCGCGAAGGCCGGGGTGCGCGCGACGCGGCTCGAGGCGCACCTCGACCGCCTGGTGCAGGTGATCCTCGCGTTCGGCACCACCGCCGTGGTCTGGTACGGCGTGGTGCGCGTCGAGGCGGGGGCGATCACGCCCGGCGACCTGCTCGTGTTCACCGCGTACCTTGCCGGCCTCTACAAGCCCGTGCGCCGCCTCGCGTCGCTGACCGGGCGCGTGGTCAAGGCGACCGTGTGCGGCGAGCGCATCCTCGCGATCCTGGAGCTGGAGCCGGAGATCCGCGACGCGCCGCATGCGCGCGAGGCGCCCGCCCTGCAAGGGCGGGTGGAGCTGGACACGGTGACGTTCGGCTACCGCGCGCAGCACCCGGTGCTGCGCGGCGCGAGCCTGACCATCGAGCCGGGAGAGACCGTGGCCCTGATGGGGCCCAGCGGCTCCGGCAAGTCCACCGTCGCCAGCCTGCTGCTGCGTTTCTACGACCCGCAGGGCGGGGCGGTGCGCGTCGACGGCACCGACATCCGCGACTACACGTTGGGCTCGCTGCGCGCGCAGATCGCGATCGTGCTGCAGGAGTCGGTGCTGTTCAACGCGAGCATCGCGGAGAACATCGCGTACGGACGCCTCGACGCGTCGATGGACGACATCGTCGCGGCCGCGCGGCAGGCCAATGCCCACGAGTTCATCGAGCGCCTTCCCGACGGCTACGACACGGTGGTCGGCGAGCGCGGCGCGACGCTGTCCGGCGGCCAGCGCCAGCGCATCGCGATCGCGCGCGCGATCGTCCGCGACGCGCCCATCGTGATCCTCGACGAGCCGATGTCGGCCCTGGACGCGGCCAGCGAGGACGCGGTGCGCTCGGCGCTCGCGCGCCTGGTGCGCGAGCGCACCTGCCTGCTGATCACCCACGACGCGAGCGCCGCGGCCGGCGCCGACCGCGTGCTGGTCGTGCGCGACGGCGCGCTGGTGGAGATCGAACCGGGGCAGGTGCTCGCGGCGGGTCACGGAGCCGCCGCATGAGTGCGCTCGCGGCGCTGCGCGCGAAGGCCGGGTCGGCGGGGCCGGGCGTCGCGCGGCTGCGCGCCGCGCTCGACCCGCGACGGGTGCTGGACGCGCTGCGCGACGGCCCCTGCTGCCCGACCGCGCCGGGCCTGCGGGCGACCGGGTGCCGGGTCGATCGCCTCTACCCGCGCGGCGCGAAGGGCTTCGTGATCGGCTACGAGATCGATCTCGAGAGCGACGGCACGCGCCGCACCGAGCGACGTTTCGGCGAGCTGGTCCCGGGCGACGGCGAGGCGCACTTTCGCGACGCCGCGTTCTCGCTCGCGAAGCCGCGGCGCTCGCAGCTCCCGATGGACGACCCCGGGGCAGGCCTCGCGTGGCTGCCGGACCCGGGCGTGGTGCTGCGCCGCCCCGGGCTCGACGAGCGCATCGACGCGCTGCGCCTGCTGCGCGAGCCTCACGTGCTGCTCGCGTCGCTGCCCGCGCACGGGGACCTCGCCGAGCGTGACGGATACGCGGGACGGCTGCTCGCGCACCGGCTCGGCAAGCGCTGCGTCGCGCGGCTGAGCGCAGGCGACGGGCGACCGGGCGCGTCCGCGATCGCGAAGATGTTCGCCGCGCGCCGCGATCGCGCGCGGCACGCGTACCGGCAGATGCAAATGCTCGTGGGCGCGGGCTTCGGCCCGCGCGCGGCGGTGCGCATCCCGCGCCCGCTGGCGCTCGCCGCGCGCTGGGACACGGTGCTGATGGAGGACGTCTCGGGCGCGCCCGTGTGCTGCCTGTCGCGGCCGGATCCAGCGGCCGGCGCAGCCGGGGCGGGACGCGCGCTCGCGGCGCTGCATCGCGCGGCCATCGAGCCCGATCGCCGCCACGGTGTCGACGACGAGCTCGCGATCCTCGACGAGTGGGTGCGGCGGGTCGCGCAGGTGTATCCGCGGCGCGCCGCCGCGTTCGACGCTGCGTTCAGCGCCGTTCGTGGCCGCCTCGAGCGCTGCCGCGCGTTCACGCCGGTGGCGGTGCACCGCGACTTCCACGAGAAGCAGGTCGCGGTGCGCGACGACGGCAGCGCCGTGCTGATGGACTTCGACACGCTGTGCGTCTCCGACGCGGCGCTCGACGCCGGCAACTTCGTCGCGCACCTCGAGCTCGCCGAGATCGAGGGACGGATCCCCGACGCGGCGGCGACTACGCACGCGTTCGAGGCCGGCTACGGCGCGCCGCCGGACCGCGGCTTCGCGGACCGCGTGCAGGCGCACCGGCGCGCGACCCTGCTGCGGCTTGCGTGCCTGCACGCGTTCGCGGCGCACCGCGCGGCCTGCGTGGACCGGCTGCTCGCGCGCGCAACCTGAGCGGGCGATTCGAGCCGGACGCCGCGGCAACGCACCGCGGGTGCCCCATCCCGCCCGGCGCCGCCACCGCCGATCCGCGCTCGCGGCGCGGCCCCCGGGCGCGGTCGAGGTTCCCGGGCACATCCCGCGAAGATTGCCAAACTCACACTTTTCCATTAATTTCAGTCGACTAAGGGGATTTCTTCAGATTTGACATGACTTTCAGGCTGGTCCTGCCAGGGTTGCTCGCCGCCGCGCTCGCATACGCGCCGCCGGCCGCCGCCCGCCACTCGCGCGACCACACCGAGATCAGCCTCGACTCGGACGCCCCCCCGAGCCTGCGCTACTCGCTGACGCCGTGGCTGCGCGCGGGCGTGGACCTCGAGGTGGACGTCGAGTACGAGCAGGACCTCGACCTCGACGCGTCGGTCGACGACGACCTGGGCTCGATCGAGCCCATCCTCAGCCTCGCGTTCTCGTTCGACGACGGCGGGCCGCTGCGTGCGTTCATCGAGTTCGAGCTGAAACGGCGCTGGCTGATCGACCCGCCCGACGGCACGCGCCGCCCGCCGACGCGGCTCGACCTGAAGACGGCTTACCTGTACGCGAGCACCCCCGGCTCCCCGCTGGCCGTCGAGATCGGACGCCAGAACTTCTCCGACGAGCGCGAGTGGCTCTACGACGAGGACCTGGACGGCGTGCGCGTGTTCTGGTCGGGCGGGCGCTTCGCGCTGGAAGGGTCGGTGACGCGCGAGCGGCTGGTCGACAAGGACCTGCTGAACGCGCAGAGCAACGAGCGCCTGAACAACTACTTCCTGGTCGGGCGCTACGCCGTACAGGAGGACCTGGAGGCGAGCGCGTACGTCCTCGCGCGCGACGATCGCGAGGTGCGGCCGGAGGATCTGATCCTCTTCGGCGTGCGCTCCTACGGCGAGCTCGCGAGCGATCTGGACCACTGGCTGGAGGCGGCCATCGTGCGCGGCAAGCGGCGCTCGCGCGACATCCGCGGCTACGGCTTCGACGTCGGCGCGACGTACCGGATCGCGCGCACGATGCGCCCGTCGGCGACGCTGGGCCTCGCGTTCGGCAGCGGCGACCAGAACCGCCGCGACGGCGTCGACCGCGACTTCCGCCAGAGCGGGCTGCAGGACAACAACGCGCGCTTCAACGGGGTGACCAGCTTCGGCTACTACGGCGAGGTGCTGGATCCGGAGCTGAGCAACCTCTACATCGCGACCGCGGCATTCGGCTTCCGCCCGACGCCGCGCAGCTCCATCGACCTCGTCTACCACTACTACCGCCAGCACCACGCCGAGGACGATCTGCGCGACACCGCGCTCGAGGTGGACCCGAACGGCGACGACCCGCACCTCGGCCAGGCGCTGGACCTGGTCGTCGGCTACCGCGAGATCGAGGACATGAAGCTCGAGCTGATCCTCGGCGCGTTCTTCCCGGGCAACGCGTTCGCGCGCGATGCGGACACCGCGTACTTCGGCGCGTTCGAGGTCAAGTACGAGCTCTGAAGCCGTCGCGCGTGCGGGAGCAGTCTCAGCCGTGCGCGCGCACGCGCGCGACGGCGTCTTCCCAGCCCGCCACCAGCCGCGCCCGCTC
>CBDUCN010000271.1:0-7371 GCA_965365655.1 uncultured Gammaproteobacteria bacterium | reverse complement strand
GGTCGGCCGGGATGCCGTGCAGGAAGTAGACCACGCCCGCGTAGAAGTCCACGTTCACGTTCACGCCGTGGCGCGCGTACGGCTTCATCGCCTCCACCAGCGCCTGCAGGATCGCGAACCACTGCGGCTGCCCCATCTGCGCGGACAGCCGCTCCACGCCGTCGCGCATGTGGCGCGCGCGCGGATCCTCGGCGCGGTACACCCGATGCCCGAAGCCCATGACCGGCTCGCGGTTCTTCCGCTTGTCCTTCACGTACTGTGCCGCGCGCGCCGGGTCGCCCACCTCCTGGGCCATCTTCATCACGTTCTCGGCGGCGCCGCCGTGGGCCGGGCCCGACAGCGCTGCGACGGCGGCCGTGAGGCTCGCGTGCAGGTTCGCCTCGGTGCTGGTGACGACGCGCGCCGTGAACGCGCTCGCGTTGGTGCCGTGCTCGGCGTGCAGCACCAGGTCCATGTCCATCAGCCGCGCGGAGTCCTCGCCCGGCGTCTCGCCGTCCAGCATGTAGAGGAAGTTCGCGGCGTGGGCCAGCTCCGGGCTCGCGGCCACAGGCTCGAGCCCGCGCCGGATGCGGTGGTGCGCCGCGACGATCACCGGCACCTGGGACGTCAGCCGCACCCCCTTGCGCAGCACCGCGTCGCGGGAGTCGTCCCCGGCGTCCGGGTCGAACGCGCCCAGCGCCGAGACCGCGGTGCGCAGCACCTCCATCGGGTGCGCGTCCTTCACCAGCCGGATCACCTCCAGCACCGGCGCCGGCAGCGCGCGCGCTTGCTTGAGCTCGGCGTCGAAGGCGTCCAGCTCGCGGCGTGCCGGCAGCGCGCCGTACAGCAGCAGGTACGCGACCTCCTCGAAGGTCGCGTGCCGCGCGAGGTCGTGGATGGAGTAGCCCCGGTAGCGCAGCTCCCCGGCACGCCCGTCGATGAACGACACCGGTGAACGCTCGAAGTACACGCCCTTGAGTCCGCGGCGGATCTCGACCTTCTCGTCGTCGCTCATCGTGCTGTTCCTCCTGCTGGCCCGCCGCTCGTCGCGGCAGATTCAGTACCCGGCGAGGTCGTCGAGGATCGGGCATTCCGGGCGCTCGTCGCCGTGGCAGGAATCGACCAGCTGCGACAGCGCGTCGCGAAGGCTGTGCAGCTCGGCGATCTTGCGCTCGATGTCGGCGAGCCTGGCCTCGGCGATCGCCTTCACGTCCTTGCTCGCGCGCTCGCGATCGTCGTACAGCGAGAGCAGGCCGCGGCACTCGTCGATGCTGAAGCCGAGGCTGCGCGCGCGTTGCACGAAGGCGAGCTTGCGCACATCTGGGGCGTCGTAGTCGCGGTACCCGTTGCCGCGCCGTGCGGGCGTGACCAGCCCGATGGACTCGTAGTAGTGCAGCGTCTTCACCGGAAGCCCGGTGTGCGCCGCCGCTTCGCCGACGTTCATCGCATCGCTCCTGCCGGCGCGCGCCGCCGGCGTTTTCGAATCCTCCGCCGTCGCAGGCAGCGTCGCGGCGGCGAGGCGTTCGTGAAGAGCCCGTCAGCCCTCGCCCGGGGCGCGCCAGCGTCTGAGCCGCAGCGAGTTGCTGACCACGCACACCGAACTCATCGCCATCGCGGCGCCTGCGAACGCAGGGTTGAGCAGTCCGGCCGCCGCGACGGGGATCCCGATCACGTTGTACACGAAAGCCCAGAACAGGTTCTGCCGGATCGTGCGAAGCGTCGCCTTCGACACCTCCAGCGACGCCGCGACCAGCCTCGGGTCCGGGCGCATCAGGGTGATGCCGGCGGTCTCCATCGCGACGTCGGTGCCCTCGCCCATCGCGATGCCGAGCTCTGCGGCTGCCAGCGCCGGCGCGTCGTTGACGCCGTCGCCCACCATCGCCACCCGCCGGCCGTCGCGGCTCAATGCGACGACCCGGGCCTGCTTGTCCTCCGGCGACACCTGGGCCTGCCAGTCGTCGACGCCGACGGCCGTGGCGATGGCCTCGGCGGTGCGCGCGTTGTCGCCGGTGAGCAGCAGGGTGTGCAGGCCCCGTGCCGCCAGCGCCGCCACGGCCGGCCGGGATTCCGGGCGCACCTCGTCGGCGAACGCGACGGCGCCGGCGAGCCGGCCGTCCACCGCGACCAGTGCCGCGGTCGCGCCGGACGCGCCCTCGACGTCGTCGAGCCGCGCGAGCAGCGCGGTCACGTCCTGCCCGTCGATGCCCGCGCGCGTCATCAGCGCGGCCGTCCCCACTGCGACCTCGTGCCCCGACACGCGTCCGCTCACGCCGGCGCCCGCGTGGTTGCGGAACCCGTCCACCGGCGCCAGCGCCGTGCCGGCGTCCTGCACGTGGCGCACCAGCGCGCGGGCCAGCGGATGCTCGCTGCCCTGCTGCAGCGCGGCGGCGAGCGCGAGCATGTCCTGTCGGGATCCGTCGGCCGCGACCGACGCCACGACCCGCGGGCGGCCGACGGTCAGGGTGCCGGTCTTGTCGAACACCACCGTGTCCACGCCGGCGGCCCGCTCCAGGGCCTGGATGTCCCGGATCAGGATGCCGGCGCGCGCGGCGGCCCCGGTGCCCGCGACCAGCGCGGTGGGCGTCGCGAGCCCGAGGGCGCACGGACACGCGATCACCAGGACCGCCACCGCCGCGACCAGCGACGCCTCCAGGCCCGCGCCCGAGAGCCACCAGCCGGCGAAGGTCAGCACCGCGACCCCGACCACGACCGGCACGAACACCGCGGCGACCCGGTCCACCAGCCGCTGCACGGGCGCCTTGCGCATCTGCGCGTCCTCGACGAGCGCGACGATGCGCGCCAGCCGGCTGTCGTCGCCGGCCGCGGTGCAGCGCACCCGCAGCAGCCCGCTGCCGTTGACCGCGCCGCCGGTGACGCGGTCGCCCGGGACGCGCGGCACCGGCATGCTCTCGCCGGTGATCAGCGCCTCGTCCACCTCCGACTCGCCGCTCAGGATCTCGCCGTCCACGGCGATGCGCTCGCCGGGGCGCACGATCACGACGTCGTCCGGGCGCACGTCGGCGGCCGCGACGCGCTGCTCCGCGCCGTCGCGCTCCACGACCGCGGTGTCGGGCCGCAGCGCCATCAGCTCGCGCAGCGCCGCGCCGGCGCCGCGCCGCGCGCGGGCCTCCAGCCACTTGCCGAGCAGCACCAGGGTCACGATCACCGCCGCGGCCTCGAAGTACAGGTGCCCTCCGGTCAGCCCGACGACCACCGCGAGGCTGTAGAAGAACGCCGCGCTGGTGCCCAGCGCGACCAGCACGTCCATGCCCGGTGCGCGGTGGCGCAGCGACTGCCACGCGCCGCGGTAGAAGCGGGCGCCGGCCAGGAACTGCACCGGCGCCGCCAGCGCGAGCTCCGCGAGCGGCGGTAGCCGCCAGCCCGCGCCCGTGGCCATCGCGGCCATCTGCAGCAGCAGCGGCGCGGTGAGCAGCGCCGAGAAGACCAGCCACAGGGTCTCGCGGCCGGCGCCGGGCTCCGCCGCGCCGGCCTCGGCGCTGGCCTGCCCGCGCTCGGACCCCGCGACCTGCGCGCGGTATCCGGCCTGCTGCACCGCGTCCACCAGCGCCGGCGCGAGCCCCGGGCGCGCGACCGCGACCTCGGCGCGCTCCAGCGCCAGGTTCACGCTCGCGGAGACCACCCCGTCGACCGCGGACAGCGCCGATTCGACCCGCGACACGCAGCCGGCGCAGCTCATGCCCGCGACCTCGAGCACCACCGGCTGCGCCGCCTCGCCGCCGACGACCCGGGACGGGTAGCCGGCGGCCGTCACCGCGTCGGCGAGCGCGCCGGCGTCGCCGTCGCCGCCGTCCGCCCAGCGCACCTCGGCGCGCTCCAGCGCGAGGTTCACCGCGGCCGACTCGACGCCGGGCAGGTCGCGCAGCACCGACTCCACGCGCGACGCGCAGCCGGCGCAGCTCATCCCGGACACCGACAGGCGCACGCTTCGCGCCGCCGGTTCGGGGGGCCGTGGACCGTCATTCGTTTCGGGCAGTGCGCTCATCAGGGGATCCCCGGGCAGTCCGTCTTCAGGCTGCGAGTGTGGACCCTCCAGTCACTGGATGGTCAAGCGCAAGTGTTCCCGAAAATGACATAAAGAGATCTTGATATGGCGCCGAACGCATGCTTAGATCGCGCTACCTGACCGAGGAGAGCACGAGCATGTCCACCCCGCCCGCCGCCATCGAAGGCATGGAAGAGACCGGCGCCCGCCTGGGCAAGCGTCCGCCCGCACCGTTCCGGCGCCTGCACGATGGCGTGGACGTGTCCTTCGAGTTCTTCCCGCCGAAGTCGGAGCAGGCGGCCGGGGCGCTGTGGGGCTGCTTCGAGGCCCTCGCGCCGCTGGATCCGGCCTTCGTGTCGGTGACCTACGGCGCCGGCGGCACCACCCGCGCGCGCACCCTCGACGTGGTCGCGCGCATCGCGGGCGAGAGCGGGGTGCCGGTGGCGGGCCACCTGACCTGCGTGGGCGCGAGCCGCGCCGAGGTGGACGCGGTCGTCGAGGCCTATGCGGCGGCCGGCGTGCGCCGAATCGTCGCGCTGCGCGGCGACCCGCCGAAGGGCGCGGGCGGCTTCCAGCCGCACCCGGACGGCTACGCGTGCGCGGCCGACCTCGTGGAGGCGGTGGCGCGGCGCGGGGACTTCGACATCAGCGTGGCCGCGTATCCCGAGGTGCACCCCGACGCGCGCTCGCCGCAGGCCGAGATGGATTACCTGAAGCGCAAGATCGACGCCGGCGCGTCGCGCGCGATCACCCAGTTCTTCTTCGACCCGGACTGCTTCCTGCGCTTCGTCGACCGCGCGCGCGCGGCGGGCATCACCGTGCCCATCGTTCCGGGCATCCTGCCGGTGCACAACGTGAAGAACCTGAAGCGCTTCGCCGCGGCGTGCGGGGCGAGCGTGCCGCGCTGGCTGGAGGAGCTGCTGGGACCGCTGGACGACGCGCCGGACCTGCAGCCGCTGGTCGCCGCCACCGTGTGCGCCGAGCTGTGCACGCGGCTGCTCGACAACGGCGTGCGCGACTTCCACTTCTACACGCTGAACCGGCCCGAGCTGAGCGCGTCGGTGTGCCACGTCCTGGGCCGGCGCGCCCGCGCAGCCGCGCCGGCGGCGCTGGCGGCCAACCAGTGAGTGATGAGCGCGCGGCCCGCATCGAGGCGCTGCACCGTGCACTCGACGAGCGCATCCTGGTGCTCGACGGCGCGATGGGCACCATGGTGCAGGCGCTGGGGCTGGACGAGGACGACTTCCGCGGCGAGCGATTCCGCGACCACGATCGGGAGCTGCGCGGCAACAACGACCTGCTGAACCTCACCCGCCCGGACGCGGTGCGCGGGATCTACGAGGCCTACCTGCGCGCCGGCGCCGACATCGTCGAGACCAACACGTTCAACGCCACCGCGATCTCGCAGGCCGAATACGGCCTCGCGGCCGAGGTGCGCGCGATCAACCTCGCGGGCGCGCGCCTCGCGCGCGAGGCCGCCGACGCCTGCGCGAGCGCCGATCGGCCGCGCTGGGTCGCAGGCGTGCTGGGCCCGACCAGCCGCACCGCGTCCATCTCGCCCGACGTCAACGACCCGGGCCATCGCAACACCAGCTTCGACGAGCTGCGCGAGAACTACCGCGCGGCGCTGGAAGGCCTGGTGGAGGGCGGCGCCGACATCATCATGGTGGAGACGGTCTTCGACACCCTGAACGCGAAGGCCGCGCTGTTCGCGGTGGACGAGTTCTTCCGCCGCAACGATCTCAGGCTGCCGGTCATGATCTCCGGCACCATCACCGATCTGTCCGGGCGCACCCTCAGCGGGCAGACGGCGGAGGCCTTCTGGTACTCGGTGCGCCATGCGAACCCGCTCGCGGTGGGCCTCAACTGCGCCCTCGGCGCGACCGAGCTTCGCCAGTACGTGGACGAGCTCTCGCAGGTCGCGGACAGCCGCGTGAGCTGCCACCCGAACGCCGGGCTGCCCAACGAGATGGGCGGCTACGACGACACGCCCGAGCACATGGCCGAGCTGCTCGGGGAGTTCGCGCGCGACGGGCTGCTCAACATCGTGGGCGGCTGCTGTGGCACCACCCCGGAGCACATCACCGCGATCGCGCAGGCCGTCGCCGGCGTCACACCGCGCGCGGTGCCGGCGCCGCTGGACGGCGCGCGCCTGTCGGGCCTGGAGCCGATGACCATCGGCCGCGACACCCTGTTCGTGAACGTGGGCGAGCGCACCAACGTCACCGGCTCGGCGAAGTTCCGCCGCCTGATCGAGAGCGGGGACTACGACGCGGCGGTCGAGATCGCGCGCGAGCAGGTGGAGAACGGCGCACAGATCATCGACGTCAACATGGACGAGGGGATGCTGGACTCGGCTGCCGCGATGCGCCGCTTCCTGAACCTCATCGCCGGCGAGCCGGGCATCTCGAAGGTGCCGGTGATGGTGGATTCGTCGAAGTTCGACGTCATCGAGGCGGGCCTGCAGTGCGTGCAGGGCAAAGGCTACGTGAACTCCATCAGCCTCAAGGAGGGCGAGGACGCGTTCCTGGAGCAGGCGCGCACCGTGCGCCGCTACGGGGCCGGCGTGGTGGTGATGGCGTTCGACGAGGAGGGGCAGGCCGAGACCGCCGAGCGCAAGGTCGCCATCGCCGAGCGCGCGTACCGGCTGCTGGTCGACGAGGTGGGCTTCCCGCCCGAGGACATCGTGATCGACCCGAACATCTTCGCGGTCGCGACCGGCATCGAGGCCCACGACGACTACGGTCGGGCGTTCATCGAGGCGACCCGCGAGATCAAGAAGCGCCTGCCCGGGGTGAAGGTCTCCGGCGGCGTGTCCAACCTGTCGTTCTCGTTCCGCGGCAATAACGCGCTGCGCGAGTCGATGCACGCGGTGTTCCTGTACCACGCCATCGAGGCGGGCATGGACATGGCCATCGTCAACGCCGGGCGTCTGCCGGTGTACGAGGACATCCCGGAGGATCTGCGCGAGCGCATCGAGGACGTGATCCTGAACCGCCGCCCGGATGCCGGCGAGCGCCTGCTGGAGGTGGCCGACGCGGTAGAGGGCAGCGTGAAGGCGCGCGAGCAGGACCTGTCCTGGCGCGAGGGCCCGGTGCGCGACCGGCTCGTGCACGCGCTGGTGCACGGCATCGACCAGTGGGTGATCGAGGACACGGAGGAGGCGCGCCAGCAGGTGGAGCGCCCGCTGCACGTGATCGAAGGTCCGCTGATGGACGGCATGAACGTGGTCGGCGACCTGTTCGGCTCCGGAAAGATGTTCCTGCCGCAGGTCGTGAAGAGCGCGCGGGTGATGAAGAAGGCCGTCGCGCACCTCGAGCCGTTCATGGAGGCGGAGCGCGACGGCAAGCCGCACAGCTACGGCAAGGTGGTCATGGCCACCGCGAAGG
>CBDUCN010000270.1:0-7485 GCA_965365655.1 uncultured Gammaproteobacteria bacterium | reverse complement strand
ACCCCGAGGTCGCGGCGTGGCTGCGCGACTCGCCGCACGAGATCTGCAGCCACGGATGGCGCTGGGAGGAGGTGTGGAAGCTCTCCCGCGACGAGGAGCGCGCGCACATCGACGCCGCCGTCGCGTCCTTCGAGGCCACCTGCGGGCGCCGGCCGCACGGCTGGTACTGCCGCTACGGCCCGTCGGTGCACACCCGCGAGCTGCTGGTCGCCGAAGGCGGCTTCGAGTACGACTCCGACGCGTACAACGACGACCTGCCGTACTTCGTCGAGGTCTCCGGCCAGTCCCACCTGGTCGTGCCGTACACCTTCACGTACAACGACGCGCGCTTCGTCACCGGCACCGGCTACGGCAGTCCGGCGGATTTCCTGGACAACCTGCGGCGCGGCTTCGACCAGCTCGTCGAGGAAGGCGCGACGCATCCGCGCATGATGAGCATCGGCCTGCACCCGCGGCTCGCGGGCCAGGCGTCGCGCGCGCACGCGCTCGCGGAGTTCGTCGATCACGCGAAGGCCGGCGGCGCCGCGTGGTTCGCGACGCGCCTGGACATCGCGCGCTGGTGGCGCGAGCAGCACGCGTCGTTCGCGGGGCCGCAACGCGCCGGCTGAGCGCGGCGGGGAATTCGAAGAGCACACCGCGATGACCGATCCGTCGGCCGCCAGCCTGATGCAGCGCTATCCCGCGATCGGCGACCTCCGGGCGCGCGCGCGGCGGCGGATCCCGCGCTTCGCGTGGGAGTTCCTCGACAGCGGCACCGGCGAGGACGTCGCCGTGCGGCGCAACCGCGACGCGTTCTCCGCGGTCACGCTGGTACCGCGCTTCATGCAGGGCGAGTTCCAGCCCGACATCGCGACCACGCTGTTCGGCACGCGCTACGCGGCACCGTTCGGCGTGTCGCCGGTGGGCATGAACTCGCTGGTGTGGCCGGGCACCGATCGCATCCTCGCCGCGGCCGCCGCGCGCCACCGCATCCCGTACTCGATGAGCACGGTCGCCAACGACACGCCGGAGCGCCTCGGCGCGCTCGCGAACGGCATGGGCTGGTTCCAGCTCTACCCGCCGCGCGACGCCGCGATCCGCGCCGACCTGCTCGCGCGCGCGCGCGACAGCGGCTTCACGACGCTGCTCGTGACCGTGGACGTGCCCGCGATCAGCCGCCGCGAGCGCCAGATGCGCGCCGGCGTCGGCGCCGGCTTCCGGCTGACGCCGGCGATGGCCTGGCAGTGCGCGCTGCGCCCCGGGTGGTCGCTCGCGACGCTGCGCGAAGGGCGCCCGCGGGTGCCGGGCCTGGAGCGCTACGCACCGGGCGGCGACCTGCAGCGCTTCCTCGCGTTCGTCGGCTCGGTGCTGAACGGAACCTTCGACTGGCGCTATGTCGACGGCCTGCGCCGGGACTGGGACGGGCCGCTGGTGCTCAAGGGGGTGCTGGACCCGCGCGACGCCGAGGAGGCCGTCGCGCGCGGCGTGGACGGGGTCCTGGTGTCGAACCACGGCGCGCGCCAGTTCGACGGCGCGCCGGCGTCCATCGCCGCGCTGCCGCGCGTCGCCGACGCGGTCGCGGGACGCGCCAGCGTGCTGCTCGACAGCGGCGTGCGCGGCGGCCTCGACATCGCGCGCGCGCTCGCGCTGGGCGCGGACTTCGTGCTGCTCGGGCGCGCGTTCATGTACGGCGTCGCGGCGCTCGGCGAGCGCGGCGCGGACCACACGGTGCGTCTGCTCGTCGAGGACCTCAAGACGAACATGAGCAACCTCGGCTGCCCGACGCTGGCGTCGCTGCGCGAGCGGGTCGCGAGCGAGCCCGCCGGATAGCGTCACGCCCGGGCACGCCGGCCGGTGCGCACCGCACAGCCGCGCGCCCGCAGCGGGCGCGCCCGGCTCAGCCGTCGAATCCGTACAGCAGCGCCGCGTTGTCGGCGAGGATCAGCCGCCGGGCGCCCTCGTCCGGCACCCACTCCAGCAGAGGGTCCAGGCAGTCCGCCTCCTCGGGCTTGGCGTCGACGGGGCTGTTCGGGTGCGGCCAGTTCGCTGCCCACAGCAGCCGGTCCGGGCGGGCGTGCGCGAGCGCGCGCACGCGCTCCGCGACGTCGGCGTAGTGCGGCGGCCCGCTGTCGGAGCTGAGGTACGGCGCCGAGATCTTCACCCAGCAGTTGCCGTCCTCGACGAAGCGCAGCAGCGCCCGGAAGCCGCGGTGCCCGGCACCCGCCGCGGCCGGCGTGCGCCCGAGGTGGTCGATCACCACCGGGCACGGCAGGCGGCGCAGGATCGGCAGCGCGTCGTCCAGCCACTCGCCGCGCCCCTGCACGACCACGTGCCAGCCGCGATCCGCGCAGCGCCTCGCCATCGGCTCGATCACGTCCAGGCCCACGTCGTCCACGAGCAGGAAGAAGCGCAGTCCGCGGATGCCCTGCTCGTCGAGCGCGTCCAGCGCGGCGTCGCTCGCGTCGGGCCGGCACACCGCGACGCCGCGCGCGCGCGCCGGGCCCAGCTCGGCGATGGCCTGCAGCGTCACCCGGTTGTCGAACGCGTACAGCGAGGGCTGCACGACGACCGCGCGCTCGATGCCCAGGCGCGCGAGCATCGCGCGGTACGCGTCGACGTCCGCGATCAGGTCCGGCGTGCGCCCCGGGTGGTGCGGGCACTGCTCGCGCGGCACGTACACGTGGCTGTGGGTATCGCAGGACCCCGGCGGCGCGACGAGGCGCGGGCGCCGCCCGCGGTCCACCATGCGCGGCTGTGCGGGCACCGCCCGTCAGCCCGCGCCGGCGCGGCGCATCAGGTCTCCACCCACATGCGGTGCAGGTTCTCGCAGGCGTTGACCAGCATCTGGCGGTGCGGGGACTCCAGCGGCTGCGTGGATTCCATCCACGAGCGCACGTGCTGCAGCTCGTAGAGCATCCGGCGCCGCGCCGGGTCGCGCACGAAGCTCTCGATCCACATCACGCAGGCGCGCCGCTGTCCGTCGCGCACCTCGTTCACGCGGTGCACGAACTGGGTCGGATAGAAGACCGCGCTGCCCGCCGCGAGCTTGTACGTGCGCCAGCCCTGCTCGGTCATCAGCGACAGCTCGCCGCCGTCGTAGCTCGCGGGGTCGTCCAGGAAGATGGTCCCCGAGACGTCGCAGCGGAAGTAGCGCTTCCCGGTGTGCCCGAGGTGCGCGTCGGTGTGCGCGCCGTAGCCCTCGCCCGGGCCGTACACGTTGAGCAGCGGCATGCTCACGCTCTTCGGCTGCAGCGCGAAGGCCAGCTCGTCGGAGCGGTTCAGCGCGTCCAGAAGGCGCCCGCGCACCTCGCCCGCGCGCTCGCCGAGCGCGAGCTGTCGGTTGTTCTTGACGCGCTTGAGCTCGCCCTCCGCGGTCTCCGCGCCGGGGCGCGCGTCCAGCTCGGCGAACAGATTCCTGAACCAGGCCACCTCGCCGGCGTCCAGCACGTTTTCCGTCACCAGGATCATCGGACTCCCCCGTCGCGCGCGGTCAGGGCGACGGCGCGGTCTTCCTGAACGCGTCCAGCTCGCCGAGGCGCGCCGCCAGCGCGTCGAGGCGCGGGCACTGGAAGGTCTCGAACAGCGCCGGATTCGCGACGCGCACGAAGTCGAACGCGGCCACGGTGGACACGTCGGCCTGGGTCATCGCGTCGCCCGCGAGCCAGTCGCCGGTGAGCTCCCCTTCCAGCCAGCGGAAGCCGTCGCGGGCCTGGCCGGAGCACATGTCCACCCACGGTGCGTGGCGGATCGCCTCCGGCCGGAAGCGCTGCTCGTACACGGTGAGCACGGCCTTCTCCACCGCGCCCAGCGCGACCGACACCAGCTTCAGCACCCGGCGGCGCGCGGGTCCCGAGCGCGGCGTCAGCGCGCGCTCGGGGCCCACCGTCTCGTCCAGGTAATCGATGATCGCGGAGCTGTCGACGAGCACCTCTCCGTCGTCGAGCAGCAGCGCCGGCACCCGCGCGATCGGGTTCCACTCGCGAAGCGTCGCCTTCTCGTCGCCGAAGGCCATCATCGCCTTGTGCTCGAACGGGATCTCGTACAGATGCAGCGTGGCGCCGACGCGGCGCACGAACGGAGAGAGATAGCGGCCGACCAGGATCATCGCGCGAAGGTCCTCGGAGTTCGGGGCGCGGCGCGCCCATGGGCGGGAATGCTAACAGGATGGTGAACAGGGGCGTCCTTCGCGTTGTCACCTCGCCGACACGCACCCGCGCCGCGGGGAGCAACGGCCCGGGGCGCAGCGCCGTCAGGCAGCCTCGGGCGCGGCGGCTGGCTTGCGCAGTGCCTCCAGCAACCCGTCGCGCGCCGCCCGTGCCTTCTCCACGCTGGCCCGCTTCACGTGCCCGAAGCCGCGGATCTGCTGCGGCAGCGACGCGAGCGCGACCGCCGTGTCGTGGTTCTCCGGCGTCAGCGCCGCGAGCACCGTCTCGACGGTCCGCTCGTACTCCGCGATCAGCGCACGCTCCATGCGCCGCTCGGCGGTGTAACCGAACGGATCGCGCCAGGTGCCGCGCAGGCGCTTGAGCCGCGCGAGACGCTCGAACACCTTCAGCATCCACGGGCCGTACGCGTGCTTGCGGGGCTCGCCGGTCGCGGGGTCGATGCGTGCGAGCAGCGGCGGCGCGAGGTTGAGCTCGATCGAGTAGTCGCCCTCGAAGGTCTGCTCGAGGCGCGCGCGGAACGCGGGCGCGGTGTACAGCCGCGCGACCTCGTACTCGTCCTTGTAGGCCAGCAGCTTGAAGTAGCTCCGTGCGACGGCCTCGGCAAGTCCGGTGAGGCCCTTCGCGTTCTCGCGCTCCACGCGGCGCACGCGATCGACCAGCGCGCGGTAGCGCGCCGCGTAGGCCTCGTCCTGGTACTCGGCGAGATACGCGCCGCGATGCGCGACGATCGCGTCGACGGTGCGCGGCGCCGGCACGGGCCTCTCCGATTCCGGGAACGCCGCCGCGGTCACCGCGTCCAGATCCGCCGCCGCGCGCCGGCCCCACGCGAAGGCGGCCTTGTTCATCTCCACCGCCACGCCGTTCAGCTCGATGGCCTGCGTCAGCGCGCCGGCCGACACCGGCACCAGGCCGCGCTGGAACGCGAAGCCGAGCAGGAACAGGTTGCTCGCGATCGCGTCGCCCATCAGCCGCGTCGCGAGCCGCGTCGCGTCGACGAACTCGCTGGCGCCGTCGCCCACCGCGGCCTGGATCGCGCGCTGGACGCCGGCCGTGGGGAACGCCAGGTCACCGTGGCGGGTGAAGTCGCCGGGCATGATCTCGTGGGCGTTCGCGATCACCCGCGTGCGACCCTCGACCATCGTGTTCAGCGTGTCGGCGTTGCCGGTGGTCAGCAGGTCGCCGCCCAGCACCAGGTCCGCGCCGCCCGACGCGATGCGCGTCGCGGTGATGTCGCCCGGCGTGCGCGCGATGCGCAGGTGGCTCACCACGCTGCCGCCCTTCTGCGCGAGGCCGAGCTGGTCGAGGATGGAGCAGCCCTTGCCGTCGAGGTGCGCCGCCATGCCGATCAGCGCGCCGATGGTGACCACGCCGGTGCCGCCGACGCCGGTGACCACGATGCCGAACGCGCGATCGAGATCCGGCAGCTCGGGATCCGGGATCGCGACGTCCCCGCCGCCCGCCCCGGCCACCGCGCGCCCGCGCCGCGGCCGGCCGCCGTGCACCGTGACGAAGCTCGGGCAGAAGCCCTTCAGGCACGAGAAATCCTTGTTGCACGCGGACTGGTCGATGGCCCGCTTCCTGCCGAGCTCGGTCTCGAGCGGCACCACCGCCAGGCAGTTCGACTTCACGCCGCAGTCGCCGCAGCCCTCGCACACGGCGTCGTTGATGAACACGCGCTTCGGCGGATCCGGGAACTGGCCGCGCTTCCTGCGCCTGCGCTTCTCGGCCGCGCAGGTCTGGTCGTAGACCAGCACCGTGGTGCCCTCGATCTCGCGCAGCTCGCGCTGCACGCGGTCCAGCTCGTCGCGGTGGTGCACCGTGACGCCGTCCGCGAAGCCCGCGTCCGACGGGTACTTCTCCGGCTCGTCGCTGACCACGACCACGCGCCGCGCACCCTCCGCGTGCACCTGCCGGGTGATGCGCGGCACCGTGAGCGGCCCGTCCATGCCCTGGCCGCCGGTCATCGCGACCGCGTCGTTGAACAGGATCTTGAACGTGATGTTCACCTTCGACGCGATCGCCGCCCGGATCGCGAGCAGCCCCGAGTGGTAGTAGGTGCCGTCGCCGACGTTCTGGAACATGTGCGTGCGGGTGCTGAACGGCGCCTCGCCGATCCAGCTCGCGCCCTCGGCGCCCATCTGCGTGAAGCGCGCGGTCTCGCGATCCATGAACTGCGCGAGGTAGTGGCAGCCGATGCCGGCCAGCGCACGGCTGCCCTGCGGCACGCGCGTGGACGTCGAGTGCGGGCAGCCGGGACAGAAGTACGGGATGCGCGCGAGGCCCGAGGCCGGCTCCACGTTGCGCATCACCAGCGCCTCCACCGCGGCGGTACGCTCGGCCACGCGCGGATCGTCGACGCGTTCCAGGATGCGCCGGCCGATCGCGGCGGCGATGTGGTTCGTGTCCAGGCGCCCCGCGGACGGGAACAGGATGCGGCCCGACTCGTCGCGCTTGCCGACGATGGCGGGTGCGCCGTCGCGCCCGTACATCAGGTCCTTGAGCTGGGTCTCGATCAGCGCGCGCTTCTCCTCGACCACGATCACGAGGTCCAGGCCGTCGCAGAACGCGCGCGCGCCGTCGGGCTCCAGCGGGAACGGCATCGCGACCTTGTACAGGCGGATGCCGAGCCGCCGCGCGCCGGCCTCGTCGACGTCCAGGTCGTCCAGCGCCTGGCGGGTGTCCAGGTAGCTCTTGCCGGTCGTGACGATGCCGATGCGCGCCCGCGGCGCGTCGAACACCGTGCGGTCGAGCCGGTTCGCGCGCGCGAACGCGCGCACCGCGTCCATCTTGTGCTCGTGCAGGCGCTTCTCCTGCGCCTGCGCGGTGTCGGGAAAGCGGATGTGCAGGCCGTCCGGCGGCGGCGTGTGGTCCGCGGGCACCGCGATGCGCACGCGATCGGTCGCGACGTGCACCGACGCCGCCGCCTCCACCGTGTCGTGCACGCACTTCAGCGACACCCACGCGCCTGAGAATCGCGACATCGCGATGCCGTACAGGCCGTAGTCCAGGATCTCCTGCACGCCGGCCGGATTGAGCACCGGGATCATCGCGTCCACCATCGCGTACTCGCTGTGGTGCGACGTGGTGGAGGACTCGCAGGTGTGGTCGTCGCCGAGCAGGCACAGCACGCCGCCGAGCGGCGACGAGCCCGCGAGGTTGCCGTGGCGCAGAGCGTCCCCTGAGCGGTCCACGCCGGGGCCCTTCCCGTACCAGATCGCGAACACGCCGTCGTGGGCGCCGGCGCCCTCGAGCTGCGCCTGCTGGGTGCCCCAGCAGGCCGTCGCCGCCAGGTCCTCGTTCACGCCCGGGTTGAACACCACGTTCTGCCCCGCGAGGTGCG
>CBDUCN010000269.1:0-7487 GCA_965365655.1 uncultured Gammaproteobacteria bacterium | reverse complement strand
TGCGGCCGACGGTCCCCGCGACCCGCACCGGACCGGCCTATCCGAACACCAATGCGCGTTGCGGGCGAGCGCGAACGACGCGCACGTGCGGCGGCGCTTTCCGTTCGATCCGTCTCCTCAGCGCCAGCGTGCCGCGATCACGAGCAGCGGCAGCAGTCCGACCACGCCGAAGCCGAGCACCGTGGGCGCGACGCCGACGACCTCGAACAGCGCGCCGCCGGCGAGCAGCCCCAGCGGCAGGCCGTACACCGCGAGCATGCGCACGCCCATCACCCGGCCGCGGTACTCGCCCGGCGTGTGGCCCATGAGCACCACCACCATCGGGATCATCCCGCCCGCGGTGGCGAGACCCATCAGGCCCAGCAGCGCGTAGCCCAGCCACGGCGACGACGTGGTCGCGAAGATCACGATCAGCACGTGCCACGCGATCAGGCTCGCGAGCATCACGCGCTCCGGGCGCAGCCCGCGCATCGCGACCGCGACCAGCACCGAGCCCGCCACCGCGCCGCCGGCCACCGTCGCGGCCATGCGCGCGAGGCCGTTCTCGTCCATCGCGAACACGTCGCGCGCGACCACCGGCAGCAGTCCGGTGGTCACGGGGAACGCGGTGAGGTTCACCAGGAAGGCCAGCGTCAGCGCGAGCATCAGCACCGGCTCGCCGCGAAGATACGCGAAGCCGGCGCGCAGGTCCGCCAGCGCCTTCGCGCCCGGCACGGCGCTGCGCGTCGCCGGCGCCGGGATGCGCCGCGTGATCACGAGGCTCAGCAGGTAGGTGGCCGTGACGCCGACGTAGGCGGGCCCGAGCCCCAGCGTCGACAGCAGCGCGGCGCCGGTGAGCGGGCCCACCACGCGCGCGGACTCGAGCGTGGTGCGCCAGAAGCCCAGCGCGTTGGTGAGCAGCTCCCGCGGCACGGTGTCGGCGATCAGCGACTGGCGCAGGATCATCTCCGACGGGCGCAGCACGCCGCCGATCCCCGCGACGACGAACACCCACGGCAGCGGCAGCGCGTCGGACAGCGCAGCCGCCGCGAGGCTGGCGGCCAGCGCCGCGTAGGCCACGCGCAGGAGCAGCAGCAGCGTGCGCCGTGACACCCGGTCCGCGAGCACGCCCGCGAACGGCGCGACCAGGGTGCCCACGAAGCGCAGCGCCGCGACCAGCGACGCGAGGAACGGCGAGTCGGTCTCCACCAGCACGTACCAGCCGAGGATGATGGTCTCCATCTCGGTGCCCCACGCGGAGAACACGTCGGCGCCCCACTGCGCGCGGTAGCTCGGGATCGCGAAGCTCGCGAACGGCCCGCGCGCGGCGGGGGGCCGCGCGGCAGGGTCGGCGGGGGGCGTGTGCATGGCGGGGCGATGGTACTGCGCGCGTCGCGCGGCGTGCCGCCTCGCACGCCTGGCACGCGACGCCATGTTCCCGCCCGGGCCGCCGCGGGCAGTGCCGGCGGGCCGCGGACCTCGGGGGCGGTCCCCCGCGCGCGTAGACTCGGCCTGTCCCCTGCATCCCGAGGAGCGCCGCGTGAGCCTTGCCCTGTCCGTGCTCGATCAGTCGCCGGTGCGAAGCGGCGGCAGCTTCGCAGACGCGGTGAACGAGACCGTGGCGCTCGCGCAGGCCGCCGAGCGCCTCGGCTACCGCCGCTACTGGCTGGCCGAGCACCACGGCGCGGACGGCTTCGCCGGCAGCGCGCCGGAGATCCTGATCGGCCGCGTTGCCGGCGCGACCGAGCGCATCCGCGTCGGCAGCGGCGGCGTGATGCTGAGCCACTACAGCCCGCTGAAGGTCGCGGAGACGTTCCGCCTGCTCGAGGTGATGTACCCCGGGCGCATCGATCTGGGCATCGGCCGCGCGCCGGGCAGCGACGGGCTCACCGCCGCGGCGCTGGCCTACGGGAACCCGCTGGGCGTGGACGCGTTTCCGACCCGGGTCGTGGACCTGATGGCGTTCCTGGAGGGCTCGACGCCGGCCACCGGCGCGCTCGCGGCGGTGAAGGTGACGCCGCGCAGCGACGCGCCGCCCGAGCTGTGGATGCTGGGCTCGAGCGGGGAGAGCGCGCATCTCGCCGCACACCTGGGGCTGGACTTCGCGTTCGCGCACTTCATCAACGCGTTCGACGGCGGGGAGGCGAGCCGCGGCTACCGCGCGCGCTTCCGGGCGCGCAAGGCGGGCGCCGCACCACGCAGCGCGGTGGCCGCCTTCGTGCTGTGCGCGGACACCGAGGCCGACGCGCTCGAGCTCCAGAAGTGCCGTGACCTGTGGCGCCTACGCGCCGAGCAGGGGCGCCTCGAGCCCTTCCCGTCGATCGCCGAGGCCGAGGCTTACGAGTACGCCCCTCACGAGTGGCAGCGCGTGCTCGCGAGCCGCGCGCGCAACGTCGTCGGCGATCCGGTGCAGGTCAAGGCCGGGCTCGAGGCGCTCGCCGCCCGGCACCAGGCCGACGAGGTCGTCGTGCTGACGATCACGCACGACTTCGCGGCGCGGGTGCGCTCCTACGAGCTGCTCGCCGACGCGTGGGGGTTGCGCGCGGCAGCCTGAGCGCGGTGCGGATCGGAACGGCGCCCGTGGCCCTCCCCGTGCCCCGGCATCATGCGCCTGCGCGGCGCGCTCACGCGGCAGCCGGTGTCGGGTCAGGCGCCCCCGGCCTCCTCCTCGCCCACCGGCTCGTGCCCGGTGTGCACCTGCGCGGAGTTGCTCGTGTCCGAGAACACGAAGTGCACGGGGGACTCGTTGCGCAGCACGTCGAGCATCGGCGCCCACTCGCTCGTGTGGTAGTAGACGTCGAAGACGTTCTGGTTCGTGCGCTTCCTGTTGTCGGGCAGCGTCGCGCCGTCCGGGTGGAACCACAGGATGGCGGAGCCGAAGCTGCCCTGCAGGTTCATCAGGCGTCTGCCGTTGTACTGCTTCGGCGACAGCACGTTGACGCTGTACGTGTCGATTCTTCCCGAGTAGACGGACATGGCGATACCTCTCGCGAGTGGATGACCGTGCGCTCGCCGCGCGGGCGGCGGGAAGCGTCAGGGTTCGTGCGTCCCCCTTCGGTCCCGCGTCACCCGGGCCGGCGCGGCTTGCGTTCTGAGTACCGCGGCACGAAGCTGGCGCGGCTGATCCCGATCAAGCGTTGCGGTCTTCGGGCCGCGGCCGGGGCGGACGTGCATCGCGGCGTGCGCCGGGCCGCAGGTGCGCGTGCCCGGCGCCCGGGCGGCGGGCGACGGCGCGGGCCGCGCATCCGGAGCGGACCGGGCGTCACTCCGTGTCGAAGGCGCGGTCGCGGCGGGGTGGCGGCGTCCGCGTTTCGCGGCGAACATGCGTCCGCACGTCCGGCCCCGCGGCGCCGTCGCCGCTCCCGTGCAGGCAGTCAGCCGGGCCGGCAACACCAACCGCGGCAGCAGCAACCGATGTCCTGTCCCGAGTCACCGGCAAAGCGCTCGACGCGCGCGATCGCGGCGCGCACCCGGGCGCCCGGCGCGCCGCGGGTCCGGCCCGCGTGCGGCCAAGCCGTCGCGGCCGGAATCTCGCCGCGCCGTCGGCGCGGGTTTCGCAGCGCCGTCGCGGCGCTCGCCGGAGCGCTGCTGCTGCCGCTGCCGCTGGCGGCCGCGCCGGCCGACGTGGCTCACGATCTGCGCGTCGTGCTGCGCCCGGCGGAGCACGCCATCGAGGTCACCGACACCGTCACGCTGCCGGACGGCACGCGCGACGCGGAGTTCGTGCTGCATGCGGGCCTCGCACCGACCGTGGCCGGCGACGGCGCCGCGCTACGCCTGCTGACGCGCGACGCGGCGCCGGGCGGCGTGCCGCTAGAGCGCTACGCCGTCACGCTGCCGCACGGCGAGCGCCGCTTCACGCTGCGCTACGCGGGTCGCATCCACCATCCGGTCGCGCGGGCGGGCCAGGAGTACGCGCGCGGATTCGGCGTGTCGCCCGGGATCATCGGCGCCGACGGGGTGTTCCTGTCCGGCGCGAGCCGCTGGTACCCGGGCTTCGGCGACGCGCTGCTCACCTTCGACCTCGAGGTCACGCTGCCGGCCGGCTGGCGCTCGATGAGCCAGGGCGAGCGCACGCGCCGCGAGCGCGACGGCGCGGCCACGGACGCGTGGCGCATCGATCGGCCGCAGGATGAGATCTTCCTGATCGCGGCCGCGTTCACCGAGTACCGCCAGCCCGCCGGCGCGGTGGACGCGATGGTGCTGCTGCGCGAGCCGGATCCGGCCCTCGCGGCGAGATACCTCGAGGCGACCGGGCGCTACGTCGAGATGTACCGCAAGCTGATCGGCCCCTATCCGTACTCGAAGTTCGCGCTGGTCGAGAACTTCTGGGAGACCGGCTACGGGATGCCGTCGTTCACGCTGCTGGGGCCGCGGGTGATCCGGCTGCCGTTCATCCTGCACTCGTCGTACCCGCACGAGATCCTTCACAACTGGTGGGGCAACGGCGTGTTCGTGGACTACGCGTCGGGCAACTGGTCCGAGGGCCTCACGAGCTACCTGGCCGATCACCTGATCAAGGAGCAGCGCGGTCAGGGCGCGGACTACCGGCGCGCGGCGCTGCAGAAGTACGCCGACTACGTGCGCGACAGCGCGGACTTCCCGCTGCGCGCGTTCCGCGGGCGCCACGGCTCGGTGACGGAGGCCGTCGGTTACGGCAAGACGCTGATGGTCTTCCACATGCTGCGCAGGCAGATCGGCGACGAGCGCTTTCGCGAGGGGCTTCGCCGGCTGTACCGCGAGCACCGCTTCCGCGTCGCGGGCTTCGACGACGTCGCGGCGAGCTTCTCGGCCGCGGCCGGCGAGCCGCTGGACGACTTCTTCGCGCAGTGGGTCGAGCGCGCCGGCGCGCCGGCGCTGCGGGTGAGCGACGTCACGGTGCGCGAGGACGGGGGCCGCCACGTGCTGGCCGCGACGCTGGAGCAGGTGCACGACGGCGAGCCGTACGCGCTGCGCGTGCCGGTCGCGGTGCACCTCGACGGCCAGGCGCGCGCGCTGCAGCGCGAGGTGACGGTCGCGGCGCGGCGCGAGCGCGTCGAGATCGATCTGCCGGCGAGGCCGCTGCGCGTCGACGTGGACCCGGAGTTCGACCTCTTCCGCCGCCTCGACCGCGCCGAGATCCCGCCGGCGATCAGCCAGGTGCTGGGCGCCGAGCGGGTGCTGTTCGTGCTGCCCGCGGCGGCGCCCGACGCGGTGCGCGACGGCTACGCGTCGCTGGTGGAGTCGTGGCGCCGCGGCCGCGCGGGCGATCTGCAGGTCGCGAGCGATGCGGACATCGACGCGCTTCCCGACGACCGCGCGGTGTGGCTGTTCGGCTGGGAGAACCGTTTCCGCGCGCAGCTCGCGCGTGCGCTGGCCGGCTACGACTTCGCGGCGGACGGCGACGGCGCGCGGCTCGCCGGCACCTCGCTGGCACGCGACACGGACGCGGTGGTCGCGGTCGGCCGCCACCCGGAGCGGCCGGAGCACGCCATCGCGTGGGTCGCGCTGGACAACGTCGCGGCGATGCCCGGCCTCGCGCGCAAGCTGCCGCACTACGGCCGCTACGGCTACCTCGGCTTCCGCGGCGACGAGCCGTCGAACGTCGCAAAGGGCGAGTGGCCCGTGCTGGCCTCGCCGATGTCGGTCACCCTGGCCGGCGGCGGGTCCGTGCCGGCGGCGGCGCTCGCGCCGCGCGAGCCGCTCGCGGAGCCGCCGGCGGTGTTCTCCGCCGAGCGCATGATGGACGACGTTCGCGCGCTGGCCGACCCGTCGCTGGACGGGCGCGGTCTCGGCACGCCGGGGCTCGATCGCGCCGCGGAGCACATCGCGGCGCGTTTCCGCGCGCTCGGCCTCGCGCCGGGCGGCGACGCGCCCGGCAGCTACTTCCAGACCTGGACCGCCGATCCAGGCGCGCCCGTCGGGCCCACCCGGCTACGCAACGTCGTCGCCGTGCTGCCGGGCACCCGCCCCGAGTGGGCGGCGCAGAGCGTGGTCGTCGGTGCGCACTACGATCACCTCGGGCGCGGCTGGCCGGACGTGCGCGCCGGCGACGAGGGCAGGGTGCACCCGGGCGCGGACGACAACGCGAGCGGCGTCGCGGCGATGCTGGAGCTCGCGCGCGTGCTCGCCGAGCGCGGGCCGCAGGAGCGCTCCGTGGTGTTCGCCGCGTTCACCGGCGAGGAGGCCGGCAAGCTCGGCTCGCGTCACTATCTGGAGCAAGCGGGCGAGCAGGCGGGCGAAAAGACGCGCGAAAACGCGGGCGAGCAAGCGGGAGAGAATGCGGGCGAGCACGCGGGCCCGTATCCGGCGGGCGGCGTCATCGGCATGATCAACCTCGACACGGTCGGGCGCCTCGGCGACGGCAAGCTGCTGGTGCTGGGCGCGTCGTCGGCGCGCGAGTGGGTGCACGTGTTCCGCGGCGCGGGCTTCGTCACCGGCGTCGCGGTGGAGTCCGTGGCGCGCGACCTCGACTCCAGCGACCACGCGAGCTTCGTCGCCGCAGGCGTGCCGGCGGTGCAGCTGTTCTCCGGCGCGAACGAGGACTATCACCGCCCGGGCGACACCGCCGACAAGGTGGACGCCGCGGGGCTGGTGAAGGTCGCGGCGGTGCTCGACGAGGCGGTGAGCTACCTCGCCGCGCGGCCCGAGCCGCTGACGTCGACCCTGGACGGCGGTTCCGGCACGCGCGCCGCCGCGGCGCGCCCCGGCGCGCGCCGCGCGTCGCTGGGTACGGTGCCGGACTTCACGCACACCGGTCGCGGCGTGCGCCTCGACGGCGTCGTCGACGGTTCGCCGGCCGCGCGCGCGGGGCTTCGCGAGGGCGACGTGATCGTCGGCATCGATGCGCGCGACGTCGACGGCCTGCAGGGCTACGCGGACGCGTTGCGCGCGCTCGCGCCGGGCGACACGATCACCGTGCGCCTGCTGCGCGACGGGCAGCCCCTGTCCGTGCAGGCGCAGCTCGCCACCCGCTGACAAGGGGTCAGGTCTTGACAGTTGACATCAACGCCCGCGAATGGGGTCAGGTCTCGACCGTTGACATCAACACGTTCCTGGATGATTCATGTCATATGTCAAGATTTGACCCCTTTCGATTGTTGCTCTTCGTCTTGGTGTGCGCTGCACTTGCCGGGGCGGTGCCGGCGGTGGCCGACGAGCACGACGGCCGGATCCACTACGACGGCGAGCGTCGTCTCGCGAACGTGCGGCAGCTGACCTTCGGAGGGCAGAACGCGGAGGCGTACTTCTCCGCCGACGGCCAGGAGCTGATCCTGCAGTCCACGATCGGCGATCGCCGCTGCGACGCGATCTATCGCATGGACGCGGACGGCTCGAACATGCGCATGGTGTCCTCCGGCGAGGGCGTGACCACCTGCTCGTTCATCTCTCCGGCCGACGGCAGCATCATCTACTCGTCCACCCACCTCGCCGGCCCCGAGTGCCCGCCGAAGCCGGACTACTCGCGCGGCTACGTGTGGCCGCTGTACGAGAGCTACGACGTGTTCCGCGCCGGCCCGGAGGGCGAG
>CBDUCN010000268.1:0-7516 GCA_965365655.1 uncultured Gammaproteobacteria bacterium | reverse complement strand
GTGTCCCGCGACAAGGCGCAGGAGCTGTTCCTCGGAACCGCGCCGAAGTATCGCGACGCGCCGGGGCTGGTGCGCAAGTATTACCTGCTCTCGGACGACGGGACGACCGCAGGCGGCGCGTATCTCTGGAAGTCGCGCGAGGACGCCGAGCGTATGTACACCCCGCAGTGGCGCCAGCACATCGCGAGGACCTACGGCGCCGAGCCGGAGGTGCGATATTTCGAGACGCCCGTGGTGGTGGACAACGCGGCCGGCGAGATCGAGAAGGGCTGACGCGGCCGTGACGGTCAACGCCCGGGGCGGACGCCGTGGCCCTTCGGGCCGAGCCGCGGCCGTGCGGCCGCCGGGCGCGCCTGGCGCAGATGTACGGCATCGGACCGCGCGAAGCGCCGCGCCCGGGCGCGGTCGCCATGTCGCGTGAGGAGTCGACGAACGGCCTTCCGCCGGTGGCCCCTGCGATCAGGCTCGGCCCCGCCGGCGAAGGTCATGCCGGCCTGCTCCACGCGCTGCATGACGAGCCCACCGTGCGCCGGCTGCTCGGCCGCGCGCCGGGGCGGACGCTCGACGCGACGCGAGAGACGTTGCGGCAGAACCCGGAGAGCTTCCATGTGATCGAATCCGACGGAGCACCCATCGGATACGCCGCCTACGTGCAGAACGCGTGCACGGGGCAGATGGACGTGCGCATCGTCATCGCGGCCGAGCACAGGGGGCGGGGGGCCGCGGGAGAGGCGCTCGCACTGATGATCCGGCGCTGGGAGGCGTCGTTCCCGGACAGGCCCATCGCCCTGACCGTGCGCCGGGACAATGCGGCCGCAAAACGTGTCCTCGCGAAGAGCGGATTCCGGAAGGTGGGTGGCTACGACGACGACTTCGGTCACTCCCAGCACGTGTACGAGCCGCCGCGACCGGCGGACCCGCCGGGCGGCGAGGCGCCGCCGTGACGGCGCCCGACTCGCTGGATGCGCTGCTGCTCGACCTCGTCGAGTGGATCGGCCCTGCGCCGCGTCCGTACCGCGAGGTGATGGACGCGTGGCGCACGTCGTGCCCGCGTCTGCCGGTGTGGGAGGAGGCCTGCGATCGCGGGCTCGTCGCGAGGCGCCACGCGCACGGGCAGGCGTGGGTGACGGTGACGCCCGCCGGCAACGCGCTGCTGCGCGCGCACCGGCGATGACCGCGTACCTCGCGAAGACCCTCGGCCTGTTCGTCGCGACCGCGCTCGCCGAGATCGCCGGCTGCTACCTGCCGTACCTGTGGCTGAAGAAGAACGGCTCGGCGTGGCTGCTCGTGCCGGCCGCGCTGTCGCTCGCGCTGTTCGCGTGGCTGCTCACGCTGCACCCGACTGCCGCCGGGCGCGTGTACGCGGCCTACGGCGGGGTGTATGTCAGCGTCGCGATCGTGTGGCTGTGGCTGGTGGACGCGATCCGGCCGACCTGGTGGGACGTGACCGGCATGGCGATCTGCATCGTGGGCATGGCCGTGATCATGGCCGGCGCACGGGCGGCGTGAAGGATCTGTCGGGATGCCGGTGAACCTGCCGCGCGTGCTGCAGCCGACCCGCGCGGCGGCGGGCGCGCTGGCGGCGTTCGTGCTGGTGCTGTTCGTCGCGCTGGTCTGGCTGCTCGGCCAGGTTCCGACCCGCGAGGAGATGCAGCTCGCCGGCGCCGCCGAGATCGGTCGGATGGCCGCTCGCATGGACCGGCTGCTGCTCGCGATGGTGGTGCTGACGGCCGTGATGGCGCTGCTCGCGACCGCGGTCTTCGCGCGCATGGGCCGACGTACGCTCGCGAGCGGTGAGTTTCCGCCGCCCGGCACGTGGGTGCTGCGGCGAACGCGCGTGGTCACCGGCCGGGCGGCGAGGCGAGCGGCGTGGGCCGCGTTCGCGCTCGCGGCGCTCTCGTGGCTGCCGGTCGGCGCCTTCGCGTATGCCCGCGTGGTGCTCGCGGCGCTCGCGTCCTGAGCGGGCGGGGCGGCGCCGTCAGTCCGCGGCGCGCATCCGGTAGCGCACGATGCGGTCGTTGTAGGTGTCGGAGAACCACACCGTGTCGCCGCTGATCTCGACGCCTTCCGGGCGGTCGAACATGCCTTCGCCCTTGCCGGCACGCTCGGTGCCCAGCACCTGCAGCAGCGCGCCGTCCGGCGCGATGATCTTGATCCGGTTCGCGTACTTGTCGGCGACGAACATGCGCCCCTCGCCGTCGAAGTCCAGGTAGCGCGGGCCGTTGAAGTCGTAGGGCATGCCGCCGAGCACCTGCACGATCGCGAGGTCGTCGTCCACCCGCAGCATCCGGTCGCGCCCGGTATCGGCGAGCCAGATGCGCCCGCCGGCGTCCACCTGAACGTCGTGCGGCGCGGCGAGGCCGCCGGCCTGCGCGATCTCCTTGCCGTCGCGGTACACGACGACGTTGCCGGACGCGGCGCCGGTCGCGATCACGCGTCCGTCCGGGTGCACGTCCACGCCCTCCGGGCGGATGATGGAGCCCTTGAGCTCGCCCACCGCGCGCCCGCCGTTGCCGCTGACCTCGTAGATCGCGATGCGGCTGTTGCCGGTGTCGGCGACCAGCAGCCGGCCGTCGGCGTCGAACACCACGTCGTGCGGCTGGCGCACCTCGCCGCGGGCGAACATGCCCAGCTCCTCGAGGCTCTGCGCGTCCAGCACCACGATCCTGTCCTGGCCGTTGTCCGCGACGTAGAGCTTCGTCCCGTCCGGCGAGAGCACGATGTCGTGCGGCTCGCCCAGGGTCTCGGCGCTGGCGGCCTCGAGGGTGAACGTGAGGACCTGGGCTGGCGCGGGCGCGGCGCCGACGGCGAGCGCCAGCGCGATGGCGGCCGGGGCCAGAGAGGCGTTGCGTTCGCGGCTGCGCGGCATGGGTCGGTGACTCGGGTGTGAGCAGGTCCGGCACTGTACGCGCGGCGCCCGTCGCGGCCGCCCGGTCAACGTTGCAGGGCTGTAACGCGCACGCCGGCGCTCAGCACCGCCGCAGCGCTTCCACCCCCTGCACGAACGCCTGCGCCGCCTCGTCCACCATCGCGGCATCCACGTCCCGGTGCGTGACCACGCGCACCAGCGCCGCGCCCATCGCGCCGACGTTGATGCCGCGCTGCTCGAGGTGTGCGACCAGCGCGGGCGCCTCCACCCCGGCGCCGGCGACGTCGAGGAACACGATGTTGGTGTCCACCGCGCCGTACGGCAGGGTGACGCCGTCGACGGCGCACGCGGCGTGCGCGAAGCGCCGCGCGTTCGCGTGGTCCTCGGCGAGGCGCTCGACGTGGTGGTCCAGCGCGTACAGCCCGGCGGCCGCGACGATCCCGGCCTGGCGCAGCGCGCCGCCCAGGCGCTGCTTCCAGCGCCACGCCTCGTCGACGAACGCGCGGCTGCCGGCGAGCACCGCGCCCATCGGGCACGCGAGCCCCTTGCTGAGGTCGATCCACGCGGTGTCGGCGGGCGCCGCGAACGCGGCGGCCCCGGTGCCGCTCGCGACCACCGCGTTCAGCAGCCGCGCGCCGTCCATGTGCACGCCCAGCCCGCGCTCGCGCGCGACCGCCGCGACCGCCTGCAGCCGCTCCAGCGGCCACACCGCGCCGCCGCCGAGGTTCGCGGTCTGCTCGACGGCCACCAGCGCCGGGCGCGGCCCGTAGCGGTTGCCGTCGCGGATCGCACCGCGCAGCGTGTCCGCGGTGTACATGCCGCGCTCGCCGGGCAGCGCGCGCACCACCGCGCGCGCGGTGACCGCCGGGCCGCCGCCCTCGAAGTGGATCACGTGCGAGGTCTCGTGGGCGTAGATCTCGTCGCCCGCGCGGCAGTGCACCGCGAGCGCGATCTGGTTGCACAGCGTGCCCGACGGCAGGAACACCGCGGCCTCCTTGCCGAGCAGTGCGGCGACGCGCTCGCACAGCGCGTTCACGGTGGGGTCCGCGAAGCTCTGCTCGTCGCCGACCGGCGCGCTCGCCATCGCGTCGCGCATCGCCGGCGGCGGGCGGGTCTGGGTGTCGCTGTAGAGGTTGATGCGGCCTTCGATCACGGCAGGGCTCCCGGTGCGCGCGGCGCCGCCGTCGCCGGGCGGCGCGCGCAGGGTAGCGCGTACCGGGGCCGGCCGGTCAGAACGCGAGCGTCGCCGACACGCCCGTGTACGCGTTTCGCCCCGGCGCCGGCTCGAAGAACCGCCCGCCGAACGCGTTCACGCGCACGTTGCCGTCGTAGCGCGCGTCGAGCACGTTGTTGACGCCGGCCGTGGCGTCCAGCGTCAGGGCGCCGCGGCGCCAGGTGTAGCCGCCGCGCGCGTCCAGCAGCACGTAGCCGGGCGACGTCGCGGTGTTCGCGCTGTCGGCGAAGCGGCGCGACGCGAGCTGCGCGTCCGCGCCCAGGAACCAGCCTCCGCCGGGGCGCCAGGTCGCGCCCGCGGCCAGCACGCTGCGCGGGATCCCGGGCAGGCGGCGACCGCCGAGGTCCGCGCCCGCCGCGCCGGTGAAGCGCCGGTACGTGAAGTGCGACCACGTCCACGCGCCGCGCACCGTCCACTGCTCGCCCAGCTCGGCCTGCAGCGAGGCCTCGACGCCGACGTGGCGCGAGCGCCCGGCGTTCTCGAACGCGGAGCGCCCGCTGGCGCCGGCGACGGGCACCGGCACCAGCTGGTCCTCCACCCGCACGTGGAAGGCCGCGAGCTCCAGCCGCGCGCGCCCGCCGAGCAGCCGCTGCCGAACGCCGGCCTCGAGCGACACGGCGCGCTGCGGGTCCAGCCCCGCGTTGAAGCCGCCGAGACCGGACGGGTCGGCCAGCTCCGCGGTGGTCGGGGTCTCGAACGCGGTGCTCGCGTTCGCGTACGCGTCCAGCGAGTCCGTGACGGCGAGCAGTGCGCCGACCTGCGGGCTCAGCGCGTCGAAGCTCACGTCCCCGGACTGGTCCCCGTCGGCGAGGAAGCGATCGCTCACGTCCACGGTCACGCGATCGACGCGCAGCGCACCGGTCACGGCGAGTCGCGCGGTGGCCTGCAGCGTCGCCGTCAGCCACGCGCCGATCGCCGTGACCCGCTCGTCCTGGTCCGCGAACAGCGCGCCGGGGACGCCGGCCAGGCTGCCGTTGCGCCGCCGCGCGTCGTCCTGGTGATCCAGCTCGATCCCGGCGCGCCACGCGAGCCCGCGGTCTGCGCCGGCGCGCTCGCGGGCGAAGCTCAGCGCGCCGCCGCCGGCGAGGCGGTCCACCGACACGGTCTGGAACGGCAGGCGGGCGTCGAACGCGCGGCGCACGCCGTAGAGCCGTGCGTCCAGCTCGCCGCCGGCCAGCGGCGTGGTCAGCGCGAGTCCCGCGCGTTCCTGCTCCACCTGCTCGCCGGTGCGGAAGCGGACGTTCAACGCGCCGGCCTGGCGCCGGTCGGCGGCGCGCTCGGCGGCGGTCAGCCCGCCCGGGTCCCCGGCGTCGGGGGAGTCCACCGCGGACAGCGTGAGCTGCAGCGCGCCGCCGCCGGCGAGCGCGAGGTCCCCGCGGGCGTCGAGCAGCGTGCGCTCGGCGCCGGAGCGCACGCGGAAGCCGTCGAGGCTCGCGTGACTGACGCGCACCACGCCGGCCGCGTCGCCGCGGCTGCCGCCCGCGTGCACGCGCTGCTCGCGGTAGCCGAAGCTGCCCGCGGCGAACGACGCGCCCGCTTCGCGCCCCGTCGGCGGCGCCCGCGTGGTGAGGCTCACGACGCCGCCCGCCGACGCGCCGTACAGCGACGCCGCGGGGCCGCGGATCACCTCCACCCGGGCCAGGTTCGCCGGGTCGATCGCGTCGACGCCGGTCTGGCCGTCCGGCAGCGTCGCCGGCACGCCGTCGACGACGACGCGCACGCCGCGGATGCCGAAGGTCGCGTTCGCGCCGAAGCCGCGCAGCGACAGGCGAAGGTCCTGCGCGAAGTTGTAGCGGTTCTGCGCGTAGAGTCCCGGCACCGTGGCGAGCGCCTCGTCCAGCGCGAGCCCCTGGCGGGCACGGGTGAGCGCGGGGCCCTCGACGACGGTGACCGGCCAGGGGGTCCCGGTGGCGGCGCCCGGCACGCGGCTGGCCTCGACCACCACGGGCGCGATGCGCACCGGCGCCGGCGGCTCGCGTGCGGCCGCGGCGCTGCACGCGAGCAGCGCGGCGGCGACGGCGCGGCCCGGGCGTGCGGTGCACGGGCGTTCGATCGGGGACTGTGTGGGCAAAGGAGACTGAAGCGATGGACTCTACGGCAACGACCCTCGCCGTTACGGGCACACTACCGCGCCGCCGGCGCCGGCACCGCCTCGCCGCCGCGCTCGCGCTGCTCGCCGCCGCCGGCGCCACGATGCCGGGCGCGCAGTCGCAGACGACCACCGAGAAGCACGCGCTGCGCGTCGACGTCCTCGTCGACGGCCTGGACCACCCGTGGAGCCTCGCGTTCCTCCCCGACGGGCGCAAGCTGGTCACCGAGCGCGCGGGTCGGCTGCGCATCGTGAACGCGGACTGGACGCTCGATCCCGAGCCCGTGTCCGGCCTGCCGTCGTCCCTGGACACCAACGGCCAGGGCGGGCTGCACGACGTCGTTCCGCACCCGGACTTCGCGCGCAACGGCCTCGTCTACCTCGCGTACGCCGGTCGCGGCGACGGCGGCCACGGCACCGAGCTCGCGCGCGGGCGCCTCGACGGCCACCGGCTGGTGGACACGCAGGTGCTGTTCCGCGCGCTCCCGAAGTCCGGCGGCGGACGTCATTTCGGCGGGCGCGTGGTGCTCGACGGCAACGGCCACGTGTTCCTGACGCTGGGCGACCGCGGCGACCGGCCGCGGGCGCAGGACCTCGGGGACCACGCCGGGTCCGTGATCCGCCTGAACGAGGACGGCAGCGTGCCGGCGGACAACCCGTTCGTGAACCGTCCCGGTGCGAGGCCCGAGATCTACACCTACGGCAACCGCAACGTGCAGGGCGCGGCGCTGAACCCTTGGACCAGCGAGGTCTGGACCCACGAGCACGGACCGCAGGGCGGCGACGAGGTGAACGTGATCCGCGCCGGCACCAACTACGGGTGGCCCGTGATCACCTACGGCGTGAACTACTTCATCGGCACCTCCATCGGCGAGGGCACGCACAAGGAGGGCATGGCGCAGCCGCTGCACTACTGGGACCCGTCCATCGCGCCGTCGGGGATGGCGTTCTACGACGGCGACCGCTTCCCGGAGTGGCGCGGCAACCTGCTGGTGGGATCGCTGAAGTTCCGGCTGCTCGCGCGCCTCGAGCTCGACGGCGAGAAGGTGGTGCACGAGGAGCGGCTGCTCGAGGACGAGCTCGGGCGCATCCGCGACGTGCGGGTGGGACCCGACGGCCACGTGTACCTGGTCACCGACTCGGGCAACGGCGTGATCGCGCGCGTCTCGCCGGCGGACTGATCGCCGATGTGCGGGTCACCCTTGCGCAGGGCGCGGTGCGCGTGCGGTGCGCGGGCCCGCGCGGCGACGTGCGCCCGTGGCCGGTCGCGAAACGCGGCGATCGGCGCCGCGCCCCGGGGCGGCGCGTGAGCGGTTCCCGGCAC
>CBDUCN010000267.1:0-7561 GCA_965365655.1 uncultured Gammaproteobacteria bacterium | reverse complement strand
CGTTGGACGAGTAGCCGCGACCGGTCGCGCTGCGGTAGTCGGTGCCGGCGTCACGGACCGCCGAGACGTAGTGGGTGGCCTTGCCCTGCGGGCGCGGCACTCCGGCGTGGAGCCCGATCCCCCAGCTCAGCAGCTCGAACTGCTTCTCGCTGAGCTCCGCGCGCGGCAGCCCGCGCACCAGCGCGAGGCCGCGGCCGTGGTGCGCCTCGCCGAGCGCCGCCTCGATCGCCGGCCAGCCGGGCGCCAGGTCGAAGTCCTCGCGGCGGTAGTCGAACAGCGGCCGCTCGGGATCCCAGGCCGCCTGCACCGCCGCCGCGAGACCGGCGCGCGCGGCGTCGTCCAGCCGGAAGACCCAGCCGTGGTCCTGCACCAGGTCGCGGGCTCGCCACGCCGCGGGGGAATCCGTCACCATCGTATCCATCGCTTACCGGCCTCCGGCCTGCTCCACGCACGTCGACTGCTCGCATTCAGGCGCGGATCTGACCCCGGGCAACGCGCCTCCGGCAAGCCGCCCTGGCGTTGCCGTCGCTGAGCCGCCACGGCGCCCGCGCCGGGGAATACTATCGGGGACCGTGGGGGACCGTCGCGGAACGCCGGCCGCCGGACGCGAAGGCTGTGACGTGGCCCGCGGCATCCGGAGCCCGTGCCGTACACCATGCCCATGGCCATGGCCGTGCGGCCAGAGGGCCGAGCCGCGCGTGACGCCCACGAGTGATTCCCGGGACGAGCCCGGCTCACCGCCCCGGGGGCTCGCTTCGCGAGGCCGGCGACACGTCTCCGGCACCGGACAACCGGAACCGGCCCGCTCGGCACGATGCCCGCGCCCCAGGGAGGCAGCGCATGACGGAAAGCGAGTCGGCGAAGGCCGACGTGGGGCCGGCTCTCGCCGGCGCGCGGGAGCCGCGCTGGCTGCGCGCACGCCAGGTGGAGCTGCTGTACGACCAGTCGGCCGTGGCGCTTGCAGCCACCACCGTCGCGGGTGCGGTCCTGGTCGCGATGCTGTGGCAGGCTTCGTCACCCGCGGTGCTGTGCGCGTGGCTGCTGGCTCTCGGGGTCGTGAACGCCGCGCGCTACCTGCTTGCGCGGCGGTACCGCGATGCCCCCGCCCGATCGAAGGACGAAGACCGGTGGCTGGCGCCGTTCCTGGCCGGAGTGCTCGCATCGGGGCTGACCTGGGGCGCGACGGTGATCGTGCTGGTTCCCCCCGGCGAGTACCTGTACGCGGGCCTCGCCGTGCTGTGGAACTGCGGCCTCGCGGCCGGCTCCGTCGCGGCGCTGTCCGCGGTGCCGAGCGCGTACGCGAGCTTCGCCGTGCCCGCACTGCTTCCCGGAAGCCTGTACCTGCTGGCCCAGGGACACCACACGGCGATCATCACGGGCTCGGCACAGCTCCTGTTCCTCGGCTTCATCTCGCTGAACGCGATGCGCACCCACCAGAGCACGAAGCATGCGCTGGAGCTGCGCGAGCAGAATGCGCGCCTCGTGGTCAGCCTCGCGGCGGAGAAGGAGCGCATCGAGCGCCTCAACGAGCAGCTCGAGGAGCGCGTCGCGACGCGCACCGCCGAGCTGGCCGAAGCGAACGCACGCCTGGAGGACGACATCCTCGCGCGCGAGCGGATCGAAAGAGCGCTGTTCGCGGAAAAGGAACGTGCCCTGGTGACGTTGCACTCGATCGGCGACGCGGTCATCGCCACCGATGCGGAGGGCCGGATCGAGTTCCTGAACCCGGTGGCGGAAAGCCTGACCGGGTGGAGCCAGGAGCACGCGCGCGGCCTGCCGCTCGGCCGCGTCTTCAGCGTCGTGCACGAGCATTCCCGCGAGCCCATCCCCGACCCCGTCGCCGAAGTGCTGGCGCACAACCGGCCGGTGCGGATACCGGCACAGGCGGTGCTCATCGGGCGCCACGGCCAGGAGCACGCGGTGCAGGACTCGGTGGCGCCGATCCGAGGCGACGACGGCTCGGTGCTGGGCGCCGTGCTCGTGTTCAGCGACGTGACGGCGGCGCGCGAGATGGCGATGCGGCTCACCCACCAGGCCACCCACGACTCGCTGACCGGGCTCGTGAACCGGCGTGAGTTCGAGGTGCGGCTGCAGCGTGTGCTCGAGACCGCGCACGCCGAGCGCAGCGAGCACGCGCTGTGCTACGTGGACCTGGACCAGTTCAAGGTGATCAACGACACCTGCGGCCACGTCGCGGGCGACGAGCTGCTGCGCCAGCTCGCGACGGACCTGCGGGTCGTGATTCGCCACCGCGACACCTTCGCACGCCTCGGCGGTGACGAGTTCGGCATCCTGATGGAGCACTGCTCGCCCGACGTCGCCGAGCGGGCGGCGCGCAGCCTGCTGGAGCGGGTCAAGGCGTTTCGCCTGACCTGGGGCGGCCAGACGTTCTCGGTGGGTGCGAGCATCGGGCTGGTCCCCGTCACGGCCGACAGTGAAGGCGCGACGGCCGTGCTCGGCGCGGCGGACGCCGCGTGCTACGTCGCGAAGGACGCGGGGGGCAACGACGTTCACGTCTACCGCGAGGACGACGCGGCGATGGTGCGCCGGCACGGGGAGATGCGATGGGTCACCCAGCTCCAGCGCGCGGTTCGCGAAGGCCACCTGATGCTCTACGAGCAGGCCATCGTCCCCCTTGCAGCGGCCGACGGACCGGTCCGGCAACGGCGCGAGGTGCTGCTTCGCCTGCAAACCGAGCAGGGCGACATCATCGAGCCCAGCGAGTTCCTGCCGGCCGCAGAGCGCTATCACTTCGCGGTGGAGATCGATCGCTGGGTCATCGAGAACACGTTCCGGGTCGCCGCGAGCACGGCGCCGCACGTGATGTCGTTCATCAACCTGTCCGGTCAGTCGGTGGGAAACCCGGGCGTGCTCGAGTTCGTCCTCGCGCAGCTCGACGCGACCGGAGTCGATGCGGACAGCATCTGCTTCGAGATCACCGAGACGGCCGCGGTGGCCAACTTCTCGCGGGCCGCCGAGTTCATGGCACGCCTGAAGAGTCGTGGATGCCAGTTCGCGCTCGACGATTTCGGCAGCGGCGTGTCGTCGTTCGGCTACCTGAAGCAGCTCGACGTCGACTACCTGAAGATAGACGGCTCCTTCGTGCGCGGTGCGCTGGTCGACCGCTTCGACCTCGCGGTGGTCCAGTCCATCAACGAGCTCGGCAAGATGATGGGGCGATCCGTCATTGCCGAGTGCATCGAGGACGCGCCCACCCGCGACGCGCTCTCGGACCTCGGCGTCGATTTCGGCCAGGGCATCGCGATCGAAGCGCCGGGCCCGATGCCGGGATTCGAGCGCCAGCACCTCGCGCGCGGGTAACGCCGGTCACGCGCGGAGCGCGTTCGTGACGAAGGATTCGCGGGCGCTCAGCCGGCGCCCGCCTCGAGCGCCGTGCGGCGGCGCCAGGTCACGATCTGCGAGAGCAGCACCGGCGCGGCCAGCGCCAGCGACCACACGTTGGCCTGCCAGTTCGGCGCGACCATCAGCACCGCGGCAATCCCCAGCAGCACCCGTGCGGCCATGCCCATCGGCGCGACCAGGTAGCCCACCAGCGCCGCGCCCAGCATCACGATGCCCAGCACGCAGGTGCCGGCGGTGTGCACGAACTCGCCCCACGTGAAGTAGTCGTCGAGCACCAGCAGCATCGCCGGCGAGTACACGAACACCATCGGCACCATCACCTTCGCGTTGCCGAGCTTGAACGCCGTCAGCCCCGTCCTGAACGGGTTCGCGCCCGCGATGCCGCCCGCCGCGTAGGCCGACGTGCACACCGGCGGCGTGATGTCGGCGAGCACCCCGTAGTAGAGCACGAACAGGTGCGCGGCCAGCGCCGGCACCCCGAGGTTGCCGAGCGCCGGCGCCGCGATCGCGGAGAGCATGATGTAGAGCGCGGTGGTCGGAAGCCCCGCGCCCATCAGCACGCAGGCCATCGCGATGTACAGCAGCGAGATGAACAGCGTCGCGGCTTCGATGCTGAACGGCTCGAACGGCAGGAACGCGAGCGCCGCGTGGAACACTTCCGCGGTGCTCAGCGCGCTCTGCGTGACCATGAACCCGAGCCGGAAGGTGACGCCGGTGAGCGTGATCACGCCGACCACGATGCCGACCGCCGCGCCCGCGGCGCCGACGGCCAGCGCGTACTTCGAGCCCATGTAGAACGCGTCGACAAGGTCGCGCACGGTGAGCCGGTTACGGGGGTTCAGGAAGCCGATGACGATGCACGCGGTGATCCCCCAGAACGCGGCCATGTACGGCGTGCGCCCGCTGAACAGCACGTAGATCAACAGCACGACGGGGATGATCGTGGGCCAGCCGGTCTTCAGCACCTCGCGCCAGTCGGGAAGCTCGTCGCGGGTCAGGCCCCGCAGGCCCAGGCGCTTCGCCTCGAAGTGCACGATCGCGAACACCGCCACGTAGTGCATCAGCGCCGGCACCGCGGCGGCGGCGATGATCGTGGTGTACGGGATCTCGAGGAACTCCACCATCAGGAACGCCGCCGCGCCCATGATCGGCGGCGTGATCTGCCCGCCGGTGCTGCTCGCCGCCTCCACCGCGCCGGCGAAGTGGCCCTGGTAGCCGATGCGCTTCATCGCCGGGATCGTCAGCGAGCCCGTGGTCACCGTGTTCGCGATCGACGAGCCCGAGATCGTGCCGAACAGCGACGAGGCCAGCACGCTGACCTTCGCCGGGCCGCCCGAGAAGCGTCCCGCGACCACCTGCGCGATGTCGATGAAGAACTGCCCGAGGCCCATGCGCTGCGCGATCACGCCGAACAGCACGAAGTGGAACACGAAGGTGGAGATCACCTTGATCGGCGCGCCGTAGATCCCCTCGGTGGTGAGGTAGATGTGGTTCAGGAGCTGCGACCAGTTCACGTCCGGCACCACCAGCACCTGGAACGGCGACTGCGACCCGAACAGCGCGTAGATCACGAACACGCCGACGATGATCGGAAGCACGATGCCCATCGCGCGCCTCGCCGCCTCGAAGATCGTGATGACCAGCAGCGTGCCGAAGAACAGGTCGAACGCGTTGGGATTGCCGATGCGGAAGTTGAGCTCCTCGTACTGGAAGCGGTGGCCGAAGAGCGTGACGTCGATGCCGGTGAAGGTGATCGGGATGTACAGCGCGGAGACCAGCGCCGCGAGCCCCAGCAGCCAGTCGTAGAGCGGCACGTTGCCGGGCGCCCACCAGGTGCTGCGCACCGGCTCCGTGTGCAGCTTCCGGCTGCGCCCGAACACGAAGAAGATCATGCACAGCACCACGCCCATGTGGATGCCCTTGTGCCACTGCTCGCGCGGGATGCCGAAGCCGGCGGTGTAGTAGTGGTAGATGCCGAGCCCCACCAGCGTGAGCATCACCAGCCGCTGCACCACGGGCGCGAGCGGGCGGAAGCTCATCTCGGGGTCGTAGCGGGCCTCGAGCTCCTCGGCCCGGCGCCGGTCGAGGGTGGTCTGGCTGGTCATGGCGCGTTCGTGGCCTGGTGGTTCGCGCGGCACGCGCGGCTCGAGGGCGCGGCGCACGCGACGGGTCGCCAGCCGGCGGCGATCGGCGCAGGCGCCGGGAGCGGACACACGGGCGGGGGCGGCGCCGCCGGCCGCCCCCGCCCGCGTGGGCAATCACCGTGCCGCCGGCGGCGGCGCGGCAGGTGCAACGGCTACTTCAGTACGCCGGCTTCCCTGTAGAAGCGCTCGGCGCCCGGATGCAGCGGGATGCCGCGTCCGCCGAGCGCCGTCTCCAGCGTCACGTCCTTGCCCTTTGCATGGTGCTTCAGGAGCTTCTTCGTGACGTCGCTCCACAGCGCCTTGGTGATGCCGTAGACCAGATCGTCGGGCTGATCCGCGGACACCAGCCACTGCGCGCCCACGGCCAGCGTGCTGACGTCGTAGTCCTGCCCCTCGTAGGTGCCGGCCGGGATCGGCGACGTGAAGTAGAACGGCGCCTCGGCGATCACCTTCTCCTGCACCGCCTTCGGGATGGACAGCAGCCGCAGGCCGGCGATGGACGCGAGCTGCGCGATGCCCGACGACGGCGCGCCGGTGACGGTCAGGAACGCGTCGAGCTGACCGTCCTGGATGCGCTCGGCGGACTGCGCGGTGTTCAGCTCCTCGGCCTGGAAGTTCTCGTTCTTCTTCAGCCCGACCGCGTTCAGGATCAGCAACGCACCCACCTGCGCGCCGGAGGCCGGCAGGCCGACGCCGATGCGCTTGCCCTTCAGGTCCTCGAGCTTCTGCACGGTCGAGTCCTTCGGCAGCACCACGTGGATGTGCTCGGGGTAGAGGCTCGCGAGGAAGCGCAGCTTGTCCAGCTTCGGCTTGCCCTCGAACACGCCGGTGCCGTTGAAGCCCCAGTACGCGACGTCGGACTGCGCGAGACCGGACTCGGCGGTGCCGGACTGGATCGCGTTGACGTTGGCCACCGAGCCGTTCGCGGACTGCGCGATCGCGATCAGGCCCGGCACGCCGCACGGCCCGCCCTTCTCGCACGGCCGCGAGCCCGGCGGATTGCTGATCGCGTTGGCCAGCACGCCGGCCATCGGGAAGTAGTTTCCGCCGGCGCTGCCGCTGACGATCCGGAAGAAGCTCTGCGCGCCGGCCGTGGTGGACGCGGCGACGGTGAGCGCCGCGAGCGCGGCGATGACGATTCTTTTCATGATGGGGTTCCCCTCCTGAGCCCGTGAAAGCGGGTGGCCGGGGATTCTGTAGGATGCGGCACGGGGCCGCAAACGAGCGGCCCGCCGGGCCGCGACGCCGCGCCGGCCGCGGCGCCACGCCGCCCGATCGCGTGCACGGCGACGGGGCGTGACGCCCCGCCGCGGTGCGCCCGCGTCACTTCGTCGCGGCGTCCGTGAACTTGCCGAGGGCGCCCGTCATCTTGCCGATCACCGGGCCGCGGTCGCCGATGCCGTGGCGCCGCGCGAGCCACGCCGGGTCGTTGTACGCGACCCAGACCTGGCCGTCCTCGTCCTGCCACGCGGCGACGCGAATCGGCAGGTCCAGGCCGGCCGACTGGCGGCTGGTCATCAACGCCGTGCCCACCTTGGGGTTGCCGAAGATCAGCACCTCGGTCGCGCGCAGCGCCTGCCCGGTCTTCGCCGCCCCGGCCGCGTGGTCGATGCGCGCGAACACCGTGAAGCCCTTCTCGCGCACCATGGACTCGAGCCGGTCGAGCGTGACGTCCACCGGGTGGTTGCTCTTCTTCATCACCATGCCGCGGTCCGACGCGACGTCGGCCGACACCGGGAGCACGAACAGGACGAGCAGCATCAGAACGCAGCGTTTCATGCGAGTGACCTCGAGAGGTGGAATCGGATTCGCCACGCTACCGGCAGCGGCCACCGCCGCCAAGTCGGGCCGCGCGGGGCGCATAACCCGTTGATTACGCGAGCCCGCGGTCCACGGGCGCCGCCGGCTACCGGGCCGCGATGCGCGCCTTGATCGCGTCGAAGGCGCCGCCGCGCGGCGGCGCCGGCGCCCCCGGCGACGGCTCGAAGGTCGCCGCGAGGCGGTCCAGGCGCTCGGCGGTGGGCGGGTGCGTGGCGAGGAAGAAGCCGGTGCTC
>CBDUCN010000266.1:0-7567 GCA_965365655.1 uncultured Gammaproteobacteria bacterium | reverse complement strand
GGCCGCGCGCGTCCAGGCCCGGCTCGCCGATCCGATCGTCCGGGCGCACCACGTCCACCTCGAACACCGGCGCGTGAGCGCGGAACAGCGCGTCCAGCGCGTCGTCGTCCGGCGCCGGGACGCCCAGCGCATCGCGCGCCGGCGACGCCGGCGCGGCCGGCGCCGCGTCGGGCGGCACGAAGCGCACCAGCCGCCCGCGCACGGGCTGGCTCTCCATCGGCGTCGCGAAGTCGCGCGCGAGGTCGCGGCGCAGCAGGTCGACGCCGGTGAGCAACCCGATCGACGCGACGGGGTACAGGCCCACCACGCGCTGCCACGTCGCGTAGTCGTCGGGAACCTCGGCGGCCGCGGCGAGCGCACGCCGCGCGCCGGCGTCCAGGTCCTGGCCGGCCAGCGCCGCCGCGCACGCCTCCACCCGCTCGCGCTGCACGTCGGGCACGCCGAGGTTGGCGAGCTCCGCGCGCCGCGCCGCGGCGTCCAGCGCGCGCATCCGCTCTACCCACGCGTCCCAGGCCGGCCCCGGCCCGTCGGGCCGCACCGCGGCAAGGAAGCGGTTCACGCGCAGGTGCGGAAATCCGTCCACCCGCCGCGCGCCGCCGTCGGCGACGCCGGCCGCGGCCACCCGCGCGTCCACGGACTCGAGCAGTGCCGTGCAGCGCGCCGCGCGCGCGGACGCGGCGTCGTCGGCCGCGACCGCCGTGCCCGCGGGGTCGTCGCTGCCGGCCCGCGGGCCGCTGCCGCCGGCACAGCCCGCGGCGAGCAGCGCCGCGAGCAGCGCCGTCACGCCCGTGCGCCACCCGCGCGACATCCCGTCGAGGCGGCGCATCAGCGGCGCCGCCCCCGCCAGGCCACCAGCACCGCCGGCGCGAGCAGCAGCACGCACAGCACCAGCGTGGGCCAGTCCCCCGCCAGCACGTAGGGCGTCGCGCCGCGGCGCGGCGTCGCCCTGCCCTGCAGGCTGCCGGCGCGGAACTGCTCAAGCCGCCCGTGCTCCTCACCCGCGGCGTCGACGATGGCGGTGATGCCGGTGTTGGTCGCGCGCAGCAGGTCGCGTCCCGTCTCCAGCGCCCGCGCGCGCGCCATCTGCAGGTGCTGGTGCGGCCCCAGCGTGTCGCCGAACCACGCGTCGTTGCTCACCGTGACCAGCAGCGCCGCGTCGGGCAGCTCGCGGATCACCTCGTTGCCGAACGCGATCTCGTAGCACACGAACACCGCGATCCGGTGGCCGCGCACCTCGAGCGGCGCCTGCTGCTCGCCGCCCGGGTGGAAGTCCGACACCGGGATGCCCAGAGCGCGCGTGATCGGACGCAGCACGACGTCCGCAGGCAGGTACTCCCCGAACGGCACCAGGTGACGCTTGCGGTACTGCCCGGTGGAGGTGCCGACCAGCAGCACCGAGTTGTACGCGCGCGGCGGATCGCCGGCGAACTCGGGGACGCCGAACAGCACCGCACTGCCCGCGTCGCGCGCCCTGCGGTGAAGCCCGGCGATGAAGTCGCGCATCGCCTGCCGGCGCCCGGGCAGCGCCGTCTCCGGCCACACCACGAGGTCCAGGCCCAGGTGGCGAAGCGTCATCGAGGTGTAGAGGTCGAGCGTGCGCTGACGCATCTCGGGACGCCACTTCTGGTCCTGGGGCACGTTGCCCTGCACCAGCGCGACCTCGAGCGGCGGGCCGGCCGGCTCGGTCCACGCGCGGGCGCCGAACGCCGCGAGGCCGGCGCCGGCGGCCGCGAGCGCCGCGAGCGCGAGCGCGGGGCGAAGCCCGGGACGCAGCGCGATCCACGCCAGCGTCCCGGCCGCGGCGGCCAGCACCAGCCCGGTCCCGTACACGCCGCACACCGCCAGCGCGCCGGAGAGCGGGCCGTCCACCTGGCTGTAGCCGAGCTGCAGCCACGTGAAGCCGGTCAGGAACCAGCCGCGCAGCCACTCCGCGGCGATCCACGCCGCCGGGAACACCGCGGCGAGGCGCACCGGCAGCGCGACCTGCGCGGCGAAGCGCGCGAGCAGCGCGCCGGCGAGCGCGGGGAACAGCGCGAGGAAGGCGACGAACCCCACCGTGAGGGTCACCGCCAGCGGCAGCGCGATGTTGCTGAACTGGAAGCTCTCGACGATCCACGACACGCCGACGCCGAACGCGGCCGCGCCGAACAGCCAGCCGCGCCACGCGGCGCGCCGCGTCCCGGCGTTCGCCCACGCGACGAACAGCGCCGCGACCGCCAGCGGCGCCAGCGGCCAGATCTGGAACGGGGAGAACGCGAACGGCAGCGCGGCGCCGCCGGCCGCGGCGAGCAGGTCCGCGCCCGGGGCGCGAAGGCGGCCCGCGCCTCGCGCGCCGTGCGGTGCGCGGACATCCTGCGCCCGCGCACCGCGCGGCGCCGGCGTGCGCGTCGAACGCCTCAATCCGCCTCGGAAGCGCGCGCCGTCACGCGCAGCAGGTGCACCCGGCGCTTGTCCGCGCGCAGCACCCGGAAGTGCATGCCCTCGATGGTCGTGTCCTCGCCGCGCTTGGGCAGATGGCCGAAGCCCTTGATCACCAGCCCGCCCACGGTGTCGAACTCCTCGTCGCTGAACGAGGTGTCGAAGTAGTCGTTGAAGTCCTCGATGGGCGTGAGCGCCTTCACGACGTGCTCGCCGTTGCTCAGGCGCCGGATGTAGCCCTCCTCGTCGTCGTCGTGCTCGTCGTCGATCTCGCCGACGATCTGCTCCAGCACGTCCTCGATCGTGACCAGGCCGGCGACGCCGCCGTACTCGTCGACCACGATGGCCATGTGGTTGCGGCTGGCGCGGAACTCGGACAGCAGCACGTTGAGGCGCTTGCTCTGCGGGATGTAGACCACCGGGCGCATGATGTCGTCGAGATCCAGCGGCTTGCCCTCGTCCGCCACGTACCCCAGCAGATCCTTCGCGAGCAGGATCCCTTCGACCTCGTCGCGGCTGTCACCCACCACCGGGTAGCGCGAGTGGCCGGACTCCAGCACCGTCTGCACGTACTCCTCCGCCGGCGCCTCGGCGCGCACCACGACCATCTGCGAGCGCGGGATCATGATGTCGCGCACCTGCAGCTCCGAGACGTGCAGCGCGCCCTCGACGATGGCCAGCACGTCGCCGTCGATGAGGCCGCGGCGCTCCGCGTCGCGCAGCACCTCCACCAGCTCGTCGCGGTCCTGCGGACCGGCCGCGAAGGCCTGGCCGAGGCGATCCAGCCAGTTGCGCCCGCCGCGCTCGTCGTTCACGGCGCGCGCTCCGCGTACGGGTCCGCGAAGCCGAGGCCCGCCAGCACCTCGCGCTCGAGAGCCTCCATGCGCTCGGCGTCGTCGTCGCGGTCGTGCTCGTGGCCCAGCAGGTGCAGCACGCCGTGCACCACCATGTGCGCGTAGTGCGCCTGCGCCGCCTTGCCCTGCGCCTGCGCCTCGCGCGCGACGACGGGGGCGCAGATCACCACGTCGCCGAGCAGCGGCGGGTCGGTGATCTCGGGCGCCTCGAACGGAAAGGACAGCACGTTGGTCGCGCCCGCGCCGCGGCGGAACGACTCGTTCAGCGCGGCGCCCTCCTCGGCGTCGACGACGCGCACGCTCAGCTCGGCGTCGCGGTCGCCGGCCGCTGCCCGCGCCCAGCGCACGATGTGCGCCGCAGCGGGCACGTCGGGCGACGAGCTCGCAATCTGCACGTCCACGGTCAGGGTCACTCCGGCGACGCGGACTCGGCCGCCGCGTAGGCGTCGAGAATGCGCTTGACCAGCGGATGGCGGACCACGTCCTTCGACTGGAACCACGTGAAGCTGATGCCGTCCACGTCCTCCAGCACCCCCGCCACGTGCACCAGCCCGGAGCGCTGGCCCTTCGGCAGATCGATCTGCGTGATGTCGCCGGTCACCACCGCGGTGGACCCGAAACCGATGCGCGTGAGGAACATCTTCATCTGCTCCACCGACGTGTTCTGCGCCTCGTCGAGGATGATGAAGCTCTCGTTCAGCGTGCGCCCGCGCATGTACGCGAGCGGCGCCACCTCGATGACGCTGCGCTCGATGAGCTTGGCGACGCGCTCGAAGCCGAGCATCTCGTAGAGCGCGTCGTACAGCGGGCGCAGGTACGGGTCCACCTTCTGCGCGAGGTCGCCCGGCAGGAAGCCCAGGCGCTCGCCGGCCTCCACCGCCGGGCGCACCAGCACCACGCGGCGCACGCTCTCGCGCTCCAGCGCCTCCACCGCGCAGGCCACGGCGAGGTAGGTCTTGCCGGTGCCGGCGGGGCCGATGCCGAAGTTGATGTCGTGGGTCTGCACCGCGCGGATGTAGCGCTTCTGGTTCGCCCCACGTCCGTGCACGTAGCCGCGGCGCACCCGCACCACCGCGTCGCCGTCGCTCGCGCCGTCCACCAGGTCGTCGATGCCGGCCTCCTGCAGGAACAGGTGCACGCGCTCGGCGGTCAGCGCCTCGTCCTCGGTGGCGTCGTACATGCGTTCCAGCAGCTTGCCGGCGGCATTCGTCGGGGTCGCCTCGCCGGTGACCCGGAACGCGTTGCCGCGGTTCACGATCGTGACCCCGAGGTGGCGCTCGAGCTGGTGCAGGTGCTGGTTCAGCGGCCCACAGAGGTTCGCCAGTCGCAGGTTGTCGGCCGGCTCGAGGTGCAGCTCGCGGGCTTCGGGGGTGTCTGTGTCGGCGCTCAATGCGGGCGGCGCTGGGATCCCAGCGGGAAGCTTAGCGGTCCGGGCGGGCTCAGGCCACCACGCGATCGCGCGAGGGGCGGTCACGGGCGGAGCCGGGCTCCGGGGTCGCGGGGCCGGGCGCCACCACGCCGCGCAGGCTGTTCGGCAGCGCCTCGGTGATGACCACGTCCAGGAACTGCCCGGCCGCGTGCGGCGGGGCGTCGAAGTTCACGACCCGGTTGTTCTCGGTGCGCCCGGACATCTGCCGCGGATCCTTGCGCGACGGCTTCTCCACCAGCACGCGCTGCCGGGTGCCCACCATCGCGGCGCTCAGCGCCGCGGCCTGCTCCGCGATCAGCGCCTGCAGCCGGGCGAGGCGCGCCTTCTTGCGCACCAGCGGCACCTCGTCGGCGAAGGCCGCGGCCGGGGTACCGGGGCGCGCGCTGTAGACGAAGCTGAACGAGGTGTCGAAGCCCACCTCCTCGATCAGGCGGAGCGTCGCGTCGAAGTCGTCGTCGCTCTCGCCGGGGAAGCCGACGATGAAATCGGACGACAGCGAGAGATCCGGACGCGCCGCGCGCAGCCGCGCGGCCTTGTCCACGAAGTCCCGCGCGCGGTAGCCGCGCTTCATGCGCTCCAGGATGCGGTCGCTGCCGCTCTGCACCGGCAGGTGCAGGTGGCTCACCAGCTCGGGCACGTCGGCGTACACGTCGATCAGCGCGTCGGAGAACTCCTGCGGGTGAGACGTCGTGAAGCGGATGCGGTCGATGCCGTCCACCTCCGCGGTGAAGCGGATCAGCTCCGCGAGGTCGCACACGCCGCCCTCGTGCAGCGCTCCGCGGTACGCGTTCACGTTCTGGCCGAGGAAGGTCACCTCGCGCACGCCCTGCGCGGCCAGCTCCACCACCTCGGTGATCACGTCGTCGAAGGGCCGGCTGAACTCCTCGCCGCGCGTGTACGGCACGACGCAGAAGGAGCAGTACTTGCTGCAGCCCTCCATCACCGACACGAACGCGGTGGGCCCGTCGGCGCGCGGCTCGGGCAGGCGGTCGAACTTCTCGATCTCCGGGAAGGAGACGTCCACGCTGCGCCGCCCGGTGTCCGCGGCGGATAGCATCTCGGGCACCCGGTGCAGGGTCTGCGGGCCGTACACCAGGTCCACGTACGGGGCGCGCTCGCGGATCGCCGCGCCCTCCTGGCTGGCCACGCAGCCGCCGACGCCGATCACCACCTCCGGGCGCGCGCGCTTGAGCTCCTTCCAGCGCCCGATCTCGCTGAACAGCTTCTCGGCGGCCTTCTCGCGTACCGAGCACGTGTTCACCAGCAGCACGTCCGCCTGCTCCGGGTCGTCGGTGCGCTCCAGCCCGTGGCTGCGCGCGAGCAGATCCGCGGTGCGCGCGGAGTCGTACTCGTTCATCTGGCACCCGAAGGTGCGCACGTAGAGCTTGCGGGCCATGGCTGGGCGGAAGACGCGCTGGCAGGGGTTTCCCCCGGGGTCGGGCGCCATGTTAACCGCGGCCCCGCGCGGCAGGCAGGCGGCGCCGTGCGCGCGGCAGGCGGCCGGGCCGGAAGCTGCTCGCACGCGATCCGGCGCGCGCGCGGCGGCGCCGGCGCTCAATCCGGCAGCGACAGGCAGCGCTCGCGAGCCGGCGGTGCCGGGTCCGGCAGCGGCTGCCAGCCAGCCGCGCGCCGCGCCACGCGCTCGCGCTCGCCCTCGCGCAGCTCGCGACCGGTGCTGCGCATGCCGAGTGCGCCGAGGCGCGCGGCGTCCTCCACCACCTGCTCGTAGTGGCGGTCCTGCGTCGCGAGCAGCGTGAACCAGAAGTGCGCGCGCAGCGGGTTCTCGCGGTCCCGGCGGCCCTCGCCGTAGCGAAAGCCCGGCAGCGCGCCCCCGGTGCGGAAGTACTCGGCGAGCAGCCACAGCGCCTGCACCACGTCGCGGCCGCCGGACGGCTGGTGCGCCAGCACGCAGAACCAGCCCATGGCCTCCTCGCGATCCGCGGGACCGCCGACGCCGGCCACCAGCATCCGCGCGAGGGCGCGCTGCGCCCGGGGATCGCCGTCCAGGGACAGGCGCGCGAGGAGGCCGCGCGCGCGCGCGGCGTCGCCGCGCTCGAGCAGCGCCTGCGCCGCGGCGAAGTCCGCCCCGGCGGCGCCGCTCTCCGCCGCACCGGAAGGCCGCGAGTCCGGTCCGGGCGCGTCGGCATCCGGCGCGCCCCGCCCCGCGGCGCCGGCACGCACGGTGCCCGGCGCAGACGCGTCGACGTCAGTCGCACCCTGGGCGGCCGGTCCCGCCGCGCCGCGCTCCGCGCCGGCGCCTCGCGCCGGCGCGAGGCCCGCGAGCAGCACGGCGGCGAGCAGTGCCGCGCACGCGCCGCGGGTCACGCCGGGACCCCGCGCCGCCCGACCCGCCCGCACCCGCGCCGCAGCCGGCACCGCAGCGGGCTTGGCGGGCCTCCGTCCAGGACCCGGATCGGCGCCGCGCGAGTGCCCGTCCGGCCCCCCGTCGCGCACGGTGCGCCCTGCCTGGCGACGGCCCGCACGGAGCCGTGCCGGGCCGGGCGCGCACGGGCAACGGAGCATGTGTTCCATCGGCACGCGAGAGTAGAGCCTCCGCCCGGCCGTTCGTGTCATGTCGGTCTGCAGGTTGGATGCGGATCCCACGGCGGCCAACCGGCCCCGGATCCGGCGGGCGACCCTACGCCGAACCCGGTGCGAGTTCCATCGCGGCCCGCGGTGTCGATCGCGGGAACGTGCAGGCGGAGCCCGTGCGCCGGGCGCTCGCCTCACCCACCGGCGCAGAGGCCGTACTACACTGCGTGTCGAAGCGGCCTCCCGCGAGGCCGGTGTCTCGAGCCGAGGCGTCGCCCAGCGTGCACCGCCATGAGCACAGTCCTCGAGCAACTCCGCGAGTCCGTTCGCCGGC
>CBDUCN010000265.1:0-7570 GCA_965365655.1 uncultured Gammaproteobacteria bacterium | reverse complement strand
TCACACCACGTGGTGGCCGCGGGCCACGAGGCCACCGTCGGCGCCGCGGAGGAGGTGCTGCGCGCCGGCGGCAATGCGTTCGACGCCGCCGTCGCCGCGATGGCGGCCGCGTGCGCCGCCGAGCCGGTGCTGGCCTCGCTCGGCGGCGGCGGCTTCATGATGGCCTGCCCGGCGTCCGGCTCGCCGCGGCTGTTCGACTTCTTCGTGCACACGCCGCGCCGCGCCGGGCGCCTGGACGAGCTGGACTTCTATCCGATCGAGGCCGACTTCGGCCCGGTGCGCCAGGAGTTCCACATCGGGCGCGGCACGATCGCCGTGCCCGGCTTCGTGGCCGGCATGTTCAGGGTGCACGCCGAGCTCGGCAGCATGCCGATGCGCGAGCTCGTCGCGCCCGCGGTGGCGCTCGCGCGGGACGGCGTGGAGACCACTGACTTCCAGGCTTACCTGTTCAGCGTGGTGCGTCCCACCTTCGAGGCGACGGCCGCGTGCCGCGCGATCTTCGGCAGCCGCGTGCGCGACGGCGAGCTGGTCACCGCCGGCGAGCGGCTTCGCCAGCCGGCGCTCGCGGACACCCTGGAGGTGCTCGCGATCGAGGGCGAGCCGCTGTTCTATCGCGGCGAGATCGCGGCGCGCATCGCGGCCGACCTCGCCGACGGCGGCCAGCTGGCGCGCGACGACCTCGAGCGCTACCGCGTCGAGCGCCGCGAGCCCCTGGCGCTGGACCTCGCGGGCGCGCGGGTGCTGACCAACCCGCCGCCGTCGTCCGGCGGCGTGCTCGCGGCCTTCGGGCTGAAGCTGCTCGACGATCCGCGCGCGCGCGCGCTGGACCCGGACGGGGTCGCGTCGCTGCGCGCGGTCGCCGGCGCGCTCGGCGCGACGGTGGAGGCGCGGGTGGATGCGCACGCTCGGGGCGCGGCGCTGGACGAGTCCGCGCTGCTCGATCCGGCGCTGCTCGCCCGCTACCGCGCGGAGGTGCTGGAGCGGCCGCGGGCGCGCCGCGGCACCACGCACGTGAGCGTGATCGACGCCGCCGGAAATCTCGCGAGCGTGACCGTCTCCAACGGCGAGGGATCGGGTTACGTGGTGCCGGATGCCGGCATCGTGCTCAACAACATGCTGGGCGAGGAGGACCTCAATCCCGGCGGCTTCCAGCGCTGGGCGCCCGGCGTGCGCATGACGTCGATGATGATGCCCAGCGCGGTGGCGTGGCGCGACGGCACCCGCGTCGCGAGCGGCTCCGGCGGCTCGAACCGGATCCGCAGCGCGCTGCTGCAGGTGCTGGCGCGCCTGGTGCTGCACGGCCAGGCGCCGGAGCCCGCGGTGCTCGCGCCGCGGCTGCACGTGGAAGGCGACCTGCTGAGCGTGGAGGGCGGCTTCGACCCGGAGCGCATCGCGCCGCTGCTCGACGACTGGCCGAACCACCACCTGTGGGAGGAGCGCAACGTGTTCTTCGGCGGGGCCCACACCGTGCGCCTGGGCCCGTCGGGGGCGGACGGCTGCGGCGACCCGCGGCGCGCGGGCGTGTTCCGGCGGGTGCCGGCCTGAGCGCGACGCGCCGGCCGCCCGGGCGGTGCGCGCCCGGCGCGCCGCGCGCGGCACGGGCCGCCGCCGTGACGTGCAGGCGCGCGACCTTCGTGGCCGCGGCCGTGACGCCCGGCGCGCCGACGCGCCGCGAAACGCCGATGCGTGATGGCCGGCGCTGCCGGCGGCCTCTACCATCGGCGCGTCGCGGACCGGGCTCCGCGCGCGCAGGGGGATCGCGATGAGCCGTCGACGCAGCACGCGCCGCTCCGGGGCGCGGGACGGCGCCGCGGGCTCCGGCATCGCGCAGCAGCCGTGGCGCCCGCCGCGCAATCCGCGGCCCCCGGTCGAGGTGCTGGACGCCGGGCAGCTCGAGCGGATCCACGACGCCTCGATGCGCGTGCTCGAGGAGATCGGCGTGGCCTTCCTGCTGCCCGAGGCGCTGGACCTGCTCGATGCGGCCGGCGCCGAGGTGGACCGCGCGAGCCAGGTGGTGCGCTTCGACCGGGGCCTCGTCGCCGAGGCGCTGGCGAGCGCGCCCTCGCGCTTCACGCTGCACGCGCGCAACCCCGCGCACCACCTCACCGTGGGCGGCGACCACGTGAACTTCGCGACCGTCGGCAGCGCGCCGAACGTGAGCGATCTGGAGCGCGGGCGGCGGCCGGGCAACTTCGCCGACTACTGCGATCTGCTGCGCCTCGGGCAGTCGCTGAACGCGGTGCACCTGTTCACCGGATACCCGGTGGAGCCGGTGGACCTGCCGCCGGAGACGCGGCACCTGGACTGCATCCGCGCGTTCATCACGCTCACCGACAAGTGCTATCACGGCTACGCCCTGGGCCGCGCGCGCATCCGCGACGCGCTGGAGCTCGCACGCCTCGCGCGCGGCGTGGACCGCGAGCGCTTCGCGCGCGAGCCCACGCTGTTCTCGGTGATCAACTCGAGCTCGCCGCTGCGCATCGACGCGCCGATGCTGGAAGGCGTGATCGAGCTCGCGCGCCAGGGCCAGGTCGTGGTGCTCACGCCGTTCACGCTGGCCGGCGCGATGGCGCCGGCGACCCTCGCCGGTGCGCTCGCGCAGCAGAACGCGGAGGCGCTGGCCGGCATCGCGTTCACGCAGATCGTGCGCCCGGGGGCGCCGGTGGTGTACGGCGGCTTCACGTCCAACGTCGACATGCGCTCCGGGTCGCCCGCGTTCGGCACGCCGGAGTACGCGCAGGCGGCGCTGGCCGGTGGCCAGCTCGCGCGCCGTTACGGGTTGCCCTACCGCTCCTCGAACGCGAACGCGTCCAACGCGGTCGACGCGCAGGCCGCGTACGAGTCGCAGATGTCGCTGTGGCCGGCGCTGCTCGGGCACGCCAACCTCGTGATGCACGGTGCGGGCTGGATGGAGGGCGGCCTCACCGCGTCGTTCGAGAAGATGGTGATCGACGCAGAGATGCTGCAGATGATGATCGCGTTCCTCGAGCCCTTCGCGGTGGACGACGACGCGCTCGCGGTGGACGCCATCGCGGAGGTGGGCCACGGCGGGCACTTCTTCGGCGCGGCGCACACGCTCACGCGTTACGCGCACGCGTTCAACGCGCCGCTGGTGAGCGACTGGAGCAACTTCGAGCGCTGGCAGGAGGCGGGCTCGCTGGACGCGGCGCAGCGCGCGCACCGGATCTGGCGAACGCTGGTCGCCGAGCACGAGCCGCCGCCCATCGACGAGGATGCGGCGCTCGCGGTGGACGAGTACGTGGAGCGGCGAAAGCGCGAGGCCGGCGGCGGCGCGCGATGATCCCGTGCGCCCGGGATGACGACGCCGGCGCGCGGCGCCGCGTCACTCCACCCGCAGCAGGATCTTTCCGACGTGCGCGCTGCTCTCCATCAGCGCGTGCGCGTCGGCGGCCCGCGCCAGCGGAAAGCTCTGGTGCACGACCGGCGCCACGGCGCCGCGGTCCAGCAGCGGCCACACCTGCTCGCGCAGGCTCGCCGCGATCGCGGCCTTGTCCTCCACCGCGCGCGGGCGCAGCGTCGAGCCGGTGATCGTGAGGCGCTTGAGCATGATCGGCAGCACGTTCAGCTCCTTCACCTTCGGCCCGCCCTGCACGGCGATGAACACCAGCCTGCCGTCGGGCGCGAGGCACTTCAGGTTCCGCGCGAGGTAGTCGCCCATCACCATGTCGAGCACCACGTCCACGCCGCGGCCCGCGGTGAGCGCCTCGATGCGCTCGACGAAGTCCTCGTCGCGGTAGTTGATCGCGGCCTCCGCACCCAGCTTCTCGCACGCGCGGCACTTGTCGTCGGAGCCGGCGGTCGCGTAGGGCACCGCGCCGAACGCGCGCGCGAGCTGTATCGCGGTGGTCCCGATGCCGCTCGATCCGCCGTGCACCAGCAGCCGCTCGCCCGGAAGAAGCCGGCCGCGGTCGAACACGTTGCTCCACACCGTGAAGAAGGTCTCGGGCAGCGCGGCGGCGCGCACCGCGTCGTAATCCTTCGGCCACGGCAGGCACAGGCGCGCGTCGGCCACGCAGTACCCGGCGTAGCCGCCGCCGGTGACCAGCGCGCACACGCGGTCGCCGGGGACCGGCGCCGTCACGCCGTCGCCGACCGCGGCCACGATGCCCGCGATCTCGAGCCCCGGGATGTCGGACGCGCCGGGCGGGGGCGGGTACATGCCCTTGCGCTGCATCACGTCGGGGCGGTTCACGCCGGCCGCCTGCACCCGCACCAGCACCTCGCCGGCGCCCGGGCGCGGCGTCGGGCGCTCGGTGGGCGTGAGCACCTCGGGGCCGCCGGGCCCGGCAATCTCGATGGCCTGCATCGTCGCGGGCAGGTCGGGCGTGTCGGTCATCGCGTTCTCCGGCGCATGGTGCGCGGCGTCACCCGGCGAGCCCGCGGGCGACGAAGTCGGGGTTCTCGAAGCCGGGCTTCGCGTAGCCGAGCGGCGCGCCGTCGAGCGTGCACACGCTGCCGCCGGCGGCTTCCAGCACCGCCTGGCCTGCCGCGATGTCCCACTCCATCGTGCGTCCGAGCCGCGGGTACATGTCGGCGGCACCCTCCGCGACCCGGCAAAGCTTCAGCGACGAGCCGGCGGCCAGCAGCGACTTCACCGGGTAGTCGGCGAGGAACGCATCGGTGCGCGCGTCGCGGTGCGACCGGCTGGCCACCACGACCAGGCCGTCGGCCGCGGGGGCGCGGCAGCGCAACGGTTCCGCGGCGCTGGCGCCGCGCGTGCGCCACGCGGCCTCGCCGTCGCTCCAGTACGTCTCGTCCAGCGCCGGCAGGTGCACGACGCCGGCCGCGACGCGCCCGGACAGCACCAGCGCGATGTTCACCGTGAACTCGCCGTTGCGGCTGATGAACTCCCGGGTGCCGTCGAGCGGGTCGACCAGGAAGAACGGGCGCCCGTCCACCTGCGGCACGCTTCCCGCCGCGACCTGCTCCTCGGCGACCACCGCGACGTCGGGCGCGAGCGCCGCGAGGCCCTTCAGGATCACCCGCTCCGCGCGCTCGTCCGCGTCGGTGACCGGGCTCGCGTCGGCCTTGCCGCGCACCGCGAACGCGGTGTCGTAGACGCTCAGGATCTCGGCGCCGGCGCGCTGCGCGAGGGCCACCATGTCCGCGGCCGGGAACAGCGACGTCACGGAGCCGCTCACCGCCTCAGCGCCCGCCGGTGATGTCGAGCAGCGCGCCGGTGACGTAGCTCGCGCCGTCTCCGAGCAGCCACACGATCGCGGACGCGACCTCCTCGGGCTCGCCGCCGCGCTGCATCGGCACGTTGGGCGCGACCCGCGCGACACGTCCGGGCTCGCCGCCGCTGGCGTGGATGTCGGTCGCGATGATCCCGGGGCGCACCGCGTTCACCCGGATCCCCTCCGCCGCCACCTCCTTCGCGAGGCCCAGCGTGAAGCTGTCCACCGCGCCCTTGGACGCGGCGTAGTCCACGTACTCGTTGGGCCCGCCGATGCGGGCCGCGGCCGACGACACGTTGACGATGGAGCCGCCGCGCCCGCCCTCGCGGGTGGACATCCGCTTCACCGCCTCGCGGGCGCAGACCATCGTGCCGGTCACGTTGACCGCGAGCACCCGGTCGATGCGCGCCGCGTCCATGCTGGTCAGGCGTCCCTGCCGGAACAGGATGCCGGCGTTGTTGACCAGCGCGTCCGGGACGCCCAGCTCGCGGTCCACGGTCTCGAACATGCGCACGATCGCCGCCTCGTCGCCGACGTCCGCCTGCACCGCGATGGCGCGCTGCCCGGCCTCGCGCACCGCGCCCGCGACGGTCTCCGCGGCGTCGCGATCCCGCGCGTAGTTCACCGCGACCGCGAACCCGGCGCGCGCCGCCGCGAGCGCCGTCGCCGCGCCGATGCCGCGGCTCGCGCCGGTGATCAGAGCCACCCTGTCCATCCCGCTGACCCGTTGGCTTGCGAAGGCGGCGAGTCTAGCAGGGCCGGGCGCGGTGGCGCGCCGCCGGTCCGGCGCCGTTACAGTTCGGGCGATGAGCGCGCCTCCCGCCCTGCCGCTGTTCGTGTTCGGCACGCTGCGCGATCCGCTGGTGCTCGGGCTGGTGCTCGCGCGCGACGCGGCGTCGGTGCCGGTGCGCCGCGCATCGCTGCACGGCCACGTGACGGTGACGCTGCCGGGGGAGAGCTACCCGGTGCTCGCACCGCGGCGCGACGCGCGGGCGCCGGGACTGCTGCTCGACGGGCTGGATGCCGAGGACATGGCGCGCATCGCGTTCTTCGAGGGCGACGAGTACGCGTTCGAGGAGGCGACCGTCGTCGCGCACGACGCGGGCGAGGTCAGCGCACTGCTGTGCGCCGAGCGCTCGCGGCGTGCCGGGGCGCGTCCGCCGTGGCGGCTGGAGACGTGGCAGCGCGACCACCGTGCGGACTTCCTGCCGGCGGCGCGCAGCTACATGGCGCTGTACGGGCGGATGAGCGTGGCCGAGGCGGACGCGCGCTGGCCGTCGTTCGCGGGCGGCGCGGGCGAGGGCTGAGCCGGGCGCGCCGTGGCTCGTGGACGGCGCCGACGCGGCGCGCCTGACGCGCCGCGTCGGGCGCATCCCGTGCGGGCGCTCAGACCCAGTCGAGGGCGGGCCGGGCGAGGTGGTGCGCGGTCGCGCGCTGGTAGGCCGCCGCGGCGCGCAGCGCCGTGGCCTCGCCGAACGGGCGTGCGTAGAGCATCAGTCCGATCGGCAGCCCGCCGGCGTCGATGCCGCAGGGCACGCTCAGCCCGCACAGGTTCAGGATGTTGCCGATTGCGGTGTTGCGCAGGTAGCCCACGTTGAGCTCGGCGTAGGCCTCCATGCTCTGCTCGGCGGCGGCCAGCGTGCGCGCGGTGTACATCGTGGCCGGGCACAGCAGCACGTCCACGTCGTCGAAGCGCGCCGCGGCGCGCCCGCGCAGCCCGTTCCAGCCGGACACCGTCTGCAGGTAGTCCGCCGCCGTCACCTCGCGGCCCTTGGCCACGCGCCACGACACGATCGGGTCCAGCTCGTCGAAGTGGCGCTCCATCAGCTCGCGGTTCACGGTCCACGCCTCGGCGGCGATCACCAGCCCGCGGGGATTGAGCTCCAGCGCCTCGCGGGCCTCCGGGAACGCGATGCTGCCGACCTGCGCGCCGAGCCCCGCGAAGACGTCGGCCGCGGCGCGCACCGCGCCCGCGACGTCGGCGTCGGCGCCGTCGAAGAACACGGTCTCCGCCACCGCGACGCGAAGCCCGTCGAGGCGTTCCGCGTCCGGATCGGGAAAGCGCTCGCGGGCGCGGCCGTGGGTGCTGGGATCGGCGGTGTCCTCGCCGTTCATCACGTCCAGCATCAGCGCCGCGTCGCGCGCGTCGCGGCACAGCGGCCCCACCGAGTCCAGGCTCCAGCTCAGCGGATACACCCCGGCGCGGCTGACGCGGCCGACCGTGGTCTTCAGCCCGCTGATGCCGCACAGCGATGCGGGGATTCGAACCGAGCCGCCGGTGTCGGTGCCGAGGCCCACCGGCGCCATGCCGGCCGCGACCGCGACGCCGGACCCGCTGCTCGACCCGCCCGGCAGGTGGTGCTCGCGGTGCC
>CBDUCN010000264.1:0-7602 GCA_965365655.1 uncultured Gammaproteobacteria bacterium | reverse complement strand
CGCTGTTCCTCGGCTTCATCGGCCCGGACGCGACCGACCTCGTGAAGATGCCGCTGGGCCTCGATCTCGAGCCTGGCGCGACCAACGGCGCCGGCACCGTGGTCCTGGTGGACGGCGTGAAGATGCTCGAGGTGCCGCTGTGGCGCAGCTACCTCGCGGGCTGCATCCTGCTCGGCATCGCGCCGTGCACGGCGATGGTGCTGGTGTGGGGCTACCTCGCGCGCGGCAACGACGGCCTGACGCTGGTCATGGTCGCGCTCAACTCGTTGACCATGCTGGTGCTCTACGGCGTGCTCGGCGGGCTGCTGCTCGGCGTCGGGCGCCTGCCCGTGCCGTGGCAGGCGCTCGCGCTGTCGATCGGCATCTACGTCGCGCTGCCGCTGCTGGCCGGATACTGGTCGCGGCGCTGGATCATCGCCGCGCGCGGCGAGGACTGGTTCCGCGAGCGCTTCCTGCACCGGCTCACGCCGGTCACCATCGGCGCGCTGCTGCTGACCCTGGTGCTGCTGTTCTCCTTCAAGGGCGATCTGATCGTCGAGAACCCGCTGACGATCGTCTGGATCGCGGTGCCGCTCACGATCCAGACGCTGCTGATCTACGCGCTCGGCTACTGGCTCGCGCGCGTCCTCCGGCTGCGCTACGAGGACGCCGCGCCGGCCGCGATGATCGGCGCGTCGAACCACTTCGAGGTGGCCATCGCGACCTCGGTGATGCTGTTCGGGCTGTCGTCCGGCGCCGCGCTCGCGACCGTGGTGGGCGTGCTGATCGAGGTGCCGCTGATGATCGCGCTGGTGCGCTTCAGCCTGCGCACGCGGGGGTGGTTCGCGGCGGCGCCGGCGTAGCGCGCGCTGCGCTCACCGCGCCGTCGCCCGCGGTGCCGGGCGCGCTGCACGCGCCGCGATGGCCGCGGATTGCCGGCATCGCCGCCCGCACCGGCGCCGGCGGGCAGGGCCGTTCAGTTGCGCAGCCCCAGCGTGACGGGGGCGCCCGCCGACGGCGCGTCGCCGGCGACCCGCGCCGTCACGCCGCGCAGCAGCGCGCAGACGCCGTGCAGCGCCGGCGCGGCCATTGACCCGGCGATGGCCCCGGGGTCCAGCGCAGACGCGGCCGGGCCGCAGACGAACAGCGCACACGCGGCAACGCGGGCCACGGAGGGAGGTGCGCGGGGGCGGCGCGTGTTCAAGGCTGACGGGCCTCTCCTCGTTCGCGGCGGCCCTCTGCGGGGCCTTCGAGTTTGTGCGCTCCGTCACAAAATCGTGCCGCAAACCCTGTTTAGTCCTTGCGCCCGCTGCGGGTCAATGGATCCGGAATCGAGGTTTTGGAGGTCGCGAACGGCAATCGTGCGGCGGCGGGCCGCAGCGTCTCAGCGCGGCGTGAGCACGATCTGGGAGGCGGCGTCGTCGACGGTGAACGAGAAGTTCCCGAGGTAGCTCATGCCGAGCAGCTTCACGCCGCCGAGGCTCTCGTCCGGCACGAACAGCACCGCGACGTCACGCGCGACGCTGCCGCCCACGCGCACCTCGGCCAGCGTGCCCGCGCGGCCCGACACGGTGCCGTTCGCGGTCTGGCTGCGCTGCATCGCGAGGTCCTCGTCGCGAAAGCCCAGCGCCGGGATCAGCGATGCCGGCAGCACCACGCTGGACGCGCCGGTGTCCAGGATCAGCGCCAGCGTGATCGGGCGAGCCGACGGTCCCCTGATCGCCGCATCCACCAGGTGGTGATTGCCGCGGCGCGTGGTGCGCACCACCTGCAGCGGCGGGCGATCCGACTTCTCGCCGAGGATGATCACGCGGCGCACCCGATCCGGGGTCCCCTCCACCACGTGGTTGTAGCCGGCGAGCAGCGCGCGCACGCGTTCGAGGGTGTTGTCGCCGCGCGCGGGCGGCGCCGGCTCGTTGCCTAGCCGCTCGAGGCCGCGCAGCTCGATGTGCTCGGCGGCGGCGAGTGCGCGCAGCGCGCCGGCGAGATCCGTGGCGGCCGGCGCGCCGGCGGTCGCGATCAGCGCGCCGGCGGCGGCGAGTCGTCGGAGCAGCGCGGGAACGGGCATGCCGGGACCTGGCGGAACGTGATGGCCAACCTGCCTCGTCGCTGCGGGGCTGGCAAGTCGCCGGGCGGCGTCGGCCGCATCGCCGCGGCCGACGCCCCGGGACGCCGCGCGCCGGCCGCGGCGCCGGCCCAGACGGACGAAACCCCGCCGGAGCGGGGTTTGCTGATGGTGGCCAGGGGCGGAATCGAACCACCGACACGGTGATTTTCAGTCACCTGCTCTACCAACTGAGCTACCTGGCCGTCGGAGGCCGGGCATTAAAGCCGCGGCCACCTGTGGCGTCAAGGAGGCCCCGCTCGCCGGCGCGTCGCGCGAAGAATCCACGAGCGCTCACTCCGGCGGCACGTAGCCGGCCGGCTTCTCGGCGTTGCCCTCGAACAGGAACTTCTCCATCTCGCCGACCAGGAACTCGCGCGCCTTCGGGTCCATCGGCGAGATGCGGTTTTCGTTGATCAGCATGGTCTGGTGGGCCAGCCACTGCTGCCACGCCTCCTTCGAGATCTGCTCGAAGATGCGCTGCCCCAGCTCGCCGGGGTACGGGGGAAAGTCCAGCCCCTCGGCCTCGCGGCCGAGGCGGGCGCAGTTCACGGTGCGGCTCATCGATCGGTCTCCCGGCCCGCTGCCGTGCCGGGGGACACGTGCGGGTCCGTTCAGGGGGCCACGCGGGGTATCGCGGCGACGGAGGCTACCAGCCGCGATACCGGCGCGGCGAGGCCGACCGCGGCGGCGTCGTGCGGCGCCAGCCAGCGGGTCGCGGCCGCGTCGCGCAGGACCGCACTCCACGCGTGCGCGCGCCGCGTCTCGGCTTCCACCTCCAGCAGCAGCGGCGTCACCCGTAGCCGGAAGTGGCTGAAGGTGTGCACCAGCGGCTCGAGCGCGACCGCCGGCGCCGCGCCGGCGACGCCCAGCGCGGCCAGCCGTGCGTCCGCGTCCGCTCGCGCGCACTCCGGGAAGCACCACAGCCCGCCCCACACGCCCGTCGGCGGGCGGCGCTCGAGCAGCAGCTCGCCGTCGGGGTCGCGCAGCAGCAGGAACGCCGTCTCGCGCTCGGGCAGAGCGCGCTTCGGGCGTGGCGCGGGCAGCACGTCCACCGTCCCGGCGTCCCGCGCGACGCAGTCGGCGGCGAGCGGGCACTCGCCGCACGCGGGGTTGCGCGCGGTGCACACCGTGGCGCCCAGGTCCATCATCGCCTGGGTGTACTCGCCGCAGCGCTCGCTCGGCAGCCGCGCCTCGGCGAGCGCCCACAGCTCGCGCTGCACGGCGGAGTCGCCGGGCCAGCCTTCGACTCCCGCGTGACGGCACAGCACCCGCTTCACGTTGCCGTCCAGGATCGCGTGGCGCTGGCCGCAGGCCAGCGACAGGATCGCGCCGGCCGTCGAGCGCCCGATGCCGGGCAGCGCCGTCAGCGCGTCGAGGCGGCGCGGGACGCGCCCGCGGTGGTCCGACACCACGGCGCGCGCCGCGCGGTGCAGGTTCCGCCCGCGCGCGTAGTAGCCGAGCCCGCTCCACAGCGCCAGCACCTCGTCGAGATCCGCGGCGGCCAGCGACGCGACCGACGGAAAGCGCGCGACGAAGCGCCGGAAGTACGGGATCACCGTCGCGACCTGGGTCTGCTGCAGCATGATCTCCGACACCCACACCCGGTACGGCGTGGGCCGGCGCTGCCACGGCAGGTCGCGGCGCCCGCGGCGCTCGCCCCACGCCAGCACGCGCTCGGCGAACCGGGGCGTCCCGGCGGCCATCAGGCGCACGCCCGCACCGTGCCGCGCGCGACGGACGGGATCCGGCCGGCATCCTCGCGGCAGGCGCGTGGCGCGGTCACGCCGGGCATCCGGCCGGTGCCGGGCGCGTCGCCCCGGGCACTGCCGGGCGCCGCGCCCGGCGCCGCGAACGGGCGCGCCGCCGTCACTGCTTCTTGATGATGCCCTGCAGGATCCCGCGCAGCAGGTCCTTGGGGTCGCTGGGCGCGGGCGCGGGCGCTGCCGGCTGCTGCGGCGGGGCCTGCTGCGGCGGGGGCTGCTGCGCGGTCGGCGGCGGCGCGGCGCCCGGCGCCGCGGGCGGCGGGGTCCGCCGCTCGCGCAGCGCCTTGATCAGGCCGACCGGGATCTCGGGCTGCACCTTCGGGCTCGCGATGGGCCCGGTGATGTTCACCGGGATGATCTGCCCTGCGAGATCGCGCTTGCCGATGCCGGCGCAGCTCTGCACCAGCTCCGCTTCGGCGCGGTAGTCGAGCTGCGCGGCCGGCAGGTTCACCGCGCCCGCGCCGCGCACCCGCACCGCGGGCGACACCATCAGCAGGTCCCGGTTGCGCGCGATGCCGTTGTCGATGCGCGCGCTGCCGCTCATCTCGGTGAACTCCGTGCGCGTGCCGGAGCCGCCCTGCGCCGCTGCGGCGGCCGGGCGCTGGGTGCTCATCAGCAGGCCGATCACGCCGGCCGCGATGGTCTGGCGGTTGAGGTTGTCGAAGTCCACCGCCGCCAGCGCGCCGCACATGGAGCTGACCATGTCCACCTTCTCCAGCGCGCCGTCGCGGATCGAGAAGCGCACGTCGCCGCCCAGGGTGCGCTTCAGCGCGTCGCCGTCACCGCCCTGCGCGGCCAGCACCGCGCGCAGGTCCGCGGCGCCGCTCACCGGCGCGTCGCCGGTCACGTCGCGCAGCAGATCGCCGACCTGCACGCCCTGGATGGTCTCGTCCAGCGTCAGCCGCGGCACCCGCTCACGCGCGTCCACGACGACGTTGCCCGCGTAGCGTCCGCCGTACAGCGTCGCCGCGAGCGGCGACATCGAGAGCTTGCCGTCCTTGCCGACGGCGGTGAACTTCACGTCGCTCATGCGCACGCCGCCGACCTTCAGCGCGCCCACCGTCAGCGTGCCGTCCAGGTTCAGGCTGCGCACGAGATCCACCGGCAGCGCGGTCGCGGCGGCGCCCGGCGTGGCCGCCTTGCCTTTCGCCTGCGGCGGCAGGTAGCGGTCCGCGTCGAGCCGGTCCACCTTCAGGTCGAACGCGAACGCGGGGCTCGCGAAGTTCGTCACCGCGAGGTCGCCGTTGATCTTCGAGCCGTCCAGGTCGGCGGCCAGCGACGTGATCGCCACGCGGTCGGCGGTGCCCGCGACCTCGGCGCTGAAGCCCACCGCGGTCAGCGCCGCCGGGTCGGCGGTGTGCGGCAGGGTGACGCCGACGCGTCCGGCCAGCTTCTTCGCGTTGAACGGCGCCATCGCGAGCCGCCCGCGGTAGCCCATCGCGCCCGGCGCGAAGTCCACCTGCATCCGGGTGTCCACCGTGTACTCGGCGACCCGCGCGCGCACGCCTTCGAGTGCCGCCTGGTGCTTCTCGAGATCCACCGCGATGTCGCCGGTGAGGCCCACCAGCACCGGCCCGCCGGCGAACGAGCGCCCGCCGACGCGCGCGTCCACGTCGAGGCCGCTGGCGCGCACGCGCCTGCCGGCCGGGTCGGTGGCCACCGTGCCCTTCACGCTCAGGTTGCTGCGTCCGCCCGACAGGTCCAGCGGCGCGGTGGACACGCCCAGCGCGGCCAGCAGCGCCGCCGCGTCCACCTGGGTCACGCGCTCGTCCAGCGTCATCACCGGCGTCTCGCCGCGCGCATCGACGCGGATGTTGCCGGCATAGCTGCCGCCGAACAGGTCGGCCTTCAGCGGGTCCAGGCGCAGCAGCCCGTCCTTCGCCTTCACGCCGACGTCCACCTTCGCGAGATCCAGCCCGGCGTAGCGCAGCGCCCCGGCGCGCAGGCGCCCGTCGATGTCCAGCCCGCGCAGCGTCTTCACCGGCAGCGCGCCGGCGGCCGCAGGCGGCGGCGCGCCGGGGGCGGCCGCCGGCAGGTAGCGATCCACGTCCATGCGATCGACCGTCAGGTCGAACGCGGCGGCGCCGGCGGCGGTGGCCCGCGCGCGGCCGGTGGCCTTCGCGCCGTCGAGCTCGAGCGTCAGGTCGTCGAGGCGCAGCGCGCCGGCCTCGGCGGCGAATTGCGTGCTCAGCGCGACCCGGCTGAACGCGTTCGGGTCCTTCAGCGCCGGCAGCGCGATGCCGGCGCGCGCGAGCAGCGCCTTCAGGTCGAAGGCCGGCGCCACGATGCGTCCGCTCGCCCGCGGTGCGCTGCGCACGTCCGACACCTGCACGGCGCCCGCCGCGTCGAGGCCGGCGGCGGCGACGCGCAGCTCGTCCGCGACGAGGGTGTCCTTCGCGAGGTCCAGCGTGACGTTGCCGCCCAGCGACACCGGCAGCGGCGTGGTCCCCAGCGGACCGCCGCTCACCCGGCCCTCGCCGCGCAGGCCGGACATCGCGACCTGCGGGCCGGCGAGGCTGGCCGCCAGCGCGGTGTCCAGCTGCACGGCCGCGGCGACGCCGCCGTCGCCGGCCTGGCGCAGGCCGTCCGCCTTCAGCGACAGCGCCGGGCTGGTGAGCGTGCCCTCGGCGAGGTTCAGGTCCGCGTCGCCGGCCGCGTTCAGCGCGATCCTGCCGGCGAGGCCGCTGTCCGCCGGCGCCGGCGTGTCCACGGCCAGCGTCAGGCCGCGTGCCGAGACCCGGCGCGCGGCGTCGTCGTAGCTCACGTCGCCGGCGACGTTCACGGTCACGTTGCCGGCGATGCCGCTGCCCGCGGGCGCCGGCGTGTCCAGCGCGAGCTTCAGCCCGCGCGCCGACGCCTGCCGTGCCGCCTGGTCGTAGAGGACGTCGCCGGACAGCGTCGCCTTCGCCGGCGCGTTGCCGAGCGCGGCCGCCGTCACCTCGGTCTGCAGCGCGAGGCCCTCGGCGCCGTAGCGTCCGCCCGACAGGTCGTAGGTGAGGTGGGTGCTCCCGGACGCCCTGCCGCTCGCGTCGGGGTGCGTGAAGCGCAGCGACAGCTCGGCGTCCACCGGATCGCCCAGCGACACCGGCCCGGTGCGCAGGTCGAGATCGGTGAGCGCCAGCTGCTGTCCGCTGACCGCGTCGCGGTAGGTCACCGCGGCGTCCTCGACGCGCACGCCGCCGAGCGCGAACGCGGCCAGCGCCCGCGCGTCGCCGCCGGCCGGCTGCTCCGCGGCGCCGCCTGCGCCGGCGAGATCCTCCCAGTTGCCGCGTCCGTCGGCGTCGCGGGCGAGATTGAGCTCCAGGCCCGTGACGCTCACGGTGTCCATGCGCACCTCGCGGCTCAGAAGCGGCACCAGCTTCACGCGCACGTCCGCGCTCGCGACCTTCGCGAACGGCGCGTCGCCGAAGCCCGCCGCGTTGCCCAGCGTGACCTCGCCGACGCTCACGCCCAGCCACGGCAGCACCGAGAACGTCATGTCGCCGGCGATCGTGATGTCGCGCCCGGTACGCTGCCTGACCTGCTCGGCGATGGTGTCCTTGTAGTCGTTGGGGTCGAAGAACAGCGGCGCCGCGAGCGCGACCACGATCACGAGCACGATCAGGTTCAGCAGGCCGAAGCCCACGAAGCGCAGCAGGCGGGAGGTCGCGGAACGTCTGGCGGCCATGGGTCAGCTCCTGGGCCGCGCCGTGCGGGTCACGCCGGCGCGAGTGAGCCCCGTCGGCGGGGCCGGTGGTGCCGGGCGCCGCGCGC
>CBDUCN010000263.1:0-7603 GCA_965365655.1 uncultured Gammaproteobacteria bacterium | reverse complement strand
CGCGTGGCGCGGCTGCGCCTACCAGGGCGTGCGCGAGATCATGGTGCCGGGAAGCGCGGTGCCGGATGCCTACGAGGCGCTGATCGCGCTGGACCGCGTGATCACCCGCGACGTCGAGGCGGGCAAGAGCACCCGCGACGATCGTCGCGCGCGCATCCGGACGATGGTGGACGACATCGTCGCGCGCGAGAAGACCGCCGCCGGCGGGAGCGGCGCCGCGAGCACGGACGAAGAGATGTCGAAGATGCGCGACGAGTTCATGGCCCGCCAGGAGGAGATCAAACGGATGCGCCGCTTCCAGCAGATGATGCGCTGAGCGCGCCTCCCCTCCCGCACCCGCGCGCCGCGACGGCGGGTGAAGGCATCACCGGACTCCGCTCGCGCGGGCCGTGGCCCGCGCGAGCGGATCCGCATCAGTTCAGCTTCACCGCGAGCGGCTCGACGACGATGTCCACGCGGCGGTTCGTCGCGTCGTGCGGGTTCGTCGTGATCCGGTACGGCGGCTTCTTCCCATACCCCACCGAGCGGATCCAGTCCTCGGGGATGCCGGCGCTCACCAGCGCGGCGCGCGCGGTGTCGGAGCGCTTCTTCGACAGGATCAGGTTGTACTCCTTCGAGCCCACCCGGTCGGTGTGGCCCCAGACGTAGATCCGCGCGGACTTGTAGCTGCGGAAGCTGTCCACCACCTGCGCGATCGTGGTCTCGCCCGTCGCGTCCAGGTCGCTCTCGTCGGTCGCGAAGTAAACCGTCCACCACCGCGGCTTCATGAGCTGGGCCTCGACGTCCGCGGCGTCCGACTGCGCCGCGAGCTGCTTCTCCAGCTCCGCGATGCGCGTGTCGAAGTACTGCCGGCACTCGGCGGCGCGCGCCGGCGCCGGCGGCGCCACGGCGGCCCGCATCCAGCAGTCGTAGTAGGCCTGCACGGCGGCGGCGTCGCCGACCGCCGAGGCCGCGAACTCGTGCCCCTGCGCCGCGACGACGCGCTCGCGCGCCGCCGTCAGCGTGACCAGGTCGTCAGCCTCCAGCGCGGCGCCCTCGACGCGGTTCGGCGCCGTGCGCTGCCCGCTCGCCGCGGCGATCGCCTTGTCCGCGAACTGGTCCGACGCCTCGAAGCGCCCGGCCCGATACTCCTCCAGTGCGACGCTGAAGTACGCGCTGTAGAGGGCCTGGGTGAACGGACTGCCGCCGAGGGTCGCGGTGCGGGCGACGTTGAGCGCATCGGGCTTCAGGCTCAGGAAGCCGACGCCCGCGGCCACGCCCACGCCCGTGCCGGTCGTGATTGCCGGCTGCAGCGCCGTGGTGTCGCCGCTGCCGCCGAGCAGCACGGCGGCGCCGCCGCCCACCCCCACCGCCGCGTCGACCTTCGCGCCCGAGTACTCGCCGGTGAGGAACGCTCCCTCCGGGGTGAACTCCCGCGTCGTGGACAGCACCGCGAAGTTGATGCGCTCGCTGCTGGTCCACTTCAGGTCGAGGCCCAGCTTCACGCCCGTCTCGCCGACGTACCACTGCTCCGACTCGCCCTGCCCCTCGAAGATGCAGCGCACGTCGGCGCTCGAGGTGATGATGAAGTTCCGGGTGGTGCCGTCGATGCGATCGCAGGTGAGCCGGCCGAGGCCGGCGTCGGCGGCCGCGGGCGCGGCGGCGGCGAGCAGCAGCGCGGCCGTCAGGGCGGCGGCCGATCGAGTCGTGGGTGTCTGGAGGTCCATGCGTCAGCGGTTCCGTCGGTTCTGAGGGGCCGGGAGGTTACCCGCATCGGCGCCCTCCGGCGGGCCCCCCGCGTCGCACCGGCCCGGGACCGTGCACCCGCTGCGACGCGCGCCGCGCGGGCCGGCGGAGGCGCCCTGCCCCAGCCCCGGGCCGGCCGGGCCGGCGAAAGGCTGCCAGGCCGGGGGGCCGCAGCCCGCGCACCTGCGCGCCGGCAAGTCCCCCCGGCCGTGACCCTGGTTCACGCAGCGCGAGGGTACGTCGGCGTCGCCGCTTCAAGCTTTCGGCCAGGCTGCCGAAATACCCGGCGATGGACCCTCCTTCGGCGGACGCGCCCGCGTCGTGCGCTCCGGCCGCAGCGTGCGGCCTCTCGCGCCGACGCAGGCCGGCGGCACGGTGAACCAGGACCCGAAGAGCGCTGCAAGATGAAAGAGACTGCCCTGCACGAGCCGCCGGCACCGACCACCGAGTCGATGCTGCTGTCTGCGATCACCCGCGCGCAGTCGCAGTTCGTGCTGAACAGGGATTCGCGGACCGTCTTCGACGGGATGCTGGACGCCCTGCTCAACCTGACGGAAAGCGAATACGGCTTCATCGGCGAGGTCTTCTACGAGGACGACGGCACTCCGTTCCTGAAGACCCACGCGATCACGAACATCGCCTGGAACGAGGACACCCAGCGCTTCTACGACGAGAACGTCGAGAAAGGCCTCGAATTCCGCAACATGAACACGCTGTTCGGAAACGTGATCATGAACGGCGCGCCGGTGATCGCGAATTCCCCCGCCAGCGACCGCCGAGCGGGCGGCATACCCAAAGGGCACCCGCCGCTGAATGCGTTTCTCGGCCTACCCTTCTTCCACCGCGATCGGCTGATCGGCATGGTGGGCATCGCGAACTGCCCGCGGGGCTACGACGAGGGCTTGATCGAAACGCTCAGGCCGTTCCTGACCACCTGCACCAACATCATCCTGTCGGTCCGCATCCACGACAGGCAGGCCGCCGTCGAGAAGTCCCTGCGAGAGAGCGAGGCGCGGGGGCGGGCCATCCTCGACAACGCGATCGACGCGATCATCACCATCGACATGAACGGGCGGATCGAGTCGTGCAATCGAGCCGCGAGCCGGATCTTCGGTTATGGAACGAACGAGCTCGTCAGCATGAACGTCAGCGAGCTGATGCCGGCCGGGCATTCGGATCGACACGATGGCTATATCCGGTCCTACATGCAGTCGGGCCGCGGGCGAATCATCGGGGTCGGGCGTGAGCTCGTCGCATGCCGCAAGGATGGCAGCGAGTTTCCCATCGAGCTCACCGTCAACGATCTCAAGCTGGAAGGCAGGCAGCTGTTCGTTGGGATGCTCAGGGACATTTCGGAGCGAAAGGCGAACGAAGCGCAGCGAAATCGCCTGACCAGGGAGCTCGAAGACCGGATCGAGGAGCTGAACCGCCTGAACGAGGAGAACGCCACGCTCAGCGGCCTCGGCAGCTACCTGCAGGCCTGCGTCAGCAAGGAAGAAGCGTACGAGGTGCTGCGCGCGCACATTCACGTGCTCTTCGCGGACGAGAGCGGGGCCCTCCACATGCTGGGCGACGGCGGTAACGCGGAGTGCGTGATCAGCTGGGGGGACGAGAGGGCCGCGCTGTCGGCCCCGATCCAGAAGAACGACTGCTGGGCGATGCGGCGAGGTGTCGTGCACGAGACCATCGGCGCGCGCGCGGCACTGCGGTGTCGACATTACGACGGGCTGGAGGGCCGCAACCATTTCTGCATCCCGGTGATGACCCAGAACGGGCCCATAGGACTGCTCACGCTGCACGTCCCCGACAACTCGCCGGACGCGCACGCGGTTGCGAGTTCCGAGCACACCCGGTCGCTGCTGACCGGCATAGCGGACCGCCTGGGCCCGACGCTCTCAGGCATCGAGCTGCGGAGCCGGCTGCACGAGGACTCCATCCGCGATCCCCTGACCAAGCTCTACAATCGCCGCCTCATGGACGAGGGCCTGCGCCGGGAGATGCGCCGCGCGAGGCGTAGCAATTCGTCGGTTTCGGTGATCATGGTCGACCTGGACAACTTCAAGTCGATCAACGACGACCACGGCCACGACGTCGGCGACCAGGTGCTCGTGATGCTCGCCCGCCATCTCACCGAGTCCGTACGCGAGGAGGACATCGTGTACCGGTTCGGCGGCGAGGAATTCGTCATCGTCCTGCCCGGAGCCGACCTCGACATCGCGCGGGAGCGTGCGGAGGAGGTCTGCCGCTCGGTTCGCTCGAAGCGTCTGGAAGCCGAGAAGGCCGTGCTGCGCGTCACGATGTCGGCCGGCGTCGCGACCTACCCCCTGCACGGCGAGACGCAGGAACAGCTGATCAGCCAGGCCGACAAGGCGCTCTACCGGGCGAAGCAGACGGGCCGCGACCGGGTCGAGCTGGCCTCCATCGTCGCAGCGGCGTAACCGGGCGCACCGACCGCTGCGCCGGAGCCCGCGCTGCGCTGCGCCGGCCGCTCGTTCGCGGACGCGTGGCACGCAGGTCGGAACGCCGTGCCCGCGCTGCGCTGCCTGAGGGCCGAGCAGCTGTTTCGCGCCGCGAGCCCCGGCCATCAGGCTCGAGCTCGAGCCAGCCGCGGCACCGACACCCGCCCGGATACGCCGGAAGGCGGTGTCGGAATTCTTTACACACTCCGCCGACGGGCCCGCCGCCGCGCGGCGGAACGCTGATCGCACACGTCCCACGATGTCCCGGAGTGCCGATCTATCGGCCTCCGCGCTGATCTCGATCAGTTCGACCCCCTTGCGAACTGGGCCGCGCACGCTATGCGCACGGCCCCCGCGCCGATCTGGTCCGCAACCTGCATCAGGACAGACGCTGGTCATCGATCGAATCCGCGGGAGGCGACAATCCATGCGCGTCGTGACACATCTGGGCGTCCTGATCTTCCTGGCGGCCGCCGCGGGCAGCGCCCAGGCGGTCGTGGTGACTTTCAACGACTTCTCCGACACGAGCGGGCTGACGCTCAACGGCTCGGCGACCACCACGGTGACCGGCGACGGCACCGTGCTGCGCCTGACGCCCGCGCTCCTCAGCCAGTCGGGCAGCGCGTTCAGCAGCACGACCGTGAACGCGGCCGACTTCAGCACCTTCTTCCGCTTCCGCATCACCGACCCCGGCGGGACGATCTTCGACTGCAACACCGAGCCCGGGGCCGACGGCCTCGTGTTCGTCGCGCAGTCCGTCAGCTCCAGCATCGGGGGCGCCGGACAGGGCATCGGCTACTCCGGCATCGGCAGCAGCGTCGGCGTCGAGTTCGACACCTGGTGCAACGCGGGCAACAACGATCCCAGCTCGAACCACCTCGGCATCGACACCAACGGCAACGTCAACCACGGTCCCGGCTCGCCGAACACGCTCAACGTGTCCCCGAACTTCGACGACGGCAACATCTGGTTCGCGTGGGTGGACTACGACGGAGCGACGCTGGAGGTGCGCGCCAACCAGACCGGCGTGCGCGCCGCGGCGCCGCTGCTCACGCGCGCGCTCGACATCCCTGCGCTGCTGGGCCAGAACGACGCGTTCATCGGCTTCACGTCCGGCACCGGCGCGGACTTCGGAAACCACGACATCCTGTCGTGGGAGTACCGTGACACCTTCGACCCGATCGGGACCGTCCCCGAGCCCCCCGCGCTGGCCCTCGCCGCGATGGCGCTGCTCGCGGCCGGGCGGTGGGCGCGGCGCGGCCGGCGCCTCGCCCGCACGGGTGGCGTGGCTGACCGCCCGGCGCCATGGCCGGCTGGATGGCTTTGACACGTCATTCGCCGGCGCGGATTGCATCGGGCGCCTGCGCGCGGACGGCCCTACGCAGTCCCGCCCCGAAGAGGAGGATGAACGGTCAACCCGTCTTCGTGTCGGGCACTGTCGGCGTCCGGCGCCGCGCACAGAGGTGCGCGATCGTGCTCGCGATCACGCTAGCCGCACCAGCGGTGACGCGCGCCGCGATCGTCGACTCCGACTTCGACGCCGGCGGTGACGCGATCAGCTGGAACGACCCGCTCAACTGGAGCGCGGACGTCGAGCCCGACAACGACGTCACGAACACCTTCAATGCCCGCATCGACGCCGGCGGCGCGTTCAGCGTGCTGCTCAACGCGGTGCGCACGATCGACTCCCTGACCATCGGCGGCGACGACACGCTGACCTTCCAGAACGGCCGGGATCTCACCCTCGCCGGCACGGCGGCCAACCCCGCCGCCGGCACCGTCACCAACGACGGCAACATCTTCCTGAACTCGGCGGGCGGGAGCACGGACCTGCGCTTCCCGGGCACGGGCGTGCTGACCGGCATCGGCACGCTGACCATGAGCGACAGCTCGGGCAACCGCATCCTGGGCAACGGCGGCACGCTGACGCACGCGGCGGGTCACACGCTGCGCGGCGCGGGCAGCCTGCTCGTGAACACCGGCGGCATGCTCAACCAGGGCACCATCGTCGCCGAGGGCGTGCAGGAGCTGCGCATCGACCCCGGCGCGCCCGGCTTCACCAACGCCGGCGTGCTGACCGCGGCCGGCCCGGGCGGCCTCGACTTCGCCTCCGGGACCTTCGTCAACACCGGCCAGACCATCGACGTGCTGACCGGCTCGAAGCTGGACCTCAACCCGAACGTCACCCTCGTCGGCGGCACGCTGCACAGCGCCGGCACCGGCCAGGTCAACATCCTGGGCGCCGGCACCAGCCTGGTCCTGGACGGCGTGACCAGCACCGCGCAGGTGGTGCAGGGCAACGGCGCCGACGCGGCCGTCGTGAGCGGCCTGACCAACAACGCGACGTGGAGCGTGAACAGCGCCGGAGGGACCACCGACGTCACGTTCCTCGGCAACATCACCCTCGGCGGCAGCGGCGAGATGGTGCTGAGCGACAGCTCGGGCAACCGCATCCTGGGCAACGGCGGCACGCTGACGCACGCGGCGGGTCACACGCTGCGCGGCGCGGGCAGCCTGCTCGCGAACACCGGCGGCATGCTCAACCAGGGCAGCATCGTCGCCGAGGGCGTGCAGGCGCTGCGCATCGATCCCGGCGGACCCGGCTTCACCAACGCCGGCGTGCTGACCGCGGCCGGTCCGGGCGGCCTCGTCATCCAGGACGGCGGCGGCACGTCCTTCACGACCTCCGGCACCGTGAACGTCGCCGCCGGCAGCCGCCTGGACGTGCTGGGCGCGATCGGCGTCTACGACCAGAGCGCCGGGATCACCACCGTGAACGGCGTGCTCGACGCCTCCACGCGGGTGGACGTTCGAGGCGGGCGGCTGGCCGGCAACGGACAGGTCGCCGGCGACGTGTTCAACATCACGGGCGGCACCGTGGGCGCCGGCGACAACGGCGCCGGCCAGCTCTCGATCGTCGGCGACTACGGCCAGGACGCGCTGAGCGTGCTCGAGGTGGAGATCGGCGGCTTCGTGCCGGGGATCCAGTTCGACTTCCTCGACGTGACCGGGTCGGCACTGCTCGACGGCCTGCTCGACGTCGTTCTCGACCCGCTGTTCACCGCGACGACGCTGGCCGTCGGTGACACGTTCACGGTGCTCGCGGCGGCCGGCGGCGTCAGCGGCCCGTTCGCGTCTCTGGCCGTGAACCTCGCCGGCGTCGAGTTCGCCCAGATCGTCGGCAGCAACGACCTCATGCTGGAGGTGGTGCGCAACGACTTCCAGACCGGTCCGCCCGGCGTCCCGGAGCCGGCCACGTCGGCCCTTCTGGCTCTCGCGCTGGGGGCGGTCGGGTGGCGGGCGCGCCGCCGGCGCGGCTCCCGGCTCTCCGTCGCCGCTGCCGTGGGCAGCGTTGCAGAAGCAGCCGCTACTCGCGCTCGTACACGATCTGCCCGCCGACCACCGTCATCACGGGTCTG
>CBDUCN010000262.1:0-7612 GCA_965365655.1 uncultured Gammaproteobacteria bacterium | reverse complement strand
CGCCGTCGCCGGCTGAGATGTAGAGCTTGCCGTCGGGGCCGAAGCCGATCCAGTGGCCGTTGTGGTTGAACTGTGGCCAGTCCATGGAGTGGATGATGCGCGCCGACCTCGGGTCCGCCTTGTCCGGATCGTCCTTGTCGACGCGGTACTCCGCGACCACGTTGCTGTGGTCCCACCAGAACTGCTTGCCGAGGTCGCCCTGGTCGTCGAGGTACGCGCTGTACGCGATGAAGAAGCGGCCGTTGTTCTTGAAGTCCGGGTGGAACGCGATGCCGAGCAGGCCGCGCTCGTCGAAGTTCGGATGCAGCGGCACGATGAGGTTGCGCACGTCGAGGAACGGCTCGGGCTCGAGCTTGCCGTCGCGGATGATGCGCACCTTGCCCCACTGCTCGATCACGAACATGCGATCGTCGCCGGCCGGTTGCACCATCGCGAGCGGCGCATTGACGCCGGTGACGAACGGCTCGAGACGCACCGGGACCTGGGCCCGGGCGATGGTTGTGCAGAGCAGCAAAGCTGCTGCCGCGAGAAGCGCGGAACGCGCGACGGCTGGACGCATGGGACTATCCTCCTGACCCGGTTGGCATTTACCGCGTCCGGTTGGGATGTGGCGCCGTGCACGCCGCGAACATCCGCCGGACACGTTGTTGTTGTACGGCCCGCGCGGCCTAAACGGTCGTCGCGGAGACCGCTCACGAGGCTATGGAAAACCCGCACCCCGGTCAATAACGAGGTTCCCCCCGACCCGGGCGGCACCAGGAGGCAAGCACATGACGAGCGACGACCTGCGCGAGAAGGGCCTGGCCATGCGCACCCGGCTGTTCGGCGAGGACTACGAGCGGCGGATGGACCAGAGCGTGTACCGCGACGACCCGGTGATGGCGAAGTTCCGCGACGTCGCCGTGGAGAACGTGTTCGGCGCGCTGTGGACGCGCCCGGGGCTTGATCTGAAGACGCGCACGCTGATCTGCGTGGTCACGGACGTCGCGACGCGCAGCGACTCGGAGCTCGCGCTGCACCTGCGCATGGCGCTGCGCCAGGGCTGGACGGAGGACGAGCTGTCCGAGGTGATGGTGCACATGTCCGGCTACGTGGGCGTGCTGCCGGTGCGCGACGCGATGCGCACCGCGAGCCGGGTGTTCGCGGAGGTGCGCGGCGAGGGCGGCTGACCGTGGGGCCGCACGGGGTGCGGCCCGGGCGCCGCGGTTCATCGTGCGCGGTCGCGCCCGGCGGCGCGCTCGCGGGCGAGTCTCGCGGCGTGCGTTCGTCGCTATCCCCGCGCGTCCTCGCGGATCATCTCCGCGGCCTTCTCCGCGATCATGATCACCGGCGCGTTGATGTTGCCTGACGGCATGGTAGGCATCACGGACGCGTCCACGACCCTGAGCCCCGCGAGGCCGCGCACCCGCAGGCGATCGTCCACCACGGCCATCGCGTCGCCGTCGGGGCCCATGCGGCACGTGCCCATGACGTGGTATGTCGTGTTGCCGGTGCGCCGCGCGTAGTCGAGCAGCGCATCGTCGTCGCTGCACTCGCGCCCCGGCTTCAGCTCCCGGTCGCGGTACGGCGCGAAGGCCTCGGCCTCGCCGATCGCGCGCACCAGGCGCAGCCCGCGCACCAGGGTGTCGCGGTCCAGGGGGTCGCTCAGGAAGTTGGGCCGGATCAGCGGCGGCGCGACGGGATCGGCGGAGCCCACGTGGATGCTGCCCCGGCTCTCCGGGCGGCACTGGTAGACGCCGATGGTCATGCCGGGCTCGGTGTCCAGCTTGCGCGTCACGTGGTCGAAGCTCGCGTGTGCGAAGAAGAGCTGGCAGTCCGGTGTCTCCAGCTCCGGGCGCGAGCGGATGAAGCCGTGGCCGATGCCGGCGGTCCACGTGAGCACCCCGCGGCGCGAGACCGCGTAGCGCACGATCTCGCGCAGCAGCCTCAGGCCCCGCCCGTCGTCGTTCAGCGTGATGCGCTGCTTGACCCGCCAGGTGATGCGCGCGGCGTAGTGGTCGCGGTAGTTCTCGCCGACCCCCGGCAGCGCGTGGCGCACCTCGATGCCGCAGCCCTTCAGGATCCCGGGCGCGCCGATGCCGGAGAGCTCCAGCACCTGCGGTGACTGCACCGCGCCGGCGCTGACGATCACCTCGGCGCCGGCGCGCGCCTGATGCACCTCGCCGCCGCGCGCGTACTCGACGCCGACGACGCGCGTGCCCTCCATCAGCAGGCGGCGCACCCGGGCGCCGGTGATTACCTCGAGGTTCGCACGCCCGCGCACGGGTTGCAGGTACGCGGTCGCCGCGCTCACCCTCTCGCCGCCGCGCTGCGTGACCTGGTAGTAGCCGAAGCCGTCCTGGCGCTCGCCGTTGTAGTCCGGGTTGCGCTCGTAGCCGCACTCGACGCCCGCGTCGACGAATGCGTCGACCAGCGGGTGGCGCTCGCGCATGTCGGCGACGTTCAGCGGGCCGTCGCCGCCGCGCAGACGGTCGCCGCCGCGCTCGAACGACTCCGCGCGGCGGAAGTACGGCAGCACGTCGTCGAAGGACCAGCCCCGGTTGCCGCGCTGCGCCCAGGTGTCGTAGTCGAGCGGCTGCCCGCGCACGTAGAGCATGCCGTTGATCGAGCTCGAGCCCCCGAGCACCTTCCCGCGCGGGATCGGGATGCGCCGTCCCGCGACGTTGTCCTCCGGCTCGGTCTCGAACAGCCAGTTCAGGCGCCGGTGGTAGAGCAGGGGCTGGAAGCCGACCGGCACCTTGATCCACGGGCTTCGGGCCTCGCCGCCCGCCTCCAGCAGCAGCACGCGGACGTCCGGGTTCGTGCTCAGGCGGTTGGCCAGCACGCAGCCGGCGGAGCCGGCGCCGATGATGATGTAGTCGGGGGACATCCGGGTCTCACGGCCGCGGGCTGGACGCGGCGAGCCGCGTGAGCGCGTGAGTGTCGCTCATCGGACCCGCGGCACGGAAGAGCCGGCGCGCCGTGGCCTGCGCTGCGCGCCCGCCGTGCGCGGGCTGCTTCAGCCGCGGCCGGTGATCGGCTCGAAGCCCCAGTCGAAGAACGGCTCGCCGCCGCCCGGCGTGACGCGTGCGACCTCCTCCACCCACACCCGCTCGCGCTCGCCGCCCGGGTACAGGACGTGCAGCGGCACCACCATGTCCTCCTCCAGTGTCCAGTCCGCGTTCGGCGTGCCGTCGGCGCGGGTCTGCTCGATGTCCATGTGGCTGAGGCCCAGGCCGTGGAAGAAGATGATCGCGCGATCGGCGTCGGCGACCGCCGCCTTGCGGTAGGCCGCGCGCCCGGTGGCCTGCAGCTCGCTGATCTTCACGCCCGGTTTCATCGCGGCGATCACCGCCTCCGAGGCCGCCGCGGTCGCCGCCGCGACGGTGCGTGCCGCGCCCTCCGGCTCGCCGTCCACCACCCACGTCTTGCCGCCGTCCCAGCAGTAGAGGTCCAGCGTGCCGTGGCAGTCGAACAGCACGTGCTGCCCCGCGCACATCTCGAAGTCCTCCAGGCCGGTCTGCAGCGTGACCGCGGCGTCGGCTCCGCGCGGGTGGCCCCACACCATCGCGCCCGGATCGCGCACGAAGCCGCCGAGGTCGATCACCGCGCGGTGGTACGCGCGGTTGAACTCGCGCCAGCGCATGCCGGGCTGCCACGCGGCGATCGCGTGCGTGATGGCCTGCTGGTTGAGGCGCGTCGAGCGGCGCAGCAGGTCCAGCTCGAACGGCGTCTTCACCGCGCGCGCGTACATCAGCGCGTCGTAGCCGTCGGCGATCTCCAGGCCGTCGAGCGCGAGCTGGTGCGCGAAGTGAAGGTCGTCGAATCCGACGCGTCCGCCCGCGATGCCGAGGTCGGCGAGCGCCTGCCGGCAGGCGGCGCCGACGCCCGTGGCGTAGCGCTCGCGCACGCCCTGCATCCACGGCAGGTCGCGCCCGGCGGCCGGGATGAAGCGCTCGACGTCGTCGTCCGCCGGCGGCAGGTCCAGCGGCAGCATCACCGCGCGGAACGCGCGCACGTCGCGGATCCAGGTCGGCTGCGAGACCAGGCTGCCGAGGTAGTAGTCGGCGACGATCAGCGCCGCGTCCTCGGGCGCGTGGCGCGCGATCACGACGGCGTACGGCCGCGGCTCGTCGGCCTTGTGGGCGATCGGGTTCAGCCCGGAGAGGTAGAACAGGTTGAGCCCGGTGCTGGCGACGATGCCGTCGAGGCCGCGCCGCTCCATCGCGAACAGCAGCCGGTCCAGATTGCAGAAGCGCTCCGGAAGCGGTGCGCGCTCGAAGGGCGCGTCAGCGGGTGCGTTCATCGGTTCCTCCCCCGGGTCCGGGCTCGTGGCGTGCCGTTGGTCGAGGGTACACCGCGGCGGGCGCGGGCCGGGACGGGTCGCGGCGCGCGGGAGTAACGTGCGCATCGACGCCCGCGGTGCCCGCGCCCGCAAGCCCCGCCGCGCGGCCGGCGCCCCGCTGCGCACTGACGCGCGAACCTCACGGAAGGCCGCGATGCAACGCCTGCTCAAGTTCCTGCACACGATCGCGGCGATCGGTCTCACCGGCGCGCTCGCGGCCTACATCATCCTGCTCGCGTCGGCGCCCGACCCGCTGTCGGTGGGCGAGTACGCGACGGTGCGCCACGGCATCGAGCGCATCGCGACCTGGCTGCTGCTGCCGTCGCTGCTGCTCGTGCTCACCAGCGGCCTGCTGTCCATCGCCGCGCATCCGCCGTACATGAAGGCGCGCTGGGCGTGGGTGAAGGCGGCGCTGGGGCTGTCGATGTTCGAGGGCACCCTGGTCGGCATTCAGGGGCCGGCGGAGCACGCCGCGACGATCACCGCCCGCGCGGCGGCCGGCGAGATCGATCCGGCGCGCGTGCCCGAGCTGCTGCACGACGAGTGGCGCACGCTGTGGTTCATCCTCGCGCTCGCGATCGTGAACGTCGCGCTCGCGATCTGGCGTCCGCGGCTGCGACGGCGGGGGGCCGTGGACTGAGCACTGCGCGCCCGCGCCGCGGACACGCGGTCAGCGTCCGCCGGGCCGCGTGACGCGCAGCGGGCACGAGGCCGCACGCGCGTCGCCGTCGGCGCCCTTCCCTATCGCCCCCAGCGCAGCACCACCGGGTCCAGCGGTCGCAGCAGCTCGAGCAGCCCGTCCCGCGTCGCCGGGTGCAGCGGCGTCAGCGGGTGGCGCACGTGCGCGCTCGCGATCACGCCGCCTTCCACCATCGCCTCCTTGGTCGCGCGCAGGCCGCACTGGCGGTTCTCGTAGTTGATCAGCGGCAGGATGCGCGCGTACTGCGCGGCGGCCGCGTCGCGCCGGCCGGCGAGGTGCTCGGTGACCACCGGCTTGATCAGGTCTGGCACGAGCGCGCTGCACATGGTGCCGGTCGCGCCGGCATCGAGGTCCGCCATCAGGGTGATGGATTCCTCACCGTCGAACGGGCCGTCGATCGCGTCGCCCGCGGCCTCGATCAGCGCGCGCAGCTTCGCCGCCGCGCCGGCCACCTCGACCTTGAGGTAGCTCACGCTCGGGATCTCGCGCGCCATGCGCGCGAGCAGCGGCACCGGCAGCGTGACGCCGCTGAGCGGCGCGTCCTGCACCATCAGCGGCACGTCCACGGCGTCCGCGACGGCCGCGAAGTGCTCGAACACCCCCTGGTCGTCGGCGCGCAGCCCGGTGCCGTGATACGGCGGCATCAGCATCAGCATCGCGGCGCCCGACGCCGCCGCGCGGCGCGCGCGCTCGACGGCGATGCGGGTGCTGAAGTGACTGCAGGTCACGATCACCGGCACCCGGCCCGCGACCTGGTGCATGCAGAGCTCGAGCAGCGTGTCGCGCTCGGCGTCGCTGAGCAGGAACTGCTCGGAATAGTTCGCGAGGACGCAGATGCCGTCCACGCCCTGGTCCACCATGCAGTCGAGCACCCGGCGCTGGCCGTCCAGGTCCAGCTCGCCCGTGGCCGTGAACGGGGTCGGCGCGATGGGGTGGATACCGGTGAGCGGCGCGTCGGGGCGGTTCATCAGGGGCGTCTCCTGCACGGTGGCCGACCGCGGGCCGCGGCTGCCGGAGACGCAAGCACAGCAGGTTCGGGGCCCGGTGCAAAGCCCGCGCGGCCGGCGCGCGGTGCCGCCGCGCCGCGGGTCGGCGCGTCGACGGTGCGGGCCGGCGGCACGGGCGGCATCCCGGCGATGCCGGCAACCACTGGGTGCGGACGAGGGGGCGCGGGTGTGTGCGTGGCCGCGTCTCGCGCGCGGCGTGGCGATGCAGCAGGGGGCGACAGTACGCCGCCAGAGCGTCGGGGGATCCGTAAAAGAGCCGGCCGCGCGCCAGTCGGCGTGCGGCCGGGGAAAGAGGGACGCAGGCGTCCCGGAGGAGTCGGGCGCCGCCGCGGTCCCGGCGCCGGGACCGCGGCGGCGGCTCGGGTCAGGCGGCCGGCGCGGCGGGAGCCCCGGCGGGCGCGGCAGCGTCGCGCCCCGTGATGCGGCGGAAGAAGCCGCTGATGGTCTGCGCCTGCTTGCGGCGCGCGGTGCGGTACGCGGCGCCGCCGTAAGCGAAGTCCACCGCGGCGTCGAGCTGGGTCTGGGTCAGTCGCGTGTCGGGCATGGCTGTTCTCCGAGTCCGTGGATGAAGGCTTCTGAGCGTGGCCAGGAAGATACTTTTGCGGAGGACGGACAGAAACGGGCCGCAGCGCGAAAGACCTTTGCGTAGAATGCAAAGCATGGACGTGCTGGGCAGCATGCGGCTGTTTCTTGCGGTAGCACGCGTCGGCAGCTTCTCCGAGGCCGGCCGCCAGCTCGGCCTCGCCCCGTCCTCGGTCTCGCGCCAGATGAGCCAGCTCGAGGACGAGCTCGGGGTGCGCCTGTTCACCCGCACCACGCGCAACCTGACCCTGACCGGGGCCGGCGAGCTGTGGCTGGAGCGCGCGGCGCGCGTCCTCGCGGAGGTCGAGGAGGCCCGCGAGGCGGTGCGCGACTTCGACGCGGCGCCGCGCGGGGTGCTGCGCATCACGGCGCCCATCGCGTTCGGCCGGGTGCACGTCGCGCCCGCGGTGGTGGACTTCCTCGCCGCGAACCCGGACATCAGCGTCGAGTTCGGCCTCACCGACCGGGTGGTGGACCTCGTCGAGGAAGGCGTCGACGTCGGGATCCGCATCGGCCGGCTGCCGGATTCCAGCCTGGTCGCGCGCCGGCTGGCGCCGATGCAGCGCCTGATCTACGCCGCGCCCGCGTACCTCGAGCGCCGCGGGCGCCCGCGCACGCCGGCCGACCTCGCGGCCCACGACTGCCTGACCTTCCGCCTCAACGAGGCCGGCACGCTGTGGCGGCCGGGCGCGGACGTGTGGCGGCTGGAGGGGCCTGAGGGCGTCACCGAGGTGCCGGCCACCGGGCCGTTGAAGGCCAGCAGCGCCGACGTGCTGGTGCAGGCGGCGGTCGCCGGGCTGGGCCTGATCCTGGTGCTGGACTGGCTGGTCGAGCGTCACGTCGAGGCCGGGCGCCTCGAGACGGTGCTCGAAGGCTACCGGGTCGGCCATCAGGCAGGCGACGGCGCGGTGTACGCGGTGTACCCGTCCGGGCGCTACGTGTCGGCCAAGGTGCGCGCGTTCGTCGCGCACATGGCCGCACACTTCGCGGGTGCCCGCG
>CBDUCN010000261.1:0-7627 GCA_965365655.1 uncultured Gammaproteobacteria bacterium | reverse complement strand
GTCCATGAATGCAAATATTGCATGTACAAGATACGAAATATCAATTTTACGCATGTAAGCAAGTGCGCTACCTTGCCGCTCGTTCCCGGCGGGCCCCGATCGCGGCGCCCGCCGACCCGGCTTCTCCGCGCCGCCGCGCCGCCCTGCGGGCGCCCGCGCCGGCGCCCGACCCACGAGGACACGGCGATGATCGAGGCATACCGCGAGCACACGAAGGAGCGCTGGGCGCAGGGCATCCCGCCGCTGCCGCTCACCGCGCAGCAGGTCACCGAGCTGGTGGAGCTTCTGAAGTCTCCGCCGAAGGGCGAGGAGGCCTACGTCCTCGACCTGATCACGAACAACGTGAACCCCGGCGTCGACGACGCCGCGTACGTGAAGGCCGCGTTCCTCGCCGACGTCGCGAACGGCAAGGCCAGCTCGCCGCTGATCGATCCGAAGCGCGCCGTCGAGCTGCTGGGCACGATGATGGGCGGCTACAACATCGTGCCGCTGGTGAAGCTGCTGGACGACGACGCGCTGGGCGCGGTGGCCGCGGATCAGCTGTGCGGCACCCTGCTGATGTTCGACGCGTTCCACGACGTCGCCGAGAAGGCGAAGGCCGGCAACGCGAACGCGAAGCGCGTGATGGAGTCGTGGGCCGACGCGGAGTGGTTCACGCGCCGCGACAAGGTTCCCGAAGCGATCACGCTCACCGTGTTCCGCGTCACCGGCGAGACCAACACCGACGATCTCTCGCCCGCGCAGGACGCGTGGTCGCGCCCGGACATCCCGCTGCACGCGCTCGCGATGCTGAAGAACCCGCGCGACGGCATCGACAACGCGATCGAGACCATCCAGCAGCTCAAGAACAAGGGCCACGGCGTCGCCTACGTCGGCGACGTGGTGGGCACCGGCTCGTCGCGCAAGAGCGCGACCAACTCCGTGCTCTGGCACATGGGCCACGACATCCCGCACGTGCCGAACAAGCGCCAGGGCGGCGTGGTGCTGGGCGGCAAGATCGCGCCGATCTTCTTCAACACGCTGGAGGATTCCGGCGCGCTGCCGATCGAGTGCGACGTCTCGGCGCTGAACATGGGCGACGTGATCACCGTGAAGCCCTACGAGGGCAAGGTGCTCGACGAGAAGGGCAACGTGATCACGGATTGCTCGCTGAAGAGCGACGTGCTGCTCGACGAGGCGCAGGCCGGCGGGCGCATCCCGCTGATCATCGGGCGCAGCCTCACCGAGCGCGCACGCGAGGTGCTCGGCAAGGGTGCGACCGACGTGTTCCGCCGCCCCGATTCCGCCGGCGAGAGCCAGAAGGGCTTCACGCTGGCGCAGAAGATCGTCGGCAAGGCGTGCGGCGTCGACGGCGTGCGCGCCGGAACCTACTGCGAGCCGCGCATGGCCACCGTCGGCAGCCAGGACACCACCGGTCCGATGACCCGCGACGAGCTCAAGGAGCTCGCGTGCCTCGGGTTCTCGGCGGATCTCGTGCTGCAGACCTTCTGCCACACCGCGGCGTACCCGAAGCCGGTGGACATCGAGACCCAGCACACGCTGCCGGACTTCATCACCAACCGCGGCGGCGTGTCGCTGCGCCCCGGCGACGGCATCATCCACTCGTGGCTGAACCGCATGCTGCTGCCCGACCAGGTCGGCACCGGCGGCGACTCCCACACCCGCTTCCCGCTCGGGATCTCCTTCCCCGGCGGCTCCGGCCTCGTCGCGTTCGCCGCGGCGCTCGGCGTGATGCCGCTGGACATGCCGGAATCGGTGCTGGTGCGCTTCACCGGCAAGATGCAGCCCGGCATCACGCTGCGCGACCTCGTCAACGCGATCCCGTACGCGGCGATCCAGCGCGGGCTGCTGACGGTCGAGAAGAAGGGCAAGAAGAACGTGTTCAACGGCCGCATCCTCGAGATCGAGGGGCTTCCGGATCTGACCGTGGAGCAGGCCTTCGAGCTGTCCGATGCGAGCGCCGAGCGCTCCGCGGGTGGCTGCACCATCGAGCTCAGCGAGAAGTCGGTGGCCGAGTACCTGCGCTCCAACGTCGTGATGCTGCGCTGGATGATCGCGAACGGCTACCAGGACGCGCGCACGCTGGAGCGCCGCGCGCAGGCGATGGAGGAGTGGCTCGCGAACCCGACCCTGATGCGCGCCGATACCGACGCCGAGTACGCCGAGGTGATCGAGATCGACATGAACGAGATCACCGAGCCGCTGCTCGCGTGCCCCAACGACCCCGACGACGTGAAGCCGCTGTCCGAGGTCGCGGGCACGAAGATCGACGAGGTGTTCATCGGCTCGTGCATGACCAACATCGGGCACTTCCGCGCCGCCGGCAAGCTGCTGCAGGCGTCGGGGCAGAGCATCCCGACCCGGCTGTGGGTCGCGCCGCCGACGAAGATGGACGAGCACCAGCTGCGCGAGGAGGGCTTCTACAACATCTACGCGAGCGCCGGCGCGCGCACCGAGATGCCGGGCTGCTCGCTGTGCATGGGCAACCAGGCGCGGGTGGCCGCGAACTCGACGGTGGTCTCCACGTCGACGCGCAACTTCCCGAACCGCCTCGGCCAGGGCGCGAACGTGTACCTGTCCAGCGCCGAGCTCGCCGCGATCGCGTCGGTGATGGGCAAGCTGCCGTCGGTGGACGAGTACATGCAGTTCGCGACGAAGATCGACTCGATGGCGCCGGAGATCTACCGCTACCTGAACTTCGATCAGATGCCGGACTTCACGTCGGCGGCCGAGCAGGGCAAGAAGATCGCGGTGGAGCTGAAGGTCGCCTGAGACGGCTGACGCAAGCCCCGGTCCGCAGGCGCGGACCGGGGTTCTTCTGCCCTTCGTGCCGGCGCCGCCGGAACGCACGCCCGCGTCGGCGGACCGCTCGCCGGCCGCCGGGCCCGGCGCGTGCCGTCACGCGAGGAGAGCACCATGCAGATCGTCGACGCGCAGATCCACCTGTGGGGCAGCGGTCTTCCGAGCAACCGGGCGCACCGCCAGGTCACCGCGTTCACGACCGCGGAGGCCGTCGGCCTGATGGACGAGGCGGGCGTCGACGCGGCGGTGATCCACCCGCCGTCGTGGGACCCGGACTCCACCGCGATGGCGTTCGACGCGGTGCGCGAGCACCCCGGGCGCTTCGCGATCATGGGCTCGCTCGCGCTGGACGATCCGCAGACGCCGTCGCGCATCGCGAGCTGGCGGGAGCAGCCCGGCATGCTGGGCCTGCGCTACCTGTTCCTCGGTGAGCCGGGACGGACCTGGCTCGCGGACGGCACGCTCGAGTGGCTGTGGACGGCCGCCGAGCGCGCCGGCGTTCCGATCGCGATGCTCGCGACGGACTCGTTGCGCGACATCGCGACGATCGCCGAGCGCCACCCCGGCCTGCGGCTGACGATCGACCACCTCGGCGGCCGCGGCGGCAACACCACTCTGAAGGACGCCGCCGCGATGACCCACATGCCCGACCTGCTGGCGCTCGCGAGGTACCCGAACGTCGCGGTGAAGGCCACCGGCGCGCCCGGCTACTCGAGCGAGGGCTACCCGTTCCCGGCGATGCACGTGTACCTGCGCCGGATCTACGACGCGTTCGGTCCGGCCCGCATGTTCTGGGGCACCGACATCACGAAGATGCCCGTGTCGTGGCGGCAGTGCGTCACGATGTTCACCGAGGAGCTGCCGTGGCTGCCCGACGAGGACAAGCCGCTGGTCATGGGGCAGGCGGTGTGCGCGTGGTGGGGGTGGGACAGGGCGGGCTGAGCCGCCGCGTCGCCGCGGCCGCACGGTAATGGCATCATCGGCGCTCTGCGCGCCGTCCAGGTGACGGCGCGCCCCGCTGCCGCAACCGCGAGATCCCGTCTGCGATGTCCACGCCCGAGTCCGCCCTCACGACCCTGGACGCGACCGCGCTCGCGCAGCTCGTGCGCGACGGCGAGCTGTCCGCGCTGGAGCTCGTCGACGCCGCCATCGCGCGCTGCGAGCGGCTGAACGGCGCGCTCAACGCGGTGGTCATCCCGATGTACGAGCACGCGCGCGCGGCGGCGGCGACGCCGCGGCTGGACGCGCCGTTCGCCGGGGTGCCGTTCCTGATGAAGGACTTCGGCGCCGAGGTCGCGGGCGTGCGCTTCACCGAGGGCACGCGCTTTCTGGACGACTACGTGCCCGCGGTGGACAGCGAGCTGTACCTGCGGTTCACGCGCGCCGGGCTCGTGACCTTCGGCAAGACCAACCTCCCGGAGCTCGCGATAGGCGCGACCACGGAGTCCGGCTGGGCCGGCCCGTGCCACAACCCGTGGGATCTGTCGCGCACCACCGGCGGCTCTAGCGGCGGCGCGGGTGCGGCGGTCGCGGCGCGCATCGTGCCGATGGCGCACGCCAACGACGTCGGCGGATCCACCCGCATCCCGGCCGCGTGCTGCGGGCTGGTGGGACTGAAGACCACCCGCGGCCTCGTCTCGCTGGCGCCGCACTACGGCGACGTGCTCTCCGGCTTCTTCGGCGAGCTCGCCGTCACGCGCAGCGTGCGCGACACCGCGCGCCTGCTCGACGCGGTCGCGGGTCCGGCCACCGGCGAGCCCGGCGTCGTGCCGGCGCCCGCGCGCCCGTACGCGGACGAGGTCGGCGCGCCGGGCGGGCGGCTGCGCATCGGCTTCTCGACGAGCACGCCGCTAGGCGACCCCATCGACCCGGAGTGCGAGCGCGCGGTGCGCGAGACGGCGGCGCTGTGCGAGTCGCTGGGCCACGTCGTGGAGGAGGCGGCCCCGGTGTTCGCCGCGGACGTGCTGTGGCAGCGCTTCACCACGCTGATCGCGGTCTGCGTGTGCTGGATGATCGACGACTGGGCGCGGCGGACCGGGAGGACCCCGGAGCCCGGGCACTTCACGCCGTTCGTGTGGGCGCTGCAGGAGCGCGGGCGCACGCTGTCGGCGTCCGACTACCTGCTCGCGGTGCAGGACATCCAGGCCGAGGTGCGCGCGTACACCCGCTTCTTCGGCGAGCACGACCTGTGGCTCACGCCCACGCTGGCGCAGCCGCCGGTCGAGCTGGGCACGCTGGTCTACACGTCGGGCGACCCGTTCGAGCTCAGGCGGCGCATGACGCGCTTCTCGCCGTACGCGTTCATCGCGAACGCGAGCGGCCAGCCCGCGATCTCGCTGCCGCTGCACTGGACCGCGAGCGGGCTGCCGGTCGGGGTGCAGTTCACCGCGCGCCTCGGCGAGGAGCCGGTGCTGCTCCGTCTCGCGAGCCAGCTCGAGGAGGCGAGACCGTGGGCAGGACGCGTGCCGCCGCTCGCCGCGGCCTGACGCGGGCGGCCGGGCGGGACACAGGCGCGGCATGGGTTCGCGGCGCCGCCGCGCCCTCGCACCCGCATCATCGCGTTCGCGATGTGGCCGCGTCCCGCCGCAGGGCAGCCCGCCGGGCCCGTGCCCCCGCCGCGCGTGCTGTAGACTCCGCCGGCCCCCGGGATCACCGTGCACGGCGCCGTCGCGCCGCGGTGACCGGCGGCGCCGACGAGCGCACACGCGACGAGCCGTGACCACTTACATCCTCGACTCGAATCCGGCCGTGGCCGCGCGCGCGCGCACTGCGCACGCGGCGCCGCATGCGCTCCTCGCGACGCTCCTCGCGATCGCCGTCACCGCCGTGCAGGGCCAGGACCCGGCGACGCAGCCTCTGGACGCGCCGCCGCCGATCGAGCGCGCGCCGGGCGCGATCAGCGGCGCCGACCTCGTCGGCTCCATGCGCTCGGACGTGCGCGTCGTGACCCGCGGCAACCACGAGATCGAGGAGCGCCGGATGGGCGACCGCACCGTGATCAAGGTGACGCCGAAGAACGCGCCGCCGTACTACCTCTACGACAACGACGGCAGCGGCAACCTGCAGTGGCGCCGCAGCTCGGGCCTCGAGCAGACGCAGGTGCCGCACTGGTCGGTGTTGAGCTGGTGAGCCCGGCACAACGGAGACGATTCGCGATGACTCCTGCATCCACGATCCGCAACACGTTCGCCACGCTGCTGCTCGCGGCCGCCGGCGTGCTGGCCGTGCCGCCCGCCGCGCAGGCTGGCGCCGTGCTCGACGGCGTGAAGAGCCGCGGCACCCTGCGCTGCGGCGTCAGCGAGGGAATCCCGGGCTTCTCGATCCTGCGCGACGGACGCTGGCAGGGCCTGGACGTCGACTACTGCCGCGCGCTGGCCGTCGCGCTGCTCGGCAGCGCGGACGCCGTCGAGTTCACGCCGCTCGGCGTCAACGGCCGCTTCGAGGCGCTGCGCGACGGGCGCATCGACGTGCTGTCGAGGAACTCGACGTGGACCTTCGCGCGCGAGGCCGAGTTCGGCATCGCGTTCGCCGGCATCCTGTTCTTCGACGGCCAGGGCTTCCTCGCACGCCGCGAGGACGGCCCGCGCTACGCGCTCGAGCTCGATGGCGCGAGCGTGTGCGTGAAGCCGGGCACCACCACCGAGCGCAACCTCGCGAACTACTTCACGGCCAACGAGATGCGCTACACGGCCGTTCCGGTGGACGGCTTCGACGCGATGAAGAAGGCCTTCGAGGCCGGCGAGTGCGCGGTCGCGACCAGCGACCAGTCGCAGCTGCACGCGCTGCGCGTCACGCTCGCCGACCCGGCCTCCGCGCGCGTGCTGCCGGAGTTCATCTCCAAGGAGCCGCTCGCGCCGGCCGTGTCCGCGGCCGACCCCGACTGGCTGCTGCTCGCGCGCGTCGTGCTCGCGGTGCTGATCAACACCGAGGAACGCGGCATCGACAGCACGAACGCGGCCGCGATCGCGAAGATCGCGAAGAGCGACGAGATCCGCGGCCTGCTGGACCTGGACGGGCGCTTCGTGAAGCGTCTCGGTCTCCCCGAGGGCTGGGTCGTGCAGGTGCTGTCCGCCGTCGGCAACTACGGCGAGATCTTCGCCCGCAACCTCGGCCGCGACAGCGCGCTCAAGCTCAGGCGCGGGCAGAACGCGCCGTGGAACCGCGGCGGGCTGCTGTACGCACCGCGGCTGCAGTAGCGGCGCGGCGGGCCCGTGCGCGCACGGCGGGCGTGCGGCAATCCGGATCTGACGGGTGCCCGGTTCCGCCCGCGACGCGTTCGCCCGGCGTCGCTGCGCTGGCGGTCCGCGGCCCGGGCCGCCGCAGGGCTTCCCGTCGCCGGACAGCCATTCCCGGATGCAGGTCACGGGCCGCTCGTGGCCGCGTCGGCGGGCCCTTGATTTGGATCAGCACCCGCCGGTGCCGCCGGCGCTAGGGTGCGCCGAATGGTTTCTCACGGGCGCTGGCCCGGGAGGCGGAACGATGGCGACGAATGCGCCCGCCGAGGCGCCGGTGGTCGGAACCTGGTATCGGGATCCGCTGCGCCGACGCTTCGAGGTGGTCTCGCTGGACACGGAGGCCGGCGTCATCCAGGTGAGCTACGAGGACGGTGAGGACGGCACGCTGACGCTCGCCGACTGGCGCCACGTGATGGTGGATCGCGACGCGATGCTGGACGAGGAGCTCACGTCGCCGCTGGATGAGGACGAGCGGTGACGCGCGCGCCGTGAGCGGCCGGCGGAATCGGGCGTCCTGACGGAATTCGACGCGCGGCACGCTGGACGCGGTCTGCGGCCGGCTGGATGAGACGGGCACGCGCGTGGTCGTC